>CAYSMB010000104.1:0-5539 GCA_964432005.1 uncultured Halobacteriales archaeon
GGGGTGAAGGATTCGGGGCTGGGCCGGTACAACGCCAAAGAGCTCATGCGGGCGCTCACGCGGACGCGCTGGACATCCATCCAGCACGACCAGCGGGAGTTCCCCTTCTGATCGGGGATCTCACTTTTCGCGGTTTCGTCTTCCGAATCGCGAGATATCGAGAGAAGCGGTTTTGGGCTAGTCAGCGAGCGTGATCAGCGCGTCAAGGGCAACGACGCCGTCCTCCGTGGCGAGGAGGGGATTGACGTCGATCTCCGCGATGGCATCGTGTTCCGCGAGCAGATCCCCCGCCGCACTAACGGTCTCGGCGATCGCGTCGATGTCAGCGGGTGGGCGCCCGCGGAACCCGTCGAGCAGCACGACGGACTGGAGCTCCTCGATCGCCGACCGGGCCTCCGCCGACGACAGCGGGGCCAGCCGATGGCTCGTGTCCTCGAAGATCTCGGTGAAGATCCCGCCGAGGCCGACCAGCACCGCGGGGCCGAAGGCCCGATCGCGGACGCCGCCGACGATCAGCTCCGTACCTGGATCGGTGTCGAGTTGTTCCTCGACGAGGACCCCCGCGTCGATCCCCTGATCGTCGGCCGCCGCGAGGATGTCCTCGGCCGCCTCCCGGACTGCCGCCTCGTCGATGAGGCCCACCTGAACGCCGCGACCGCCGGCCCACTCGGTCTTGTGCTGGACCGCCGGCGAGGACACCTTCACGACCACCGGATACCCGATCCGCTCGGCCTCGGTGGTGGCCTCCTCTACCGACGTCGCGACGGCGTGCGCGGGAACGGCGATCCCGATGTCGGCGAAGAGCCCCTTGGCCTCCTCCTCGGTCAGCGCGGTTCGCCCTTCGTCGCGGACGTGTTCGATGATGTCGCTCCCGCTCATCGGTCCTCACCTCCATTGGCCGCCCGGTAATGACGCACGAGCGCGCTCGCGGCGTCAGCGGTGCGTTCGGGTGTCGTATAGGTCGGAATCCCCAGATCTCGCACGGCCTGCAGGTCCTCCTCCATGACGTGATCGATCCCGCCGGTCCCGAAGACCACTGGCTTGTCGACGTCGTCGAGGATCCGCTGGAACTCCTCGAGGGGATACCCGAGCCCGATCTCGTGTAACTCGAAGACGATCAGCAGATCGACGTCATCGTCGTGGGCGACCACCTCGACGATCTCACCGAATTCGGGGGAGGGCCGCCCGGTGTCGACCGGGTTGTCGGTGAACGTGATACCGGGCAGCAGCTCGGAGATCTCCTCCTGAGTCGCCTCGCTCAACTCCGCCAGCGGCGCGTCGATGCGCTTGAGCCGGTCGGCGATGATAATGCCCGGTCCGGCCTGTGCGGTCACGATCGCCGCACGCTCCCCGTCGAGGGCAGGACAGTCCGCCAGCGCCGCGCCCACGTCGAAGAGCTCCATGATCGAGTCGACTGAGACGACGCCGTGCTGGGTGAATCCGCCCTGGTAGAGCTCGTAGGACCCGGTGAGTGCGCCCGTGTGGGACTCCGCGAACTCCCCGACGTCTTCGCGACCGGCCTTGTAGGCCGCGATCGGCGTGTCCGCGGCCTCGCAGGCTTTGAGCACCCCGCGTGCATCGCTGACCCCCTCGATGTAGAGCACGATCGCGTCGGTGTTCTCGTCCTCGTCGAAGTAGGCGATCGTCTCCTCGAATCCGAGGTTCGCCCGGTTTCCGAGGCCGACCATCGCCGAGACGCCCCGACCTTCGTTCGTAGCCAGGACGGAAAGTTCGTGGCCGACGCCACCACTCTGGGAGATGACCGCGATGTTGTCCGACTCGACGGGGTCGATCCCAGCGATGAAGGTCCCCCAGAGGTCCTTTTCCGGGATGAAGAAGCCGTTCGTGTTCGGTCCGAGGAGGACCATGTCGTGTTCGTCGGCGATGCGGACCAGTTCGGCCTGCTGGTCCTCGCCCTCCTCGCTGGTCTCAGCGAAGCCACCGGCGAAGATGACGGCAGCGCCCACGCCCGCCTCACCACATTCCTCGAGGACGCTCGGGACGATCGGCGACGGGACGGCAATCATGGCCAGATCAAGTGGGCCGTCGATATCGGTCACGGATTCGACGATCGGCTGGTCGAAAAGCTTTCCTTCGGAAGAAGGGTTGACCGGGTACGCCGGTGCGTCGTACTCCGCGACGTTCTTCATCACTTCATACCCCAGCTTGCCGGGGGTCGTCGACGCCCCGATGACCGCGATGCCGCTGGGATCGAAAAGCCTCTCCAAATCCATTCGTAACGGAGGGTCACGGTGGCCAGATATAAACCCGGCTATGGCCCGCGAGGACGCGTCAATGTGATCCCGCGAGGCTCATCGCAGTCGAGATAAGGGACCGTTGGCGTAGGAGTGCTATGGTGGACAAGGACACTGTTCGTCGAGGATACGACGGCGCGGCGGCCGCGTTCGCGGCCCGGCGCTCGTTCGACGAAGAGGAACGGGCCATCCTGGAACGCTTTCTCGATGCGATTCCACCCGATGGGTCCCTTCTCGATGCTGGCTGTGGTGACGGACGGCCGATCCTGCGAGCGATCGGGGAGCGGCGACCGAACTCGCGGCGAATCGGACTCGATATCTCGAGTCGCCAACTCGAGCGCGCGGACGAAAATCTCCCGGACTCGGGGTTGGTGCAGGGCGATTTTACCCGTCTCCCGCTCGACGAGTCTTCGATGGACGGGGTCCTGGCGTTTTACTCCCTGATCCACGTACCAGAAGCGCAGCATCCCCAAGCCATCGCGGAGTTTTCGCGTGTCGTGCGTCCCGGGGGTCGCGTCCTCATCGTGGAGGGCAAGGAAGCGTGGGAGGGACGAAACCCCGATTGGCTCGAATCGAGCGTCGAGATGCAGTGGCATATCGCCGGGGCAAAACGCACCAGACAGGACATTCGGGACGCCGGTTTCGTGATCCTCGACGAACGGACCGTCACGGATGTGCTGGTCGAAGGTGAGGAGTGGGTCTTCTTCGACACGGCGCTGCGCGAGTGATCCGGCCCGGATCGACGCGACCGTGCGTGACCGAGCAAGGCGACGTGTATGCGTGGTCGCGAGAACGTCCAAAGGAGGGAGATCGGGTATCCGGATTCCGATATTTCATAATCGTTATGGTTCGAGGGTGAGTGGGTCTGCGTGATGCGTCTTGGTAGATTCATCGTCGAAACGCACTGTCATGCCCAGCGCCATGCCGCCCGGGTGCAGGATAGCGGCGACAGTTCCTATGGGAACCTCGCCGATCGGATGAAGGCCGCCGTGAACGCCGACGAGGCCGACGAAGACGACGAAGTCATCGTCTACGACAACTCCGACCGGGTCCTCCGGGACATGGAGACTTACGGGGTCGACATGTGTCTCCTGCTGTGTGGCTTCGGGATGGAAAACCGGATCAACCAGCAGATCATCGAAGAGGATCCCGACAAGTTCGTCGCCGCGGCCGCCCCGGTGCAAACCAAGAAGAAAGCGCTTCGCGGGGAGGAGGAATGGTCCTGGGATGCCGCCTGCGAGGAGCTCGATTACTGGCTGAATCGGGATGGCTTCGTGATGACGGGGGAGGGCATTCGCGGGGATCCGACACGCACCGAACCGATCGAATGGAAGGAACGGAAGGATCACATCCGGAAGGTCTTCGACGTCGCCGCCGACCACGACGTCCCCGTCGGCTGGCATACCGGCTACGCGGCCGGATACGGGGGCAATCACCTCTTTAACCTCTATCCCGATTGGGAGGACCCGACGCTCGCATCCCAGCTGAAGGCCGAATACCCCGAGGTGCCGATCGTCTTCCATCACGGCGGCATGCAAGCTGGCTGGCAGGACTCCTACGTCGAGGACGTCTGCCAGGTCGCCGGGACCTTCGACGACATCTACATCGAAGTCGGCCTGTACTGGAAAGACCTGCTCAAGAAACCGATGAACGACCCGAACATCGAGGTCGATCAGCTGCTGTGGGGCAACGATTGGGGCGCTTCGATGGTCCAGCACCACCAGCCCAACGAGGATCCGCCGGTCTTCTGGGAGCAGATCGCGAGCCGCGGGCTCCCCGCCCACATGCCCGATTACTGGGGGGCGAGCTTCCGACAGATCTTCAAGTTCGCCCAGGAGGTCGATCTCCCACAGGACAAGCTCAACCTCATCATGGGTGGGAACGCGGTACGCCTGTTCGATCTCGACGCACCGGACGACCGGATGTTCGAGGATTACGTCGCCGTCTAAACCGGGTTAATCGTCGGCGATATCCTCGAGGATTTCCTGGCGATCCAGCTTGCCGCTCGAGGTTCGGGGGAGCTGTTCGTCGACCAAGTGATACGCACGCGGTCGCTCGATGCGCGCGAGTTCGTCGGTGTCGAGACACCATTCGTCGAGTTCCTCGGCCGAAACATCGCCTTCGGCGGTCACGATCGCCGTAACCATCTGGCCGTACTCCTCGTCGTCCACGCCGATCACGGCCGACTCGACGACGGCAGGGTGGTCATTGAGCCGTTCTTCGACCGGCGTCGGAAACACCTTGATCCCCTTCGAGAGGATCATGTTGTCGGCACGGCCCTCGATGTACAGATAGCCGTCCTCGTCCTTGTAGCCGAGATCGCCCGAGTACCACCAGCCGTCGCCGAAGGCCTCGTGGGCCTTCGCGGTATCGTCCCACGCCCACACCGGGGCGTCGCTGCCTTTGACGACGACCTCGCCGACCTTGTGGGGCTCGAGGACGTCCTCGTGGGTCCCCCCGCGCTCGATCACGCGGATCCGCGTCCCCATGAGCGGCTTGCCGACGCTGTCGATCCGATCGCCGGTCATCTCCGGGCTCGAAATCGTGGTGCCGACGACCTCGGTGGCCGCGTACGACTGGGTCACCCGTTCGCAGATATGCTCCTGGAGCCGTTCGAGCGTCGTCGTATCGAGGGTTTCGCCGCCGACCTCGATGGCCTCGAAACTGCTGAGGTCGTACTCGCCGAGGTCATCGTATCGGAGGATCTCCCGCCACATCGTCGGGACCAGGTTCGTGCTTGTGAGTTCCCGGGATTCGACGAGTTCGAGATACGAGGCGGGATCCCAGTCGACCTGAAAGTACATCGACGCGTTGGCCAGAAACGTGGGCAGGGCCGTCGAGTACCAGGCCGAAAAGGAGGGAGTGAAGATGTTCGCCACCCGGGTGATTCGGGTGAACTGCTTTTTGTGCGCGAGTTTCATCCCGCGCAGGGCCAGGCCCTCGTGGCTGTGGGCCCATCCCTTCGGCGCACCCGTCGTCCCCGATGTCCACTGGACCACGGCGATGTCGGACGGGTCGACGAGGACGTCGGGATCCTCTTCGGGCTGGTCCGACCGGAATTCCTCGGCGGGACGTTCGTAGTCCCGTTCGGGTTCATCGAGCGTCACGACGGCGTCGACCCCGAACTCCTCGCGCCCGTGGACGTATTCATCCACGAAATCGGCATGCTCTGATTCGATGACCAGGATGCGGGGCTTCAGCTTGCCCAGACAGGTCTGGAGGGTCTTCGGCGACGCACGGGTGTGCAAATTCGAGACGATACACCCCGCCTTGACGCCGGCATT
>CAYSMB010000104.1:5549-6911 GCA_964432005.1 uncultured Halobacteriales archaeon
ATTCCACATGATGGCGTGCTCCACGCTCGCTTCGCCGAGGAGCGCGACCCGATCCCCCTGGGATGTCAGCTCTCGGATCGCCTGCGCCCCGCGCTGGCTCGCCCGGTCGAATTCTCCCCAGGTGAGCGTGCGGCCGTCGATCCCGTCGCCCACGGCGGGGCGATCCGGATTGTTCTCCCGGGCGACGGCCGAGAGTTCCTGCATCGTCACGATATCCGCGCCGAGTCCCATTGCATCCGGATCGGGGGGCCCCGTTAATAGATCCTCCTCCCTCGGCCGCGGGCTAATCGAGCGCGAGCTCGGCCTGCGTCCTGCGCGACCGGCCGGCGACGAACACGGCCGTCACGCAGCCCAGCCCCGTCAGTCCGCCCACGGTCACGAGGGCGATCTGGAGGGCGGCCGTCGTGCCGACGATCGGCGTCAATCCGCCGATCGCAAGCCCGATCAGCACGGGCGCCACGGTCACGGAGATCCAGCCGAGTGACTCGCCGGCGCTGACCATGCCCCCACGGATCTCCCGTCGTCCGAAGCCCGAAATCAGGCTCCGGTACATCGGCGTGGTGACGGCCATGCCCAATGCGAGGATGACTGCCCCGAGCCCGGAGAGGATGACGTGGGGCGCGAGGGCAAAGAGGACGAGTCCGACCGCGTTGCAGCTGTGGGCGGCCAGCAGCGGGATCGTGCGGCGCTCGAAGTGATCCGTGATCCGCCCGACCTGCGTGGCAAGCCCCGCGTAGACGAGGCTAAAGGTGCCGACGATCAGCCCGGCCTCGCGGGCGCCCTCGTCGGCGACGCTCACGATGACAAGCGAGTTATACGTGAAAAACGTAAAGAGCGCGAAGAAATTGAGCGAGTGGGCGATCAGCAGGGCGGCGACCCGGGGATAGCTCATCACCCCGAGGACGTCCCGGAAATACCCGGTCAGGTCATCGGGAACGTCCCCATCGCCATCATCCGGTTCGAGCGGTTCTTCGAACCAGATCGCGATCGCGAGTCCAACGGGGATCGCGAGTCCGTAGAGCAGGAAGGGGTACTGCCAGGCGATGACGACCAGAAACCCGGCGGTCGTCGAAAACACTGCCTGGGAAACGCCGGTCACCGCCACGCGAAATCCCTGGGCCGTGGCCTCCTGGGAGTCCGGATAGAGGTCACGAATGCTCGATACGATGGGCGGCAGGGCGGCGGACACGCCGACCCCCTGGACGAATCGGAAGGCGAGCCCGACGCGGAACTCGGTCACGAGGGAGAGGGCCGCGCCGCCACCGCCGAAGAGGAGCAGCCCGGAAACCAGCAGCGGTTTGCGTCCGACACGATCGGTCAACACGCCGTGGCGGGTACCGCCATGGTTGGTGTCGAGCACCC
>CAYSMB010000105.1:0-6837 GCA_964432005.1 uncultured Halobacteriales archaeon
GTTGTAGGCGAGGACGCACGCGTCCTCGCACGGTGCCGGACAGGTGTACCCGGTAAACTCCGGGAAATTGTTCGTGGCATGAAGCCGTTCGAGGGCTTCCTTCCAGTCTCCGCGGTGGACGAGGTCGTTCCAGTCGGGGACGATGTTGCCGATGGGGCAGCCGCCCATGCAGGTGGCGACCCCACAGTCCATACAGCGCTCGCCCTGTTCCTGAAGCTGCGCTTCGTCCCATTCCGACTGCCAGATCTCGTCGTGATCGTGAATGCGCTCGCCGGGATCGCGTTTCCCGATTTCGCCGCGGCGGTAACGCCGGTACCCGCCCGGGTGCCGTTCAGTCATCACCGATCACCTGTCCCGTCGAATCCGGTGAAGCCGGCGGATTCGGTGGGCTCACGCGGATGTCCTCGCCCTGGGCGAGGTGCTCCTCGACGACGGCCGCGTACGCGTCCGGCATGACCTTCACGAACTGCTCGACGGCCTCGTCCCACATCTCGAGGATCTCGGCCCCGCGCTCGCTTTCGGTGTACGCGACGTGGTTTTCGATGAGCCGACGGACCAGCTCTCGGTCGCGCTCATCGAGCGATTCCAGGTGAACCATGTCCCGATTGATGCGATCGGGGAACTCGCCGGACTCGTCGAGCACGTAGGCCTCGCCGCCGGACATCCCGGCCCCGAAGTTCCGACCGGTCTCTCCGAGGATGACGGCGACGCCGCCGGTCATATACTCGCAGCCGTGATCGCCGACCCCTTCGACGACCGTCTGCACCCCGGAGTTACGCACGGCGAAGCGCTCACCGGCACGCCCGTTGAAATACGCCTCGCCGTCGGTTCCCCCGTACAGTGCGACGTTGCCGGTGATGATCGTATCGGCGGGATCGAAGCCCGCGTCCTCCGGGGTCTGGAGCACGAGCTTGCCGCCGGAGAGCCCCTTGCCGCAGTAGTCGTTCGCGTCACCCGTGAGCCGCATGGTGATCCCCGGCGCGAGGAAGGCGCCGTAGCTCTGGCCCGCGGTCCCCTCTAGGGACACGTCGATCGTATCGGTCGGGAGCCCGGCGTCGCCGTAGGCACGGGCCACTTCCGCGCTCAGGAGCGTTCCGAAGGTGCGGTCCCGGTTCGCGATCTCCATGTTGATCTCGACGGGTTCTTCGTCCTCGATGGCCGGGCGGGCGCGCTCGATGAGGCGGTGATCGAGCTTGTCATCGAGGCCGTGGTCCTGCTCTCTGGTCTTGCGGGGGTCGTCCTCCGGGTCTTCGGGGTGATCGAGGATGTCGCCGACGTCGACGCCCTGCGCGCGGGGATGATCGACGTCCCGGGTCGACAGCAGGTCCGCCCGTCCGATGAGTTCGTCGACGGATCGACAGCCGAGTTCGGCGAGGTACTCCCGAATCTCCTGGGCGATGTGCTCCATGTAATTGACGACGTATTGGGGATCCCCCGGGAAGCGCTCGCGGAGTTCTGGATCCTGCGTAGCGATCCCGACCGAGCAGGTATTGCAGTGACATTTGCGCAGCATGATACAACCGCACGTCACGAGCGGAGCGGTCCCGAACCCGAACTCCTCGGCCCCCAGCAGCGCCGCAATCACGCAGTCCCGACCCGTCTTGAGCCCCCCGTCCACCCGCACGCGGATCCGCGAGCGTAGCCGGTTCTCGACGAGGATTCTGTGGGCTTCGGCGATCCCGAGCTCCCACGGAAGCCCGGCGCTTTTGATCGACGTCTTCGGCGAGGCCCCGGTCCCTCCGGACTGACCGCTGATCAGGACGGCGTCGGCCTTGGCCTTGGCGACCCCCGCCGCGATGATGCCCACCCCATCCTCGGAGACGAGCTTGACGTGAATGTCCGCGTCGTCGTTGCTACATTTGAGGTCGTGGATCAGCTGCGCAAGGTCCTCGATCGAGTAAATGTCGTGGTGGGGCGGCGGCGAGATCAGCGGCACGCCCGGGGTCGTGTTCCGCGTTTCCGCGATGACCTCGTTGACCTTCTCGCCGGGGAGGTGTCCGCCCTCGCCCGGCTTTGAGCCCTGGGCCATCTTGATCTCGAGGTGATCGGCGTTGGCGAGATACTCCGCGGTGACCCCGAATCGACCCGAGGCGACTTGCTTGTTCCCGCACTCGCGCTCGGTGTTCCACCGATCGGCGGCCTCGCCGCCCTCGCCGGTACCGCCCGTGCCCCCGATCCGGTTCATCGCGACCGCGAGCGTCTCGTGGGCCTCGGCGGACAGCGACCCGAACGACATCGAGGCCGTAAAGAAACGCTCGCAGATCGACTCGATGGGTTCGACCTCCTCGACGGGGATCGCCTCCCGCCCCTCGGTGTCGATCCCCAACAGCCCCCGGAGGGTCTGGAGGTGCTGTTCCTGCTCGTTGATCAGCGAGGCGAAGTCCTTGTACGCCTCGTAATCGCCGGTCTGGGCGGCATACTGGAGCTTGCCGATCGTGTGGGGGTTCCACTGGTGAAACTCCCCGTCCCGGCGCCAGTACAGATCGCCGCCGGGATCGAGTTCCAGCGCACCTGGCACCTCATCCTCGAACGCGAAGCCGTGTCGCTCGGCGAGGTCGGCCTCGAGCTCCGGCATCCCGATCCCCTCGGTCCGGTTCTCCGTCCCCTCGAAGTACTCGGCCACGAACTCGGAATCGAGCCCGACGGCCTCGAAGATCTGGGCCCCCTTGTAACTCTCGAGGGTCGAGATGCCCATCTTGGACATCACCTTCTGGATGCCGTGCTCGAGGGCGTGGCGGTACTCTTCGCGCGCGGCGGGTCCATCCATGTCGAGATCGCCCGCGAGGGCCAGTTCGTCGATGCTCCGGTAGGCCAGGTACGGGAAGATCGCGTCGGCACCGTACCCGAGCAGCGTGCTGAAGTGATGGACCGCACACGGCTGGCCGGACTCGACGACGATCCCCGCCCGCGTCCGGAGACCTTCTCGCACGAGCTGGTGGTGGATCCCGCCCGTCCCGAGGAGGCTCGGGATCGCCATCCGGTCGGGACCGACGTCGCGATCGCTGAGGACCAGGATTTCCGCGCCATCCTCGATGGCGGCGACCGCTTCGGCGCGAGCCGCCTCGACCGCCTCGGCGAGGCCGATCTCGGACGGATCGTACGTGAGATCGATCCGGGCCGCCTGGAGACCGTCACGATCGAGATCGGCGAGGGCGGCGAATTCGTACCGGTCCAACACAGGCGAGGACAGGGCCACCTGCCGACAGTGCTCGGGGGTCTCCCCCAGGAGGTTCCGTTGCCGGCCGATATGGTGTTCCAGCGACGTGACGATGTCCTCGCGGATGTAATCGATCGGCGGATTCGAGACCTGGGCGAACAGCTGCTTGAAGTAAGTAAACAGCGTCTTGTTGTGATCGGAGAGGACCGACGGTGGCGTGTCGTTGCCCATCGCGCCGACCGGATCGCTTCCCTCCTCGGCCATCGGCACCAGGAGGCGATCGATGTGCTCGAGCGTGAACCCGAATGCCCGCTGGTACGGAGTGAGATCGGCATCTGGCGCGACCGCCTGGGCCGGCGCCGGCTCGTTCTCGGCGATCTCGTCGGCGAGGTCGAGCTCGTGTTCGTCGAGCCAGTCGGCATACTTCGGATCGGTCAGCTCCTCGAAGATCTCGTCGTCGGGGACGATGCGACCCGCCTCCCCGTCGACGTAGAAGAGCTGTCCGGGCTGGAGCCGATCCTTCTCGACGATGTCGGCCGGATCCGTTTCCAGGACGCCGGTTTCCGAGGCCATCACGAGTCGGTCGTCGGTGGTGACCTGATACCGGCACGGCCGGAGCCCGTTGCGGTCCAGGATGACTCCCAGGTTCGTCCCGTCGGTCATCGCGACCAGCGCCGGACCGTCCCAGGGCTCGTTGATGGTCGAATGGTATCGATACCAGGCCCGGCGTTCGGCCGGCAAGTCGTCGTTTTTCTCCCAGGCCTCCGGGACGAGCATGCGGAGCGCGTGCGGGAGCGATCGGCCACTCTCGACGAGCAATTCCAGCACGTTATCGACGATCGCGGTGTCGCTTTGGTCCGCATGGGTCACCGGGGTCAGTTTCTCGACGGCATCCCCGAACGTCGGCGTCGCGAGATCGGCCTCGCGGGCCCGCATCCAGTTGATATTCCCCCGGAGGGTGTTGATCTCGCCGTTGTGGATGACCGTCCGGTACGGATGCGCGAGTTCCCAGGCGCCGAGCGTGTTCGTGGAAAAACGCGAGTGGACGAAGACGATCCGCGATCGGACCCGGTCGTCGGAGAGTTCGGGGTAGTACGTCCGCAGTTGGGCGTTCGTCAGCATGCCCTTGTAAACGATCTTGCGTCGATTGAGCGAGCAGATATAGGTCTCCTCAGCACCCGCCGCGTCCGACTCCCGGAGCGCTCGTTCGATCGACCGCCGCAGGACGTACAGCCCTCGATCGAAGGCTGCCTCGTCCTCGGCATCCGAGCTCACGAAACACTGGTAGACGGAGGGCTCGCCGGCGAGTGAGGTCGCCCCGAGGCCGGCGTTGTTCGTTGGCACGTCGCGCCACGCAATGAGATCGTGGCCCTCCCGCTCGATCACCTCCTCGATCAACGCCATGACGGTTTCGCGATCGTCGGCATCCCGCGGCAGGAAGATCTGGCCGACCCCCCATCGCTCGTGTTCGGCGAGCCCGTCGACTTCGCCCTCGAAGAACGCCCGGGGCACCTGAATGAGCATCCCCGCACCGTCACCCGTGTTCTCTTCCGGTCCGCGGGCGCCTCGATGGTCGAGATTCTCGAGAACCGTGAACCCGTCCTCGACGATGTCGTGATCGACCGTGCCGTCGAGGTTCATCAGAACACCGACCCCACAGTTCGACTTCTCGTCCTCGAAGGAGACTGGGGCGTTCACCCGGGACATGGACAATCCCCTCGTCGGACTACTCGGAGCCGATGAAACCGCCGGCCCCTCCGCTGGTATTCGAGATGTGCAATCATTAGGAGCGGCTTGCCCCTGGTCCGGTTTAACGTTATCCTATCGCATATTTAGACACATTAATCCATATAAGGTATATAGTATTGTTTTATCACATCGCCGCGATGCCCCGTTCGTCGGTGCTGACGCGGCATGCATCGTAAACGGGCAACACGAAAATCTTCCCGTCGCCCGGTTCTCCGGTGTGTGCGGCCTCCTGGATCGCATCTACGACCACCTCCGTTTTCTCGTCGGTCACGACACACTCGATTTTCACCTTCTGGTGAAGGTCGACGATGTACTCCGACCCCCGCCATTGACCCGTCTCGGTCGGCTGCGTGCCCCGGCCACTGACGTTCGTCACCGTGAGACTCGGGGCGCCTGCGTCCGCGAGCGCCCGTTTGACGTCATTGAGTTTGCCGGGACGGATGATCGCCATCACGAGCTCGATCTCGGGCTCGCCCCCGTCCGGCACGGGGGTTGGTCGGGATGGGGCCGACTGGTCCCCTTCGCGATCAAGATGCCATCCGAGCAACCCTCCGAAGAGGACGACGCCCGCACCGAGCCACGCCCCGACGGCGGCGAGCAGGGCACCGACGCCCATCGCTCCGACGACGAACACTGCCTGAGACGAAGGACGTTCGAAGTCCATGTCTGGAGGGTCCAGCAGGAACGGCATAAAACCGTCCGACGCGACTGCGCTCGCCTACAGGTCTCGCGGTTTCGCGATGTTGCGGAATCGTCCCCCGCAGTGGGGACACTCACGCTCCTCGATCTCCTGCCGACGGACGCCACAGACGAAGCATTCGTACATCGGCTCCGTCTTCCGTTCGGCCGGTCGCATGGTTAGACCGCCTCCGGCCCCGTGGCGCCCGTCCGCACCTGGTGGGCGTCTTCGACATCGCTGACGAAGATCTTGCCGTCCCCGGGCTCGCCCGTACGGGCGGCTTCGGCGATGGCCTCGACGACGTTCTCCGCGGGCACGTCCGCCACGACGACGTCGACTTGGACCTTCTGGTGGAGGTCGACGGTGTACTCCTCGCCGCGCCACTGCCCGGTTTTGGCGGGTTGACTCCCGCGGCCCGCGACGTTGGTGACCGTCAGGGAGGGTGCGCCGATCTCTGCCAACGCCGTCTTGATCTCGTTGAGCCGATCAGGACGCACGATGGCGGTCACTTTCTTGATCTCGCCATCGTTGCCGCCGTCGGCCATGACTGCACCGCCGTCGGTCGCAAGCTCTTCGCGCCCGAACTCGGGGTACGTTTCGACGCCGTGCTCGGTGATGTCGAGCCCTTCATGCTCGTGTTCGGCGGTGACTCGCGCGTGGTCGACGACCTTCAGACCACCCCAGATGATGGCCGTCGTCGCCACCGTCCAGATGGTGATGACGGCGATCCCCAGGATCTGCGGGCCGAAGGCCGACGCCTCGATGGAGAGGAGCCCGCCGCCGATGATCGCCTCGCCGATCGGCGTCCCGCTCGTCGACCACAGGGGGAATAGCAGGACGCCGAGCACCCCCGCGCTGCCGTGCACGGGGAATACGGCGCACACGTCATCGATCTTCAGAGTATTCTCGACGAGCCGGAACACGATCGGGAGCTGGGCACCGGCGATACAGCCGATTGCCAGCGCACCCATCGGCGTGATGATGTCAGCAACGCCGGTCACGCCGACGAGCCCGGCGAGGATCCCGTTTGCCACGTAGAGGGTGTCGACCTTGCCGGTCATCGACCAGGCGATCACGCCTGCGCCGATGGCGCCCATGCCCATGCCGAGCGTCGTCGACATCGCGACCCGGCCGACGTAGGCAAAGTCGGCGAGTTCGATCGCGCCCGCTTCGGTCGTCACGACGGACGCCGCGGTTCCGACGTTGAAGCCGTACCAGCCGAACGCGAGCACGAGCGTACCGAGGACCGCGA
>CAYSMB010000106.1:0-6834 GCA_964432005.1 uncultured Halobacteriales archaeon
TCTTGTTGTTCTCGCGCCCTGGCACAAACATCACAACTGATTTTTCAAACTCGTCGAGCGCGGTTCGTTGGTCGTCGGAAAGGGAGCTGTCGAATTCGTGTGCCAGTCGTTCGACCTGATAGATCTTCCAGGAGTAATTGAAATTTAGTGCCGCAAAGAGGACGTCGAACGTGCCGAACCGGGCCCCGTCGAGCTGCTCTTGGACTTCCTGGGCATTCCCTTGGAGGCTTTCGACGAACGTGGCCACCTCATTGGCGAACGCATCGTTTCCGCTCGAGCCAGCGACTCGTGCGAGCTCTTCGGATCGCCGTTCCGTTTCCTCGACGAGTGCCCGCAGAAATTCCGACGGTTCGGCAGGCACCACACCGCCGAACAGGTCACTCGCAAAACTCCGGAAATCCATCGCATCGGCCATCCGCTTTCGCTGATCGCCGAGGGGTCCAGTTTCCTGGGCGAGGACTAACTGGCTGATGGTCACGACGAGCGTCGTCCCCGTAACGATGACCCCGATCATCGTCGAGAACATCGTCTCGATCGTATCGGCATCGCGTAACGCCGTTTCCAGCGAGGGTGCAAGGCCCACGCTGCAGGCCAGAAACGTAGCAAAAAACCCGAGCCCGAGAAGACCCGCCAAAAGTAACCGGTTCGTCCGCATGAGTATCCAGATCTTCAGGCGGCTCTCCTCGCTCCGCTCCCGCATGGTGTTCGCGGTCGAGATCTCCCGTTTGGTGTCGTCATCACTCATGGGTCGACACGCGTCGGCCGCTTCATGACGAGATATTTCGTTCCACCGTCCTCGTAATCGATCGTAGTGACGAGTTCCCACCCGTCCTGACCGAGGTCATTGAGTTCGGCTGTCGGGTCGCTGGCCTCCTTCATCGTCTCCTCTCGCGGGGGTCGGAGACATCGGTACTCCCAGCGCGGTGCACGGTCACCAGTCACGCGGACCACTCATGCGCTCCACGCGGATATACCTGAGTCAGCCAATTCACGGGGCCGGAGGCCACGCTCGTCGTTCTCCTGGACCGTGAACGTGCCCAGAGAGGATCGACGCGGTCTCCCTCGACACGGGTCGAGATGGGCCACATTCTCACTCTGTCCGCCTCGAGAGGCGATAGAGCGGATAGAAGAAGTACAACCCCGCCAGGCCGACGACGACGTAGACGGCTCTCGACACGATATCGGCCGCCCCGGACTGGAAGATCGGTTCGAGCAACGCTTCCACCGCGTTCAAGCCTACGAGCCCGACGAGGCCCCAGTTGAACGCACCCACGATCAGGAGCGCAAAACAAATCCAATCCAGCGCCGACGGTCGAAACCGGGCCATGCTCGAACATCGCACCCTTGGTGATTTGTTACCCATGTCGTAAGCTCGCGAGCTAAATTCGGTTGGTGGGCGGCATGCTGGTGTCTCACCCTTAGAATTTGAGCCACGCGGCTGTCCAATCGCCCGTCGGGCCCACGGGGTCGCCTCCTACCCTTTTCGCCGGTACTAGGCGTTAGTTGATCAACAGATACGTGATGAGAGCCAGAAGTACAACTCCGACCAACACACCGGCGATTAACGCCGCCTCGGCGCTACTCACCTCGGCACGACGCACCCCGAGATACGCCGACGCGAACACGCCAGCAAAGCCGAGGATCCCCAATACGTAGGTGACTTCAGAGCCAAACTCGCCGACCATGGCCGGGTCCTGGAACACCATGATCGCCGCCGCCATGATGACCACCGTGACGATCCCGAGCACCAGATCCCATATCCGCGATCGATCGAGCCATGCCAGGGCACCGCGCTCGCCCACAGCAAATACGTCCGGCCAGTGTGCGGTTCCCGCGCCGTCATCTGTCCCGACCGCTCGCGGGACCCCGAAGAGGACGCCAAGAACGACGATCACCGCCGCGATGCCCGCGATCACTTCCACCATAGTCGGGACTTCCCACGGCGGTCTAATAAAAAACACCATCTCCGGGCCTATTCTTCGAGCACACGCTCGTCCGCCTCGAGGCCCCGACTGACATCGACGTGGTAGTGCTCGAGGATATCGCGGCCAAGGAGGACCGGATACGCCATATGACTGCGGTCCTCGACGCTCGCGGTCACGGTATGCTGGCTTCCGCCGATCCCGATGACGACGTCGACCACAGGCCGAGTCGTCGACTGTTTCGAACTACCCGACTTGACACGTGTGATGCTCGTGATGGGTCCGGCGCCGATGGTCGCGGCGAGTTCCGTGTCGATGCTACTTCGCGCGGCGCCGGTGTCCGATTTCGCCGAAACCGTCTCCGTCCCGCCAGTCCCCGATACGGTGACTTCCTCGGTGAGACCGACCGTCTTCGGCGGGCCGCCCGCGTATGAGCGGCGGGGCCGCGGCTTGCATGCCGGGATCGAATCGTCCAGGGTGTCGCTCAGTTCATCGACTCGATCGAAATCGATCGAGCCGCCGGCCCGTTTGATCGCCAGTGCCGCGATGGCCGGTGCCGGACTTCGACCGGTGGCGCGAAATAGGCCCCGAAAGCCGGCCGTTGGATTCACTTCGAGCACGTACCAGTCCTCGGACCCTTCGACGAGATCCACGCCCGCGTAATCGAGGCCGAGGGCCGCGGTCGCCCGTAGGGCGAGGTCGGCGACGGCTTCGGGGAGCTCCTCGGAGGCGTCAGCGACATCACCGCCGAGCGCGACGTTCGTTCGCCAGTCCCGATCCGGGGCGAAGCGCGTCATCGCCCCGACGATCCGTTCGCCCACGACGTAGACTCGTAAGTCGCGATTGCGCTCCTCGGACCCCCCGATCATGTCTTGGAGGAAGGCCCGACGGTGGCCGACTTTCGCGTTTACCTCGTCATCCTGACTCACCTGCCACGTCCCGCCCCCGTGAGTCCCGATCGCAGTCTTGTATACCGCAAGGTCGCCAAAGGATGGTCGGGACTCGTTCAGTACGGCCGAGTCGAGGGCCATGAACGCGTCGGGGACTGGAATGTCTAACTGGGCCAGGGTCGTTGCGGCGGCGAACTTGTGAAGCGAGCGAAGAACGGCATCCGGCGAATTCAACATGGGCACCATGTCGGCGACCGTATGTGCCAGTCCCAGATCCTCGCAGGGCTGGTCGGTCGACGAGAGCAGTAGCCGGTTTGCGATGACGTCTACGGTCGGGGACAATGACGCTTCCCCGTCCTCGATCCGGATGGCCGTGTTTTCCTCGCGGAGCCATTCGGGGTGGTGGCCGAGGGCTTCGATGGCGTTACAGATGGCCTTGGTCTCCTTGCTGTTGTGCAAGCTCAATACGCCCACCCGTGCGCCGTCATCGCCCGATGCCATTGATCCGCTAGGATCGGGGGCCGCGCGCCAATGAACCTAGGGATCCCAGGACAGGGCAATTATATAGTGACCTCCGCCACGTCTCTTGCATGCCTCCGGACGGGGCCACGTTCACGTTCGCGGACGGCTCGGTGGCCCCTGGCGAACGGACCGATTTCCGGTTCTCGGTCAGCGAAACCTATCTCGGGGATCCGGTCCGGTTGCCGGTCACAATCATCAACGGTGAATCCCCGGGCCCGACCGTGTGTCTCACCGCCGCCAGTCACGGAGACGAATTAAACGGCGTCGAAGTCGTCCGGACCGTCGCACAGGAATGGGACTTCGACGACCTGCGGGGCACGATCGTCTGCCTCCCGGTGTTAAACGTCCCCGGGTTTCTCGCCCAGCACCGGTATCTCCCGATCCTCGATCGGGATTTGAACCGATCGTTCCCGGGCGATCCGTCGAGCACCAGCGCCCGGCGCATCGCCCATCAGATCTACGAGAACTTCGTCAAACCGGCCGATTACCTCATCGATTTTCATACCTCGACCCGCGGCCGGAACAACATGCTGCACGTGCGGGCGGACCTCGAGGATCCAGCGGTCGACCGGCTGGCTCGCGCATTTGGGGCACACGTTATCATCCAGAACGATGGGCCGGAGGGGTCGCTGCGACGCGTGGCGACCGACGACGACACGCCGGCGATCGTTGTCGAGATGGGCCAGGCCCATCGCTTCCAGCGGGACATGATCGACAGCGCGCTCGATTGTATCGAGAGCGTCGTCGCCGAACTGGGGATGAGCGAGACCTTCACGGTGGCCTGGCCGGGCTGGCAGACCGTCGTCGACGGCGGCCAGGAGAAAACGTGGATCCGGGCGGACGCCGGCGGGATCGTCGACATGCACTACGACGGCGGGGCCCTCGTCCGGGAGGGCGACGCCATCTGTACCATCTCGAACCCGTTCATGTCCGACCGCGTCCTCGTCGAGGCGCCGTTCACCGGGCTCATCGTCGGCGTCCTTGAGAATCCGGTCGTCTACCCGGGCAACCCGCTCTGTCACCTCATTGAACTCGATCGCGAAACGCGACGGGTGATCGAGCGCACCCACACGGCTCGGGGCGCCTAATCCGCCTGGACCTGTCGCTGAATGTCCTCGACGATGTCCGGATTGCGCAGGGTGGAGGTGTCGCCGAGTTCCGTTTCGTTAGCGATGTCCTCGAGCAATCGCCGCATGATCTTCCCCGAGCGGGTTTTGGGCAGCTCGGGGGTGAATATAATCTCCTCGGGCCGGGCGAACGGGCCGATCACCCGTTCGACGTTTTCGATGATCTGTGCCTCTAGGGTCGCCTCGTCGGGCGCGTCATTCTCCTTGATGACGTAGCCGTAGATCGCCTCGCCTTTGATCTCGTGGTCGGCCCCGACGACGGCCGCCTCGGCGACCCCGTCGACCTCCACGATCGCGCTTTCGATCTCCATCGTTCCGAGGCGATGTCCGGAGACGTTGACTACGTCGTCAACGCGCCCGAGAATGGTGAAATAGCCGTCCTCGTCGAGCTTGGCCCCGTCCTCCGGGAAGTACACCCAATCCGCGGGATCGTCGCTGTCCGTGTTCGAGTACTCCGCCCAGTACTCGTCAATGAAGCGTTGGTCGTTTCGATACAGGGTCCGGAGCATGCCCGGCCAGGGACGGTGGAGGGTTAGATACCCCGCCCCACCGGCATCCACGGATGCACCCTCGGCGTCGACCACGTCGGCATCGATGCCCGGGAGTGGCGGGCCGGCACTGCCCGGTTTCATCTCCCCGATGCCCGGGAGCGTCGTGATCATCATGCCGCCGGTTTCGGTCTGCCACCAGGTATCAACCACGGGACAGGACTCCCCGCCGATGTGGGTGTAGTACCATTTCCACGCCGCCGGATTGATGGGCTCCCCGACGGTGCCGAGCAGCCGCAAGCTCGAGAGATCGTGGGCGTCCGGATACTCCGTGCCCCACTTCATAAACGCGCGGACGGCCGTCGGGGCGGTATAGAAGATGTCCACGTCGTACCGCTCGACGAGCTCCCACAACCGATCCTTCTCGGGATAATCGGGCGTCCCCTCGTACATAAGCGTCGTCGTCCCCAGCGCGAGCGGGCCGTAAACGATGTAGGAGTGTCCCGTGATCCAGCCGATGTCGGCCGCACACCAGTAGGTGTCCTCGGGTTTCACGTCAAGGACGGCCTGGGTCGTCCAGGCTGCATAGGATAGATACCCGCCCGTGGTATGTTTGACCCCTTTCGGGGTCCCGGTCGTTCCGGACGTGTACATCAGGAAGAGCATGTCCTCGGCGTCCCGGCTAACCGGCTCGACTTCCGTGCCCCGGTGGGGGTCCAGGAGCTCCTCCCAGTCCTGCCAGCCCGACGCGAGGTCGTGATCGTAGACCTCTCCCAAGCGATCGACCACGACGACATCCGGATCCCGATCGAGCGACTCGACGCCGGTTTCTGCCTTCTCAAGGTGGTCGAGGGGCTCGCCGCGTCGATAGTAGCCGTCGCAGGTGATCAACACGTCAGAATCGGCGGCGTCCATCCGGGTGGCGAGGGCCTCGGCCGAAAACCCGGCGAACACGACGCTGTGTGGTGCGCCGATGCGGGCACAGGCGAGCATCGCGATCGGGAGCGCGGGGATCATCGGCAGGTACATCGTGACGACGTCGTCCTCCTCGACGCCGATATCACGGAGTGCCGCGGCACACGCGTTGACCTCGCGGTACAGGTCGAGGTAGGTGTACGTCCGTTCCTCCCCGAGCTCGCCCTCCCACCGGATCGCGGCATGGTTCTTCCGGCCGGCCGCGACGTGTCGGTCGACGCAGTTGTAACTCGCGTTGAGGCGACCACCGACGAACCACTCGTAGAACGGCGGATTGTCATCTACCAGGGCCTCGTCCCACGGCCGGTCCCAGTCGAGGAGGTCCGCGGCGACCTCCCAGCATTCCGGCCATTTCTCCTCGAACCGTTCGTAGATGTCCGGATCCGAGATGTTCGCCTGCTCGACGAACGATTCGGGCGGCGCGAACGTCTCCCCTTCGGGCAAGCGCGCTTCGAGATCGTCTTCGGACTCACTCATAGTCCCGTGGAAATTAGCTTAATTTCCAAAAAAACGTTCGGCCGAACGTCGAGTCCGGCATCGAGCGATGAACCGCGATCGAGGTAAGGAAAGGCAGTTACGCCAGGATCGGAACGCCTCGGGCCGTAACGGGTACTGGTTGCATGGCCGGCGTGGTGTCCAAAGGGTTATCCGAATCGGCAGGCAACACTCACCCAATGAGCTCGGACCAGGACCACTTACAGCAAACCGACACGGAGGAACGCTTCGACTTCAAGACCTCCGCCGGCGCGGCCTTCCAGACAGAAAAGGGACTGACGGAGGACACAATCCGGGCGATCAGCGAGGACAAGGACGAGCCCGATTGGATGCTCGATCGCCGCCTGCGCGCCCTCGAGTACTGGCAGGAGATGCCGATGCCCGAGGGGTGGCCGGGTCAACCCGACCTCTCGGA
>CAYSMB010000107.1:0-6825 GCA_964432005.1 uncultured Halobacteriales archaeon
GGCGTACACGTCGGGCACCGTGTACGTCCGGGCGTGCCCGATGTGCATCCCGCCGTTCGGATAGGGGTACGGAACAGTGACGAAGGTCGCGTCCGCGTCGTCCGGGTCGGCTTCGTAGCGCCCCTCGGACGCCCACCGCTCGCGCCACCGCCGTTCGAGGTCCGCGGGGTCGTAGGACATGGCGATAGCTTTCCGATCGTCGGGTAAAAAGACGGCTATCGGGGCCTATTCGATGTCGATCTGGCGCCCGTCATCGCCCGGTTCGGACTTCGGCAGGGTCACCCGGAGCACGCCGTTGTTGTAGGTGGCGCTGGCGCTCTCCTCGTCAATCGGTTCCGGGATCCGGACCGTCCGCGAGGCCGAGCGATCGTGGCGTTCGCGACGGATGTAGTGGCCGTCGACCTCCTCGTCGATCTCTGAGGACCGATGTACGTCGATCTGAAGCTGATCGCCCGTGATCGTGAGTTCGATGTCCTCCCGATCATAGCCGGGGATGTCGGCGGCCACCTCGAAGGCATCCCCGGTGTCGGCCAGGTCGATCGCCAGCGATTCGCCGACGAGCGAGGACAACTCGCCCGGATCGAGCTGGCGGCTCATGCGGTCGAACAGCTGTTCGAGTTCCTCGAAGGGGTTGCGTCGTGACATGATCGAATCTATGTATCTCTAGGCGGAGCGAAGCCATAAAACGTTCGCGTACGGCTAGTAGACGACGTGACGGACGTCGTACGATCCGAGCTCGCGTACCCAGCCGCTCTTGGCGATCTCCCGGACGTCCGCGACGGCCGCTTCGGATCGATCTTCGTAGAGACCGGCCTCGAAGTCGATGTGAAACATGTAATCGCCGAGGCGGTGCCCGCTCGGCCGTGACTCGATGCGCGAGAGGTTGATATCCCGCTCGGCAAAGGCTTCTAGGAGCTCGAGCAACAGCCCGGGGTAGTTCGTGTTCGGATACACGATGATCGTGCTTTTCCCACCCGCGCGGGATCGCTCGCTTTCGGGCGCCAGCACGAAGAACCGGGTGGCGTTGGACGTGCGATCCTGGATATCCTCCGCGAGGACCTCGAGGTCCCCGGCGGCGTTTTCGGGATGGCCGATCGCCGCCACGTCCGGGTCTTCCCGGGCGCGTTCGACGCCGCGTGCTGTGCTTGCGACGGCCTCGCGGGTTTTATCCGGGTACTCCGATTCCAGGAAATCGGTCACCTGGGCGAGGGCATGGCTGTGGCTCGCGACGACGGAGAAATCCTCGGACTGAGTGAGGATGGCATGACGGATCGGCATGACGATCTCTTCGACGACGGCGATCCCGTTGTCGGCGAGCGCGTCCAGGCTTTCGGTGACGCTCCCCTCGATGCTGTTCTCGACCGGGACGACCCCGCGTTCGTAGCTCCCGTCGCCGACGGCCGTGACGATCGCGGTGACCGACTCCCGGAAGTCCACGTCGTCCCCGACGGCACGGGCCGCACGGTGGGAGTACGTGCCCGGCGGGCCCAGCGTGACGGCCTTCATCCGTTCCCGCTCCGGCCCAGGCGGTCAAAAACGCACCGGATCGAACGTTTCAAACCCCGAGCCCCACGAGATCGCACGAGATCGCATGGATCGGGACTGGCTGGAACGAGCGCGCACCCGCGTGATCGAGGAGTGGCCGGCCGTCCTCGCGGTCATCGTGCTCATCGGCGCTCATCTGTTACTCACGTTCGCCACCAACACCGAGGCCACGCCGCTGGGCATCCCCCTCATCGCCGCGATCGTGGCCTTCATCACCGCCGAACTCGGCCGCCAGATCGTTCCTTCCTCCTAGTTCTGTCGGTGGATCGCCTCGCCCTGGGCGTGGGCGGCTGCTTCCATGATCGCTTCCGAGAGCGTCGGATGCGTGTGTATCGTGCGAGCGATGTCCTCGAGGGTTGCGCCGAGTTCCACGCCGAGCCCGATCTCCCCGATCAGTTCCGAGGCTTCCTGGCCGACGACGGCCCCACCCAGGAGTCGGTCCGTATCGGCATCGGCAACGAGTCGGACGAACCCGTCACGACGGTCCAGCGTCATCGCCCGACCGCTCGCCCGGAACGGGAACTCCCCGACCGTCGTGTCGACGCCGGCCGCCGCGGCCTCGTCGGCGGTCATGCCGACCGTGGCGATCTCCGGGTCCGTGAACACGACCTCCGGGACGGCGAGGTGATCGAAGGCCGCGGGTTCGCCAGCGATCGCCTCCGCGGCCACGACGCCCTCCGCCATGCCGACGTGGGCGAGCATGGGATCCCCGGCGACATCGCCGACGGCGAACACGCCCTCGACGTTGGTTTCCTGACGGTCGTCGGTCGCGATGGTCTCGGCATCAGTGAGTTCTAGCCCGCCCGCCTCCGGATCGACCGTATCGGTGACCGGCTCCCGTCCCACGGCCACGAGAACGCGGTCGGCGTCGACGGCGATCTCCTCATCCGGACCGGTGGCGACGACTGTGGCACGCTCGCCGCGTTCGCGGTAGTCCGTCACCTCGTGTTCGAAGTGAAACGTGATCCCCAGCTCGTCGGCGCGGTCGAGAACCGGATCGACCAGATCCGCGGGGTAGTTCACGAGCGGTCGATCGAGCATCTCGATCACCTCGACGCCGCTACCCAACTTCGCGAACACGCTGGCGAGCTCCAGGCCGATGTAACCCGCGCCGACCACGACGAGCTCGTCCGGCCGCTCGGTGAGCGACAACGCTCGCCGTGAATCCATGATCGCCGATTTTGAGAACGGCAACGCGGGGAGTTCGATCGGTCGGGACCCCGTCGCCACGATGGCATGCTCGAATCCCATCTGTTCGCCGCCGCGTCCGTCCGCATCATGGGAAATCTGCAGGCGCTCGTCGTCGAGGAACGCGGCGTTGCCCTCGACGAGTTCGACGCCGTTGGCTTCACACAGGTGTTCGACACCGGCGGTCAGTCGCCGGACGATCCCGTCCTTCCAGTCGACCATCTCCGCGACGTCGACCCAGGGATCGGCATAGACCCCCATCGACTCCGCGTGTTCGGCGCCCTCGAGCACGTCCGTCGCCGCGATCAGCGCTTTCGACGGAATACACCCGAAGTTCAGACAGGTCCCCCCGACGTCAGCTCGCTCGACGAGCGCGACGTCCAAATCGTGTTGTGCGGCGCGGATCGCGGCGGTATACCCGGCCGGCCCACCGCCGATGACGGCGACGTCGGCGGCAGCAGAAACATCTCCAACGACCATCGTTGTCTACCCATAGCTGGTCCGCGCCGTCACAAAGCTCTTGAGGCTATGCCCGTTGCTCGCGCCGCGCCGTCCCCACCGAGGCCCCATCGTGAATCGCTTGGACGAACAGTTCCCCGGCCCGGTACGATGAGCGTACCATCGGTCCGCTCGCACAGTATAGGAACCCGAGTTCTGCCTCGGCGACGTGACGCCAGGTCTCGAACTCGTGGGGATGGGCGTACCGGTCGACGGCCAGGTGCGACCGGGACGGGCGGAGGTACTGTCCCAGGGTGACGATGTCTGTACCGGCGCTGCGGAGGTCGGCCAGGGCCCGATAGACCTCGTGGGCGCGCTCGCCGACCCCCAGCATGAGGGACGATTTCCCCATCGCGTCGGATTCGCGATCGATCTGTTCAAGCACGTCGAGGCTCTGGTGATATCCCGCGCGCGGGTCTCGAACGGGTCGCTGGAGGCGCTCGACCGTTTCGACGTTGTGGGCAATGACATCGGGACCCGCGTCGATGATCTTCCCGACCAGGGCGGGTTCGCCCTGGAAGTCCGGAATGAGCGTCTCGATCAGGATCTCCGGATCGCGGCGCTTGATCTCTCGGACGGTCCGGGCAAAGTGGCCGGCGCCTTGATCGGCTAGGTCGTCACGATCGACGGACGTCAGGACGACGTATTCCAGCCCGATCTCCGCGACGGCTGCGGCGACGTTGTCGGGCTCCTCCGGATCGAGCGGTTCCATGCCGCCCGTCGCGACGTCACAGAAGTTACACCCGCGCGAACAGCGATCCCCCATCAGCATGATCGTGGCCGTGCCGGGCCCGTGGCGACCGCTCCAGCATTCGCCGAGGTTCGGACAGGACGCCTCCTCGCAGACCGTGTGCAGATCGTGCTCGCGAAGGATCGATTTGATCTCGGTGAACCGCTCCCCCGTGGGTGGCTCGCGCTTGAGCCACCCCGGTTTCCCGTGTAACGCGGAGCCGGCCATCGTCCGCCGTACCCGTTACCGGCGGAAAAATCCCCGGGTCCCCTCGCGAGCATTTAAGCGGGATGGGGGGTCCAGGCGGGTCATGTCGGCAGAACTCGAAGATGCCGCCGAACCGGACGCACAGCCCGCATACCGCCTCGTCGTCGGGGAGTGCCGCATCGAGGTCACCGGGGAAGAACAGTTCACCCAGCGGGGACAGGTCGTCGTTCTCGTCAAGCCGGATCGGACCGTTCTCGTCCACGACGTCTCCGGGTACAAACCGGTCGCCTGGATCACCCGTGGCGATTCGGTATCGACCGACCGGGACACGAACGTCATCACGGCCGTCGACGGGGATCACTGGCTCCGAATCGACGTCGAACAGTCGATCATCGATCGGCAGTTCCCAGGCAGCCCCGCCGGGGAACCGACGACCAACTGCCCCGATTGTGGGGGGCCGCTCGTGGTTCGCCGCGACGAAATCCACTGTATTGCCTGCCACGAGCGGTATGGACTCCCCTCCGATGCGATGCTGATCGACGAGAAATGTAGCTGTGGACTCCCGAAGATGCGGGTCGACCGTGGCGAGACCTTCGAACTTTGCGTCGATCGCACGTGCGAGCCGCTCGACGAACGGATCGCCGATCGCTTCGACGGCGTCTGGGACTGTCCCGAGACCGACTGCGATGGGAGCCTGCGCGTCCTCCGACGGGGCGGGTTGTTGCTCGGATGCGATCAGTACCCGGACTGCGAAACGGCGTTTCGGTTCCCTGCCGGGACGCTGTCGGGCAACTGTACTTGTGGACTGCCACGGTTTTCCCGCGACGGGGAGAGTCACTGTCTCGACGTCAGCTGCCAAGCCGATCGGTGATCGGTGCCGATTTGTCCCCGCGGGCGGAGCCCACACCATGGAGCCGACCCGGACCGCGGAGGGGATCCGCCTCGGCGGGGACGCCCGTCAGCGCCTCCACCAGGCTCGGGGGTACGGCGATCCGGTCGGCGAGACGGCGATCCGGGTGACCCCTCTCGAGGCCGCCTATCTCCTCTACCGGGAAGACATCCCGCCGGTCGACGGGGCCGACTTCGAGGCGTTCGTTCGGCAGGAAGCCGACGGCGACTTTCTGATCCGGCTGCTCGTCTACAAGGACCTGCGTGAGCGGGGCTACTACCTCTCGGTCATCGAGGAAGCCGATGCGTTCGATCTCGCGGTCTTCGAGCGCGGGGCGACCCCCCCGGAGGGCACGATCGGGTTTCGGGTTCGGGTCCTCGGCGAGCGCGATACCGTGGAGCCGTCGACGTTGGCCCCCGGCACCTTGGCGTTGGTCGACGGTGAGGGGGAGGTCGGGTACGTCGAGGTCGATCGATACGAGCCCACGGGAGCCACCCCCCAACCGGAACTACCGCGGATGGAGGGGGATCTCCTCGGGGACCGCGTCCTGATCTGGGATCCACCCGCGGCGATATACGCCGAGTACTTCTACGGTCAGCCGATCGCCGGGCGGAACACCCGGGAGGGGCCGCTGGGGCTCTCGCTGGTGGAGGCGCTCTTCCTCGCCGAGGAGGACTTGCTCGCGCTGGACCCGAACGCCATCCGGGAGGCTGGCCATGGCCGGGCGGCTCGCGATCGGTTCGACGCTCGGGCCCGCGTCTTCCGGACGCTGCGGGAGGCGGGGGCCGTCGTCAAGACTGGCTTTAAATTCGGCGCGGATTTCCGGGTCTACCACGCCTTCGAAGATATCGAGAACATGGGCCACTCGGACGTGCTCGTTCGCGTCCTGTCGAGCGACGAACCTGTCGCGCCGCCCGCGCTGGCCCTCGACGTACGCCTCGCTCACGGGGTTGGAAAACGAATGGTTTTTGCGCGCACGAGCGCCACCGACGGTACCATCGAGTCCTGGTTGTCGGTCACGAGGAAGACACCATGAGCGAGGAGGAACGACGGGCGGACGGGGGCACCGAGACCGGGGATGGGGTTGCGCTGGATCCGTGGGGATCCTCCACGATCGCGGATTATCGCGAGCTGTTCACGGAGTTCGGCATCGAGGCCTTCGACGATATCCTCGAGGATGCCCCGGCCCCACACTACCTGATGCGCCGCGGGGTGATCTTTGGCCACCGCGAGTATGGACGCGTCCTGGAAGCCATGGAATCGGGGGATCCGTTCGCCGCGCTCTCGGGCTTTATGCCCACGGGTGATCCCCACATCGGGCACAAACTCGTCTTCGACGAGCTCATCTGGCACCAACAGCAGGACGGCGAGACCTTCGCGTTGATCGCCGACCTTGAGGCCCACAGCGCACGAGGGATGACCTGGGAAGAGATCGACAAGCACGCCCGCGACTACATCCTGAGTTTGCTGGCTTTCGGGTTCGACCCGGAGGAAGGGACGCTGTATCGCCAATCCGAAAACCGGCGGGTCCAAGATCTGGCCTTCGAGCTCGGAATCGAGGCGAACTTCTCGGAGTTGCAGGCGATCTACGGCTTCGACGGGGAGACGGACGTCTCGCACATGCAAAGCGTCGTCACCCAGATGGCCGACATCCTCTACCCGCAACTCGACGAACCGAAGCCGACTGTCATCCCGGTCGGCCCGGACCAGGACCCGCACATGCGCCTCGCGCGCGACCTCGCCGGTCGGATGCGTTACTTCGGCGTGA
>CAYSMB010000108.1:0-6659 GCA_964432005.1 uncultured Halobacteriales archaeon
GCCTCGCTCATGTGTCTCCCTCCATGATCTGGTCCCGTATCTCGTCGAAATGCTCCGGCAGCGCCGTCGCGTCGAAGGCGCCGCTGTAGAGTGGCTCATCCAGCTGGGCAGCGTAGTCCGCGATGTGTTCGCCGCGGGTGCGTGCCCATTCGGCGAAGACCTCATCGTTGTGAGGGATCTCCAAGCCGGCGTCGATGGCGCCCTCCTGGATGGCAAAGCGCTTGTTACCCGGCGTCGCCGTGTTGAGCCCGATGTCGAGCACGGCCTCGTCGATCCCGGCTGCGAGGGCCCGCTGGCCCGCGAGCAGCCCGGTGAGGTAGGCGGCGGGCAGGTTCCCCGTCGGCGCCTCCCAGCCGTGCTCGGCGAGGTCGCTCGAATGCGCGCTCGCGATCGTTTCGTCGCCCTGCGGGCCCGTCCCGACGATCTGCGCGGTCACGTGCTTGTTGCTGACGCGCGCGACCAACCGATGCTTGCCCGACTTGAGCAGCCCCAGCCGCTGTTGGTAATCCGTTCGCACTTCCCGGCGCCGCCGGAGCGGCACGCGGTAACGTGGTCCTGTCGCCATCATTGATCACCGTACTCTTGTTCGATAAATGTCATCATGTAGCGGACGCTCCGGAACTCGCCGCCGGCCGCCTTCCGGTAGAGATCCCGGTACTCGCCCGGCGTGAGTTCGCCTTCGTCACGGAGCTCGCGGAGCCGCCGACGCTGGGCACGAATCGCGTTCTGCCAGGTCTCGCGGTCGTCCTGCCGGGCACCGGCCTTCCCGCGACGGGAGCCCGGGCCCTTCCGGTGGCCGTACGAGCGTTTCTCGTTGCGCTCGCGGGCGCGGCCCCGGGAGTTGCCCTGCTTTTCCTTCGCCCGGATCGTGCCGACGTCGACGAGCTCCTTGATCTGTTCGCGCGTGATCGCCTCGGCGATCTCGCCTTGCTCGTCGGGATCGAACCAGACACGGTTCTTGCCGACATCAAGCACGTCTGCGGCGAGTCGCCGCTGGGCGCTCAGATCGGTCATTCCTCGGTCACCTCCACTTCTTCGTAGGTGGGATTGAGAACCCGGATCTCCTCGGCCTCGGCGACCTCCTCGATCCGCTCGCGCTTGCGACCGCCGACGCCGCTGGCGATCCGGGCCGCCTGCCGGTCCCCGTCGAGGTCCTCGAGCTCCTCCGGACGCTCGACGAGCACCTCTTCGAAGCCGCTCGGATGGCGGCCGCGGACCGCCTTGGGTCCGCGATAGCCGGCCTCGACGACCGCACCTTTGCCTTTGATCCGACGGCGGCGCTTCGAGAGGTTCCCTCGCGGAGCGCGCCAGGAGTCGGGGATCCGCTTTTTCATGTGCTGGACCTGCTGGGTGAACGACGGTTTCGAGGCCGCGTCCCGTGCGTTGAGCAGCTCCTGCTCGCGCTCGGTCAGATCCGGCGTTTTATCGGTGTGACCGACCGCCCGCAGCTCGGTTTCGGTCGGTTCTGCCTCCTCGTCCGGTTCCTCCTCGGGCTCGGCTGGAGCCTCCACGTCGACGGTATCGACGTCGGCCTTGATCCGGGCCGCGAGGGCATTCCCGATCCCGTCAACGTCGGCCAGCTCGTCCTGGCCTGCAGCCTGCACCGCCTCGATGGTGTCGTAACCGGCATCCTGCAACGCGTCGGCCTTGGACTCGCCGACCCCGCTGATATCCGTGAGCTCGGTCAGTGCCGGCTCGTCGGGCTCGGGTTCCGTCGTCTCGGACTCGTCGTCGGCGTCGCCCTCGGATTCCTCGGATTCGGCTCCCGTCTCGGCCGTCTCGTCGTCATCCGGCTCGGACGCCTCGACCTCGACGGTATCGACGTCGGCCTTGATCCGGGCTGCGAGGGCATTCCCGATGCCCTCGACGTCCGCCAGGTCGTCCTGGCTCGCCGCCCGGAGGGCCTCGATGCTGTCGTAGCCGGCCTCCCGAAGGAGTTCGGCCTTCGAGTCGCCGACGCCGCTGATGTCGGTGAGTTCCTCGGGTTCTGCCATCTCAGACCTCCTCCATGGCCGGTTTCTGGGTGATATACACGCCGTCCTGGAACACGCGGGTGTCCTTGCCGGGCACCCGGGTGAGCTGTTCGATGTCCGCGGCCGTCTGACCGACCGCCTCCTTGTCGGGACCGGAGAGGACGATCTGCTCGCCGTCGACCTGCACCTCGGTATCGCCGTGAATCCCAGTCCGTCGCGGCGCCCGCTCGCCGAGGAAATTCTCGATGACGACCTCGTCGCCCTCGACGCGGACTTGCATGGGGAAGTGTGCGTAGTGGACTTCCATCTCGTACTCCCAGCCCTCGATGACCCCGTGGAACATGTTGCGGACGTGGCTTTCGAAGGTGCCGAGCGTGGCCGCCGATTTGGCGTCCTCCTCGTCGGTCTCGATGACGACCGCACCGTCTTCCACGGAGACCGCGATGTTGGGATACCAGAGGCGCTTTCGCACCTCCCCTTCCGGTCCCGAGACGATCAGGTCGAACCGATCGGTCTCGGCCGTCGCGTCTTCCGGTACTTCGAGTTCGATTCGTGGCATAGTCCTAGTAGACGTACGCGATTACTTGGCCGCCGATACCGGCCTCCCGGGCCTCGTAGTGGCTCATGATCCCCTGACTTGTCGTCAGGATGAGCGCACCGAAGTCCCGGGCCGGGAGGAATCGCTTCTCCCAGCGTTCGAATTCGTCCGCCGATACGGCATAGCGCGGCTTGATCGAACCGCACTCGTTGATCGCACCGCGTAGTTCGACCTCGAAGACGCCGGCCTTTCCGTCATCGATGAACTCGAAGCCCGCGATGTAACCGCGGTCGTAGAGCACCTCGAGGACGTTGCCGATCTCGTTCGAGGCGGGCTGTATCTCGTGGGAGAGATGTCCCACCTGCTCCGCGTTGTTGAGCCCGGAGAGCGCGTTACTGAAGGGATCGTTCGTCGTCATGGTTACTTGTACTTCTTAAAGCCCATCGAGCGGGCGATTTCGCGGAAACACTGGCGACAGAGCCAGATGTCATATTTGCCCACCAATCCCTGCTCGCGTTCGCAGCGGCGACACGTCTCCAGGGACCCCGTGCGGGGCGAGGCGTGCTCGCCGGTCCGGTCCTCACTCATCGTCCACCTCCGCGTCGAATCGGGCCCGGAGGTACGCGATCGCGTCCCCGGGGTCCATCCGGTGGCGTTCGGGGATCGAGCGCGTCGCGACCCGGCGCTTGCTCACCCGGTAGCCGGGCCGGACGAGGTTCACCGTGACGTCGAGCCCGTAGATCCCGATCGTCGGATCGTACTCCTGGTCGGGGAAGTCGGTGTGCTCGGCGATCCCGAAGCTCACGTTCCCGGTCTCGTCGAACTGTGCCGAGGAGAGCTCGGCGAGCGGCAGCGCCCGCTCGAGGAAGGCCTCCGCGGACTCGCCGCGGAGGGTCACCTTCGCGCCGATCGGGTCGCCCTCGCGGATGTCGAACTCCGGCTCGGTCGACTGGGCCAGTGTCCGTACGGGTTCCTGGCCGGTCAGGGACGCGAGGATGTCCTCGGCGTCGCCGAGGTCCCGCCCCCCGCTGCCGACGCCCATGTGGACGACGATCTTCTCGATCCGGGGCTCGCGCATCTCGTGGATGTCGAGGTCGGTGCTCATTCGTCCTCACCTCCGACGAAGTTCTCGTCGATGACTACCACGTACTCCTCGATGGTCTCGACAGTCCCGTCGTCCGTCTCGATCGTGACGGTATTCGGCGAGCTGCCCGGAATGATCTCGATCCCGGCGATCTCGCCGATGACGCCGGCGTGCTGCCCGTCGACGGCCGTGACCAGCGCGCCCTCCTCGTACGTGAAGTGTGCGAGGATCGCACCCTCGTCGAACCCGATGACGATCGAGTCCCCGGGAGCGTAGTCGTGGTCCTCGTCGGCGGGTACGTGGACGTTTTGTCCGTCGTGCATGGCGAGTTGGGTGCCACCGCCGTGGACCTGATGGGCGTCCTCGATCTTGCCGAGCTTGCCGTCGGCAGCGGATTCGGGGATGGGCGTCAGCGAGAGTCGACCGCCCTCGTCGGGGAACACGCGGTAGTACTCCTCGCGTTCCGGGAACCCCAGGATGTCGAACATCCCGATCGGTCGCCGGACGTCGTTCGGGGGTTCGCCGTTGACCTCGACGCCGCCGTGCCGGACGGCGTAGGAGGCCTCCTTGGTGGTGTCGACGTACTCCAGAACGTCCCGCAAGAGGATCACGAGCGGCACCCCGCCCGAACCGTGGGGCCCGGCGCCCGCCTTGACCGTGAACGTCTCGGTCTTGCGCTCGACCGGCCACGAGACCGGCGCCGAGAGTCGCTTTTGGTGTCGCGTCATGCCTCACCTCCCTCGAGGCGTGCCCGACGGCGCTCGTCCTCGAGATCGAGTTCGGTGATGCGGAGGTTGCTCGCGTCGATGGGACGGGCGACCTCCTCGCCGTCGGCCTTCTCGACGGTCACGTCCTCGACGTGGACGGCGACGTCCTCGAGATCGACCCGGATCACTTCGCCCTCGCTGCCGGCGTGATCCCCGCGGAGGACTTCCACGGTATCGCCGGTGTTGACCCGGGCGTTCCTGGTGCTGTATTCCTCGCGCAGGTCCTCCGCGAGGGGTGCGCGCAGCTCCTTGTGCCGCTCGTGGAGCGGCGCGTCCCTCATCGATCGTCGCTGTTTGCGTGGTTGTTCGCTACTCATGGTTACACGATCATCGTCGCTGCGCTGGCGATACTTCCGAAACGCTCCGCGACCTCGCGGGCGATGGGTCCGCGAAGCTCCGTCCCGCGGGGATCCTCGGCCTCGTCGACGATCACGGCCGCGTTGTCTTCGAACTTCACGCGGGTTCCGTCGGGCCGCCGGATCGCCTGCCGCTGGCGGATGATCACCGCCTCGAGGATCTGGCGGCGCATCTCCGGGGTGCCCTTGATCACCGAGACAGTGACCTTGTCACCGACGCCGGCCTTCGGGTGGCGGTTCTTGGTGCCGCCGTAGCCGGCGACGCTGACGATCCGGAGCTCGCGTGCACCGGTGTTGTCCGCACACGTCAGCGTCGAGCCCTTCGCGAGTCCCTGCGTGACGTCGGCCTTGAGCGCGCGCATTATCCCTCGTCCTCCTCGGCGGCCACGCTGGGCGGGGCTTCTTCCTCGTGCCGGGTTTCGATCTCGGCGGCCAGCACCTCGTCGGCCTCTTGGACGAGTTCGACGACCACGTGGGATTTCGTCTTCGAAAGCGGCCGACACTCCGCGATTCGCACGCGGTCCCCGACCGAGAGCGGTTCGAGGACGCCCGGGACGTGTGCCGGAATCCGCGAGCGCCGCTTCATGTACCGGTCGTACTTTGGCACGTAGGTGTCGTACTCGCGCTCGACGACGACGGTCCGGTCCATGTCGGTCGAGGCCACGATGCCCTCCCGGACCTGGCCGCGGACCGACAGCTCCCCGTAGAACGGACACGTCGAGTAGTCGTAGTTCTCGGGGTCCTCGGGCTCGGGCGGGGTCGGGACATCCAGTCCTACACCCATGCCGAGTCACCTCCGCGTTCCGTGCGTCGGGCCGGCGGAGCGACGATCCGATCCCCTTCCACCTCGACGGCGGTCCCGTCGGGCAGGGTAAACCGGAACGTCGTACCGGCCTTTGGGACCTGCTTGGTCCCGGCGTCGGTCACGAGCACGAGCGTTCGGGCCGTCTCCACGTGGATCGCGCCCGCGAGCCCGATCAGGTCGGGGTTGGGCGCGTCGACCACGCGGACCTCCAGCCCGATCAGTTCGTGCCGGACCAGCGTGTCTGGTGTCAGTGCCATGGTATTCAGGCCTCCTCCTCGACGATCGCGGGATCGCCTTCCTCGCGCTGGATGGTCTTGATCCGGGCGATGGTGCGCCGGAGCTCACCGATGCGACCGGGGTTCTCCGGGGCGCCTCCCGCCGCCTGGACGGCGTGGGCGTTCAGCAACTCGGTCTCGAATTCCTCGAGCTCCGCCTGGCGTTCCGGCGGCGTCATGTCGCGGATCTCCGCGGTATGGAGGATCGCCATCAGTCATCACCCGCCGATTCCATTTCCTCGACGAGCGCGGCTGCCCTCTCCTCGAGCTCCTCGTCTAGCTCCTCGGCCTCCTCCGGTTCGTCGGGTTCCGGTTCATCCTCGCTGGCGGCGGCCTCGACGGCCTCCGGATCTGGCGTTTCGGCCTCTGGTTCCGGAGCCGGTTCGTCATCCTCTTCGACGACAACTTCGTCCGGGGTGTCCGCGGTGATGGCCTCCTCGTCGACCTCCTCCGGTTCGGCGATGAGGTCGTCGATCTCCTCGGCCTCGGCGTCGTCGGGCGCCAGGGCGCTCGCGTCCGCGTCATCGCGGATCCGGAAGTCATCGGGCAGCTCGGCGTTCGGCGGGATGATCTTCACCGTCACCCCGATCGTGCCGAGCTTCATGACCGCGACGGCTTGCCCGGTGTCGACGATCTCCTCGGCGGGCTCGCCGTTGTGTTTGATGTATCCGCGATTGAATTTCTCGACACGCGAGCGCGCACCGGTGACCTTCCCGGAGAGGACGATCTCGGCGCCGAGTGCGCCCGAATCCATGATCCGGTCGATCGTGGTGTGGCCGGCCTTCCGGAAGTACCAGCCACGCTCCAGGGCGTTGGCCAGGCGGTCGGCGACGATCCGGGCGTTGAGGTCCGGTTCGTCGA
>CAYSMB010000109.1:0-6635 GCA_964432005.1 uncultured Halobacteriales archaeon
ACTGTCGGCCAGATCGGATTGGGGAATATGGGCGGCTCGCTCGCGAGGCGCCTGATCGACGAAGGGTTCGGTGTCGTTGGCTTCGACGTCGACGAGGCCGCCCTCGATGAATTCGAGTCCTATGGGGGTCGGGCCGTCGCCTCGAACGCGGCCCTGGCTTCCGAATCCGATGTCGTCCTCAGCGCACTCAGCTATCCCGAAGTCATTCGGGAAGCCTTCCTCGGGGAGGACGGCGTCGTCGATCGGGCCGGCGAGGACCTCGTCTGCATCGAGCAAAGTACCGTCCCGCCCGAGCCGACGCAGGCGTTAGCGGACGATCTCGGCGATCATGGCGTGACACTGCTCGATGCGCCGTTCCTCGGAAGCCCGGCGAGCGCGCGGGATGGCACCCTCATCCTGCCAGTCGGCGGTCCTCGTCCCGCGTACGATCGTGACGACGTCCAGGCCGTCTTGCAGGCGGCTTCTCGAGAAACGCATTACATGGGCGAGGTCGGCTCGGGCAAGGCCACGAAACTCGTCAACAACTGCATCTCGCTGGGCAACTCGGTGCTCGCGTACGAGGCGCTCGGGATGGGGCAGGCGCTCGGACTGGACGTGGGCAAACTCCACGAGGCGCTCAGGCACGGGGCAGGAAGTTCGGTCGCGCTCCGGGTGTTCCTCCCGTCCGCGTTAAATCAGGAATTCCCGCCGGTCTTTCCGGTCCGATATACCCAGAAGGATATCGGCTACGCGCTCGAGGCGGCCGAGGACGTCGACTTCCCGATGTTCGTCGCCTCGACGATCCTGCAGCTCTACACGGCTGCCGCGGCGAAAGGGCACAAAGACGAATCGGCCTCCACCGTCGTCAAGGTGTTTGAGGAGTGGGTCGGCGAGCGCCTCGAGGCCGAATCGCCGGTCGAAACCCCGGAGGAAGATCCGATCTTCGATCGGTGACCGTCTAGGGATTGACGTCGCCGATCTTGTCGATCTCGGGTTTGACCTCGTCGACGTACCGTTCCGTGTTGCGAAGGACCTTCTCGTGCTCGACGTTGCCGAACGAGAGGTGGATGACCAGCCGACCGAAGCCGCCGCTTTCCTCGTATAAGTTCTCGACCTTCTCGATAATCGTCTCCGGCGGCCCCACCAGGAACGCCGGGTCGTCGAGTTGATCTTCCCAGTTCCAATTGAGCGCGGCCTGACCGTGTGGATGGAGGTTTTCCTCATAGACGTCGCGTTTTTCGGGATCGTAGATGTCGTCACCCATCATTCGCGCGACGGTGCCAAGATGATCGCCGAGGAAGAGTCGCTTCTGGTTGTACCGCATCGCCTCCTCGGCTTCCTCGCGCGCCTGCTCGACGGAGTCGGCGACGTAGCACGTGGCCAAGTAGGTGAAGTGTCGGTCCTCGGGCGTCCAGCCTTCCTCGGCGGCGATTTCCCGGTACCGTTCGAACGTACCACCGACACCTTCCTCCAGGCTCGGGACGGTACCGGTCGGGACCTGTCGCTCGGCGGCAAAGCGGATCGATTCGTCGCTCTCGGCGGGATACCACATCTCCGGATGGGGCCGTTGGTAGGGTCGCGGCCAGGCGTAGACGTTCTCGTACTCGAAGTAATCGCCATGGAAATCGAAGGGTTCGTCCTCCGTCCACGTCTTCATGATCAGGTCCCACGCCTCCTCGAAACGCGGCCGGGATTCCTCGAGGTCGATGTTGTACGCGAGGTACTCTTTGGGAATGCCACGGGGGAACCCACAGACGACCCGCCCTTCCGAGATGTTATCCAGCATCGCGATCTCTTCGGCGAGGCGGACGGGATTTTCCCGGATCGCTGGCAGGTTTCCGAAGAACGCCAACTTGGCGTTCTCGGTTTTGGCAGCGAGCGCCGACCCCGTGATGTTCGGGGACGGCTGGAGACCGTAGGCGGTGTAATGGTGCTCGTTGAACCCGAGCCCATCGATCCCGAGTTCATCGGCGTAGACCAGTTGTTCGATGTAGTTTTCGTAAAATTGCGCGCCCTTCTCGGGATCCCATGTATCCTCCACGTACGGCCAGGCCTCGCTCTCGATGTCCGCGTAGGGCATCAAGTGGAAAACGTATGTTTCCATATGTGAGATGGGACCAAGTCTGGCACTAAGTCGTTGTGTTTCCCATACAATCGCCCCTAAGCCTCCAATCCGCTCTATTCAGTCGCCCGAGAGCCCTCGGGTTCCAAATATCGATTATGTGATGGTTGACTCGGCCCGAACATGCCCGCCTATTACCCGCCGGATTCGATGATCTCGACTTCGCTCGGTGGCAGCGAGTCCTTGTCGACGATCTCGACCCGACAGCCCAGGTGCTCCTCGGGGAGGATCCAGGCGAGCCTGAGGGTGTGATCCGGGAAGAGATCGGGCTGTTCGGCCTCCTGGAGCGAGACGCCCTGGTCTTTCAGCCGCTCGATCTCCTCGTCGAAGTTCTCGATCACGATACAGTAGCTGATGATCCCCTCGCCACGCTCCTCGAGGAACTGCGTAAACGGACTGGGGACGTCGGTGTCCGGTTCGATGAACTCCAGGCGAAGCCCGGAAAAGTGGATCGTGGCCAGGCGTGCGTCGTCGAGTTCCTCGACGATCCCCTCGGTCGTCAGGAAGAGCAGCGCCTCGTAGGCCTCGAGGGTCGCGTCAAGATCCCGGACGACGAAGGTCATATGCGAGAACTCGGCGTCTTCCATGCCGTCTGTGACGTCGTGAGCGGACATGTGTCAACTCCCTCTTCTCGAACGCTCTGGGATCGACTGTTAACGTTTGCGATGGGGGAGTGCGGTAACCCGAATCCTTATGGTATTTCGATGGTCAATCGCACTCCATGGCCGATATCCTGGCTGAGAATCTTTCGGGCAAATCCGTCATGGGGGCGGACGGGAGCGAGCTGGGGATGCTCTATAACGTCACCATCGATGTCCAATCGGGACGTCTCCTCAACCTACTCGTGACGCCGGACGAGGACAACCCACCCACTGGAGTCGACTACGAACGAGACGACGCCGGGCGGTTCCAAGTCCCGGTCGGCGACGTGCAGGCGGTCAAGGATTACATCATCGTCGAGCGGTAAATGTACGTTCTCGACTCGTCGGCTTTTATTCACGAGTATCACACCACCGAGCAAGTGGCCAGCATCCCGATGGTCCGCGAGGAACTCGAGGGCGAGAGCGCCTACCGCTTTGACGCCCTCGAGGGCGCCGGGATGCACATCCACATCCCGAACGAGGAGACCATCGAGACCGCCCGCCGGGTCGCGAAGGAATCCGGCGACGACGGCGTGCTCTCGGAAACCGACGTCCGGCTCCTCGCCACGGCGTTCGAACTCGACGGCCGGCTGGTGACCGACGACTACGCGATGCAGAACGTCGCCGAACAGCTCGAGGTTCCGGTCGAGCTCATCGCCCAGGAGGGCATCGAGGAACAGCGCAGCTGGACGTTCCAGTGTCAGGGCTGCGGACGTGAGTTCGACGAGGAACACGACCGGTGTCCGATCTGCGGGACGGCCCTGGCCCGCAAGAACCCCTCCGCCTAACGCCTCAAATCGGTCGGAGCGAGACGAACACGAGGAGCCACATCACCGCGTTGTAGCTGCCGTGAATCAGGGCGGGCACGAGCAGGTTGTCCGTCCGATGATACGTGAACCCGAGCACGAGCGCGAGCACGAACACGACTGAGACGGTGCCGATCATGGCGAGCGGGTCCGGATCGGCGTAGGCCGGAACGTGGACGACCGCGAACACCAGACTCGCCAGGAAAATGGCGGCGGCAGGGTTGAACCACTCCGCGAAATACTTCTGGATCACGTTGCGGTAGAGGAGCTCTTCGCCGAGTCCGTTGGCGAGGAAGGCGAACACGAGCGCCGCGGCGAGGAACGCCGGGCCACCTTCGCTCGCACGATCCTGGACGCTATGTTCGACGAATTCCACCCCGAACTGGACGAGCACGAGCTGGATCCCCAGCGCGGCGATCAGGATGCCGAGCGTGCCGGTCAGCACGTAGCCAATGTCGCGTCCGGTGGGCCACCGGAGATCGATATACGTCCACGGGCGATCGGTCAGGTACAGGAAGGCGACGGTAGCGATCACGAACCCGAGGAGGATGCCGGTCTGGGAGAGCCCATACGCCATTGCCGACGATGGTTCGGTGCGGAGCCTCGTCAGCAGCACGTCGGGCAGATTCCCCGCCACCCCGGCAAGGAACAGTCCACCGAGGCCGATGGCTCCGCCGAGCAGGACGACCCGGGAGCGTTCGGCCAATTCGACAAGGGGGACATCGCGCCATTCCGCACCCGCGATCAGGACGCATCCGACGCCCAACAGCACGACGATCCCGCCGGCTATCCGAGGGGCGGAGGATGGCGCGCCGCGGATGAACGCCACGCTACCCGCCACGGCGAGGGCGAGCCCGCCGATCCCTCCGATCGTGACACTCGCTCGCCGGCCGAGGCGGCCGTGGCGCCGCGCGGAAAAGCCCAGCGCGGTCCCGGCCGCGGCCACGATCGTCGGGATCGTCTGCCCCCCAGTGGCCGCGACCACGACCGCCACCAGCAGCGCACCGGCCGCGAGGAGGAGTCCGGCCGTCGGCCTTGGGTGGCCCCGTTCTGCCATCGGTCCGTTCAGTCCTCGGGGATCTCGAGTGTTACCTTGTCCTCGAGCGCCGTGCGTTCGGGCGCTGACTCGCCGCGCAGCGCGGCGCGGGTCGCTCGCTTGCCCCACTCCACGGCCGGTTGATCGAACGCGTCCACCCCGAAGAGCTCGGCGGCCATCATGCACGCCGCCTCCATCCCGACCAGCAGTTCGCCCAGCGATCGTTCGTCGATGCTCGGTATCGTAATCCGCACCGACGGTCGCCCGGCCGCCGCGAGGCTCGCCTCGGTGGATCTGAACTCGGTGGCTGCGATCTCGTCGACGGCTTCCGTCGCCACGCTCGCCTCTTCGGCAAGGGAATTCTCCGGGATCGACAGCTCACCGCCGGGCTCGTCGACGACGAGGAAACTGACCTGGACGGCTCGCGGCCCCGCACGGTACAGCTGGAGCTGCGAATGTTGGTCAGTCACGCCGAGCGCTCGCGTCGGGACCTGTCCCAGTCCGTCCTTCCCGAGGCTTTCGGCCCACAGCTGGGCGAACCACTCGGCCAAGGTTTCGAGCCCTTCCGCATAGGGCATGAGCGCGTTGACGGTCGCCCCCCGGACGGCCAGCGCGTAACTGGTCGCGCCGAACGCGTAGGCGGGGGTCTCGAACAAGCTATCGCTCAACGTGTCGACGGTCGCCCGGCCGCCCGCCAGCAGCGCCTCGATGTCGTGGCCCTGGAGCGCGAGGGTGGGCAACCCCATCGTCGACAGGACCGAGTAGCGCCCGGGCACGCCGTTCGGGGGATCGAGGACCGGAAGGTCGTGCCGTTCGGCCATCGCCCGGAGCGGTCCGTCGCTGCCGGTCGTCACCATCGTTCGCGCCGTCCAGTCGACCCCCGCGTCCCGCATCGCTTGGCGCACGATCGAGGCATTCGCAACCGTCTCGGTGGTCTTCCCCGATCGCGAGACGACATGCAATACCGTGTCCTCGAGGTCCGTTTCGGCGAGCACCCCCTCGATCGTCGGGGCATCGAGGTGATCGAGGACGTGGAGGTCGACATCGGAGGGAAGCGCGGCGGACACCGTTGCGGCGCCAAGCGCACTGCCCCCGATGCCGACCAGAATGATCGACGAAGGCGCCGGGAGCTCGTCGGTGACCGCTCGGATCGTTGCCGGATCCACCCGTTCGGGGAGATCGAGCGCCACGTACCCCCGCGTCCCGTCCCGGCGGCCCTCGGCGATCCGGCGGTGTGCCCGTGCGACGCGCTCGTCCAATCGCGCAAGCGCTTCCCGGGAGATGCCCGGGGTCGCGACCGTTGCCAGCGCGTTCCCGACGTCGACCCGCATGTCCGTCGGGCGTGCTCGCGAGGACAAAGAGCTACCGACTGTTCGAGCAAACGGGAAGGCTTATTCAACGGCTTACCCCAGCCGCTCGCATGGCGCGGCTGCCGGTCCCCGACATCACGTACGATGACTATTCGAACCGGCAGCTGCTCGCGGTACCGCTCGTCCTGCTGGCGATCGCGCTGGTCGTGATCGCCGGCACGTTCGTGCTCACCGGGGCGCCCGTCCACCTGGGGATCGATTTCACCGGTGGGGTCGAAATGACCGTCGAGGCCGACGCGAGCCAGGAGGACCTCGCCGACGCGTTCTCGCAAGAACCCGAAACGATCCAACCAGTCGGCGGGTACGACGACCGGTATATCCTCTCGTTCCGGGTCGACGTCGGCGAGGACGAACGCCTCGGCAGTCAACTCGAGGAAGAAGCCGAGGCCGCCGGCTACGACGTTCGTTCGCTCGACGAGCGGTCGGCGTCGTTCGGCAGCGACACCCAGCGCGAGGCGCTCTTCGGCGTCGCCCTCGCCTTCCTCGGGATGAGCATCTTGATCGGTGTGATCTTCCGGACGTTCGTCCCGAGTCTCGCCGTCGTTGCCTCGGCCTTTAGCGACGTGATGATTCCGCTGGCGCTGATGAACCTGTTGGGCATCGAGCTCTCGCTGGGGACCGTGGCGGCGTTGCTGATGTTGATCGGGTACAGCGTCGACTCGGACATCCTGCTGAACAACC
>CAYSMB010000110.1:0-6593 GCA_964432005.1 uncultured Halobacteriales archaeon
ACGGAGGTCTTCAAGGGGTTGCCGGGGGTCGGGAATGCGCTCGTGGCCTTTCTCGGGGGGACGCCGTTCCTCTACGGGGGAGCGGCGGTCGGGAACGTCAGGCCGACCGTCGTGTTGTTCGTCCTGGCCGCGTTTGCGACCTTCGGGCGGGAAGTGATCAAGGACATCGAGGATATCCGCGGCGATCGGGAGGAAGAGCTCAGCACGCTGCCGATCGTCGTCGGTCGACGGGCTTCGCTCTGGCTGGCGAGCGCGTCGTTGACCGTCGCCACCCTCGCGAGCCCCCTCCCCTATCTCGAGGGCCACTTCGGTACCCCCTACCTGGTGGCGCTCGTCCCCGCGATCCTGATCCTGGGATACGGGTTGGCGGCAAGCTGGCGCGATCCGGGACGGGGACAACGATTCGTGAAATACGGGATGTACCTCGCGATCGGTGCCTTCGTCGTGGGACGGGCGGCGGTCGGGTTCTAACCGTCCTCGTCCGCGTCGTCCTCGACGTCCTCGATCGACGCGTCGGCGAGGACGACATCCACGTCGATGCCCTGCTCTTCGGCGAGCTCCCGCAGGATGACCCACTGGCGCTCGTTGCGCTTTTCCATCGTGTCGACTTTTCGGCCCGTCTCTTCGACGGTATCCCGCAATTCTTGAATTTGATCGCGGAGCTCGCCGACCTGATTGTACATCTGTTCGGCACGCTCGGCGAGCACCTGGATCTTCTTCGCTGTCGAACCGAGGCCCATGGCTCCGCTTGTGATGCCAACCACGTTGGCCTTACGTTTGTCCCTGCGCGGCGGGGACGTCGTATGATTGGTCCCGGGCGCGGACCGTGGACGGATCGAATTTGACAAAAACGAAGGCCTCGCCCCACGTTTGGGGGGCCCCGAAGCGATCGCGGTTCCACTCGTTCTTTGGCGCCCGGAAGTAACGCTGGAGCAAGCGTTCGGCCCGGTCCGGGTCGAGGGGCTCGATCTTCGCCCGTCCGCGCATGCTCACGTGATGGAGTCTCCCGACGTCAGGATCGAAATCGACGATCCCGATCGCACAGCGCGGATCCCGTTCGATGCGATCCGGAAAGGTCCGCTGTGACCGGTCGGCGATCATCCAGATGGCGTCGTCCTCCCAGAGGAACCAAAGCGGCGCGTGCCGGGCACCGCCCTCGCCGACCGTCGAGAGATGGGCCATCAGCCGCCGTGTGAAAAACGCCTCGAGTTGCGTATCCAACGTATTGTCGAGGATCTCCATGCATGACACACATGCGCTGGTCGGCTTAACTGACCAGGGAGCGCTCGAGGCCGGGCTTGAAATCTTTATATCCCTGGATCCCGAAGCACTGTCTGGACTAGGTCGGGCAGTTAGGCCCTGCTCGAAACCCGCGATATGGTCTTGAGCGGGGACCGAACACCGGTTGCGTCCGGTCCGACCGACCCGGACCCCGGAAGCCAACTGGGAAGCCTCGTCCTGCGGGGACGTCGGTCCGCGGCGAGCGTCCGCAGGGATGTCCCGTCGCGGTTAGCCGGCGACAGTCCGTCAGGCGCGGAAGCGAGCAGCGGATCGCCGGACAGGTGTCGCTCGCAGGGTCGCGGGGTGGAGAAGGTGCCCGGGACCCTCCGTGTCGGAACGCCGGGCAACTCCGGCCGTCCACACTTATCGACGCATCACTCCGAAGCGATGGCGCCGTCCTCGGCGATCGAGATCTCGCCGTCGAGCGTGCGAATGGAGAACGGAATGTCGATGCCTTCAGCGTCCAGGCGCTCCTTGACGTCAGCCCCGTATTCCCCCCTGATTCGCACGAAATCGGCCCGATTGGGCTCGGCGACCCAGAAACGGGCTTGCAAGAGGACCGCCGAATCCCCCAATTCGGTCAACCGGACGCTCGGTTCCGGATCCTCCAGGATCTGGTCATGTGCCTCGGCGACATCGACCATCGCCTCGATCGCTGTCGGGATATCGTCATCGAAGCCGATCCCGACCGTGAACCGTTGACGGATGCGGTCGTATGCGACAGGGTTCTTGACCACGTTTTCGGTCAGTTCCGAGTTCGGCACGGTGAGCAACTCGTTATCGAACGTGCGTACGCGGGTCGTGCGGAGACGGATGTCCGCAACGACGCCCGATTGATCGTTCCATTCCACCCAATCGCCGAGCCGGAACGGCTTGTCCCAGTAGATGAACACCCCCGACACGAAATTGCTGATGACGTTTTGCATCGCGAAGCCGATCGCCAAGGTGCCGGCCGCGGCGACTGCCGTAAAGGCCAGCAGCAGCCCCTGGAGCCCCGCCACACCGAGTGCGACCACGAACGCGCCGAACACCACGAGCGCGCGAGCCACCCGGAGTACGGGCGTCCGCGCATGCTCATCCATGGACCGGCGCTCGACCACCCGCGTGATCAGCGGCATCACGACCGTCCGACCGACGAGATAGAGGACGACGAACGCGCCCACGAACGTGATGGCCGTCGCAAGGGGTTCGACGGCAGCCTCCGGGACCGCCAGCCGTTCGAGGATAGAGGCGATCATCGCCGAAGCACCGCCGTGTGCCCGCGGGTGTCGACCACGTCCGCGTCTACGCGGCGCGCCAACGTTCCGGCCAATTCCTCAGGAGAGGACTCGGCCATCGCCGATCGGAGGAACCGCACCTTCACGAGATCTCGCTCAGAAAGCTGTTGGGCCAGTTCGTCGGTCACGGCCGCGATTCCGCCTTTCCCGACCCAGACCGTCACGTCGAGATCGTGGATATCCCCGGTCAGATCCTCGCCCACCTGCATCACCTGGCGCGGATATTCCGGGCGAAGGTAAAGAAACCTCGGCTCGACGGCGACCCTCGCGGTCAATCGTACGGGTATCGCGCTTGCCCCCCGCATTCACAGGTAACGACGACGTGGCCGTCCTGCAGTCGGACGCGCGCGTTGCCTCCCGGAATCATGAACGCGTCGCAACGATCGCAGGCCCGCCGATCGAACGAGCGAGGAAACGTCAGGCGATGCCGTTCGGCGATCCGGCGGGCGAGCCGGACGTAAGAGCGTGCACGCTCCACGTCACCGCGTCGTGCTGCCGCTGCGGCAAGGTCCTCGAGCCGCCTGACCCGCTCTTCGGGAATCGTCATATCGGAAAGGGGTGGGGGGTCCGGGGCCACCGGGACGAAAGAAAGTATTGTCCCGTACAGCCCCACCACAATTCAGTCCTGTAGGAACTAATATATTTTGTGTTCACACGCTCGTCGGGAACCACGCGAGATCGTGCGATGCGGGGAGCTCGACCCGGACGCGTTGGTCCAACGAAATGTCCTCGACGTGATTGTGCATGCATTCGACGGTATCACCGTTATCGAGTTCCACGCGATAGAGCACGGTGGGGCCGAGGTACCGGCGATACGTCACGGTCCCGTTGGCGTCCTCCTGGGCATCCACGGGTCTGGCGATCACGTCGTCGGGGCGGACCATGATATCGATTGAGGTGTGGTCGTACTCGGCGGCGAGCCCGTGGACCTGATCGCGGCCGATGCGGCCGATCCCAGTCTCGACGATGTCGCCCACGACGTGGGCCGACAGGAAGCTCGCGTGCCCGAGGAACTCCGCGACGAAGCGCGAGGTCGGTTGCTGGAAGACCTCCTCGGGCGGGCCGACCTGTTCGATCTGCCCGCGATGCATCACCGCCACCCGGTCGCTGATCGACATCGCCTCCTCCTGGTCGTGCGTCACCGAGATCGCGGTGACGCCGGCCTCCTTGAGGATCTGGCGGACCTCCTCGCGCATTTCGACGCGCATGTCGACGTCGAGGTTCGAAAACGGCTCGTCGAGCAACAGAATGTCCGGCTCGACGGCCAGCGCCCGCGCCAGCGCGATGCGCTGGCGCTGCCCGCCCGAGAGCTCCCGCGGTGATCGGTCCGCGAACTCTGTGAGATCTACGAGTTCGAGAAGCTCGTCGACCCGATGCTCCTGCTCGGCATCCGAGAGCCCGGTCATCCCGAAAGCGACGTTTTCGGCGGCCGTCAGGTGGGGGAAGAGCGCGAAATCCTGAAAGACGAGACCGATCGGGCGGTTTTCCGGGGCCATTGCGCCGTCCGCGCTCGCCAACCGATCGCCCGCAAGCGAAATTTCGCCCTCGTCCGGCCGTTCCAATCCCGCGATCAGTCGGAGGGTGGTCGTCTTGCCGCATCCGCTCGGACCCAGCAGCGTCAAGAGCTCGCCCTCGCGCACATCAAGGGATACGCCTCGAACCGCCGGCGCCTCGCCATAGGTCTTCGCGACATCCGACAGCGAGAGGACCGTCTGACCAGTCGGGTCCTGTTGTTCTTTCTCGCCGCGCGTGCGAAGTTCCGTCCCCATTGCCCAGTTCACAGCCGTGTACGCGGGTCCGGGTTTTAGGTCTTCCTAAACCACCACCCCGTCGATCGGAACCACCCTATTCGGAATACCCTTCCTGGAGGAAGATGCCCTCGGTTTCGTAGATGTTGACGATCTCCTCGATGAACTCCTCGTAGGTCTGGTCCTCATCCCGGTACTGATCGATGCGGGCCCGAAGATCATCCGAGAGTTCGATGGTTGGGGGCACACCGACAACTTGGAGACCGAACGGGAAAAGCGCGCGCCCGATCTAGCAATGATCGTAACGGTTAACGCTCGTTGGTCGGGACTGTTTTCCATGTTATCGCGGGATACGTACGTGCATATCGTCGCCATTATCGTCGGAGTCGGTCTCTTCGCTCTGGCCGAATTTACCGAGGTGTGGACCGGCTCCCGGCGGGTCGCCCTGGCGCTCTCCCTCCTCGGTTACGCGGTCGTCCTCGGCGGTGCCCACTTCTATCTAGCATTGCGGGGCGAGGACGGGATGGTTCCCGTCGAGTCCCGGGTCAGGTATCTGGGCATGCTGGCGATCCTCTTTGTCACGGCGGGCGTCGTCCTCCTCTTTGGTGGGAGCGAGGTGGCTGGCGTCGGCATCGAAGCCATCGGCGTCGTCGTCGCGGTCGCGACCCTCGTCGGCTACGTGTATCTAGAGTCCCGCGAGGGCTATCGCGGATGACGGCGGTGGCGAACGGCGACGCCTAGGGATCGGGGTCGAAGATGTCCGGATTCTCCTCGCCGGACACGTCGATGGTAGCGAGCAGCCCCTTCCGGACGACACGGCTGAGGGTGTGATCCACGAGGAAAATCGGGCCCGGCACGGTCATATCCATCTCGCCAAACGCAGTGGCTCCGGCACCGAGCGCAGCACTCTCGACGTATCGGGCCGGATCCGAGATGACATCGCCGTCCCGGTACCACCGCGTCCAGACGTTCCCGATCGGGTGCGGCGTACTCATCAAGTTCGGTCCGCCGTTACACCAGTACACCCGCACCGTCTCGCCCACTTCGGCCTGCAGGGGACCGGCCGCACCGTCCTCCGTGAACCGACCGGCTTCCCCGTTGAAGAGCACGTACGTGGGATCTTCGTCGGCAATCGCATCGGCATCGAAGCGGTGGTGACCTTCTTCGCCGGTGTCGCCCTCCAAGTAGAGCTCGTGTTGGCCGAGGTAGAACTCCCGATCGGTCTCCGGTAGGCCATCTTCCGGCTCGACGATGATGGCCCCGAACATGCCCATACTGATGTGCTGATCGTGCAGGCCAGGGGCACAGTGGTAAATGTGCACTCCGGGGTACTGGGTGGTGAATTCGATCTCCTGGGGCTCATCGCCCGGTCCGGCAGTCGTATCGACGGCGCCACCACCGGGACCGTACACCGCGTGGAAGTCCACGTTGTGAACGTCCACGTTATGTTCCTCCGGGACATCGAACGTCAGGTGAACGGTATCGCCCACGCGACACCGGAACATCGGGCCCGGAATGCGCCCCTCGTAGGTCATGTAGTTCGTGGTCACCCCGGGTTCAACCTCCGCGATCAGTTCGCGGGTTTCGAGGGTCCATTCGTGGCGTCGAGGTTCGTCCCAGTCGACCGGATCGGGGACCTCCGTCGGATCCGCGGCGATCGTGTCGACATCCGGGGTTTTCGCATCCGGGAGCCCCGCCTCGTCATCCGTTTGGCCGTCGTCCGTTGCTTCGGGGGTCCCGCCCGAGCCCGTATCGAGACAGCCAGCGACCGCAATCGCCCCTGCCGTCCCCGCCGTCGCGATGAACCGCCGTCGTGATTGATTTGTTCGGATCATTGCCTTGCAAGTGGGTGTTTGTGGTGTATCTGGACAACCCATTCGACGATTTTCAAAATTTGAAAACGGGGTTCGACCACCCTAGGACGTCCTCAGTGACGGGTGTCGGTTGAACGAAACCCAGAGGCCTCAGTGGCGTCAGCTGACCTCGAACGCGGGTACTGTCACAAACGCCGTTGAAGGAACGATCTTGACGCGGTTCAGAATTCCGTAATTACCGGGATCCCGAACGTCTCGAAGTCGGTCATGGCGTCGAGTTTCTCGGAGGTCTCCTCGAGGGATACCTCCTCGGAGATCACGGCCCCGGGGTCGAGTTTTCCCGAGGCGACCATCCGGAAGATTTCGTCGTACTGCGTCGGCGCCATCCCCTTCGACCCGACGAAATCCAGTTCCATGCCCACCATCATGTCCGTCGGCAGCGTGATCTCGCCCTGTTCTTCCTCCGTCGTCAG
>CAYSMB010000111.1:0-6484 GCA_964432005.1 uncultured Halobacteriales archaeon
GTGGAAGCCGTTTCCCGAGAGTTGATCGGCCAGCGCTCGGGCGTTCTCGACGACATCGTCGATATAGCTCCCGAAGGATGGTTCGAGCGCCTCCTTGAACCCGACTGCCTTGCCGGCGATGTTGTGCATCAACGGGCCGCCCTGGCCGCCGGGGAACACGGCCGTATCGACCGCATCCGCGTGTTCGGCGTCGCACATGATGATGCCGCCACGGCCTGCCCGGATCGTTTTGTGTGTCGACCCGCTCACGAAGTCCGCAACGCCGACAGGACTCGGATGCGCGTCGGTTGCCACGAGCCCGGTGATGTGCGCGATGTCCGCGAGATGGTAGGCGTCCGCACGGTCGGCGATGTCCTGGAACCGCTGCCAGTCGATGGTACGCGGGTACGCCGAGGCGCCGGAGACGATCATGTCGGGGTCGAAGGCCTCTGCGTGATCCGCGATCGCGTCGTAATCGAGACGACCCGTCTCCTCGTCGACGACGTAGGTCTCCACTTCGTATAGACGGCCCGCGAAATTCGCGGGATGCCCGTGACTCAGGTGACCGCCATTTTCGAGATCGAGCGACAGAATCCGATCGCCCGGTTCCAGGACCGCGTAGTAGACCCCTTGGTTCGCCTGCGTCCCGCTGTGGGGCTGGACGTTCACGTGGTTGGCCCCCCACAGCTCCTTGGCACGTTCGATCGCGAGAGATTCGACGGTGTCGGCGTGTTCGCACCCGCCATAGTATCGCTTCCCCGGATACCCCTCCGCGTACTTGTTCGTGAGCACGCTGGATTGGGCCTCGAGGACGGCCTCGCTGACGTGGTTCTCGCTCGCGATGAGCTGGAGACCGCTCCGCTGGCGTTCGAGCTCGCCGATCAGTGCGTCGGCGACCCGCGGATCCACCTCTCGCACGTCCGGATACTCCATGTTCGCTGACCCCCTCGGGCGAGCCATAAGTGTATCTGGACGCGGCCGCGGATCAATGCTCGGAAACGATGTTTGAGCGGGCTAGCGGACTTGATCGCTGGAAATATCTGGGAAATTATCTCCGAACGTCGTTAAAATTAAATATACACTCCAAAATGATACTTAGCGAGGATGGGGTCCAAGCTCGTCGATCGTGGTGTCGGGGCGATACTCGCGGAAGCGATGTCCTCCGACCCCGATACGGTACTCGTGATCAACCCCGGCCGGCACACGACCCGACGGATCGTCGAGGAGTTGACGTTGGATTCGGCTCCGGAGATTCGTCTCCTCGCCACGGAGGTCGTGCTCAAGGACGTGATGGACGATTTCCTTATCGCTAGCGTGGCTGCCGACCTGATCGAAGGGGATCGCCTCCGGTTGAAGTCGGGCGCCGAGGACGCCGAGAACGCGCTCGTGCTGACACCGCATGAAGTCATCGCGCTGATCAAGATGGACGGGACGGTGGCCGGACTTTCGACCGACGACGACGCTTTCGTCGACCGTCTCTCCGAGAACTACCGCGAGCACTGGGAGCGGGCCTCGGACTACAGCCTGCGGACACCTGCGCTCGGCCGCGTGCGCGCCTCGCTCGAGGAGGAGATCGGGGACGAGGTCGAGGCGGAGTTCACCGCCGTTCTCGAATCCCTCGAGACCGCCCGCGGTGACGGCGATGGGCTCGACGAAGTGACCATCAGCCTGATCGTGGCCGCCCGCAACGAAGCGCTCCTGTACGATATTAGCAAGTGGGGCGAGGACGTCGGGATCGCCAGCAAAGCCACTTTTTCCCGAACCAAGACGGACCTCGAGGAACGCGGCGTCATCGATACCGAGAAGGTCCCGATCGACGTCGGGCGTCCCCGACTCCGGCTCAAGGTCGCGGACGAGGCCATTGCATCGGCCGAGCTGGATCAAATTGCCTCAGCAGCGATGGACGCGCTCTCCTGACTGCGTATGGAGGTCGGTCTCGTCGGCGAGGATGCGGCCGTGCGTATCGTCCGCGAGCAGCTTGCCGACGGGCCCGAGGACGTGCGATCGGTCGCGGTCGCCGACGCCGACGAATCTGATCTGCTCGTGGTAAGCGACGAAGTCGGAGCGGACACGTTCGACGCCGTCAATGACGTCGTTACCGCCCACGGATCGTCGATGGTGACGATCGAACACGGCGGGATCGGCGGAACGGCAATCGACGCGGTACAGGCCGGTGTGGCCTTCCTCTCGGGAAACGGACCGTGTCACGCGTGCCTTTCGCGTCGGGTCTCCGCCAGCGGCGTCGAGTCCGATGGAGAACGCTCCATCGGGGACCCCCTGCTTCGCATCGCCGGTGCCCATGCCGGGGAACGCCTCGCCAGCCAGCTAGACACGTACCAGTCGATGACCGCCGGCGAGGTCCTCACGCTGCCGTACCAGGATCGCCACCTGCTACCGGTTCCGGGGTGTCCGGCTTGTGCACCGGATGATGATCATCGCTGGCGGGATCCCGCCGGCGACGGGGAACGGTCCCTGGAGGAGGCGAGCCAGGCCGCCGAACGATTTCTCGAGGACCTGATCGGTCCGGTCGCGGAGATCGGCGAGGCGCGTTCGATGCCGCTGCCGTATTACCTCGCAACTCTCGCCGCGACGAAGCCGTTCAGCGATGGAGAGGACCCGTCACACGCGGCAGGCGTGGCCGAGGAGTGGAACCTCGCGTTCATGAAGGGAATGGGGGAGGCGATCGAGCGGTACGCCGCGGCGTGTTACCTCGAAGAGCAGTTCCGAAAAGCTCGTCCTGGCGACCTTCCCGATGCCATCCCCCTCGAGCGATGCGTGCGCCCATCGGACTGGGATCCCATCGGGGAGCCCATCCCCTGGGTCCCCGGGGAGACGATCCCGGCGGGAGAGGCCGCTTGGCTCCCGGCCGAGCTCGTGGTCTTCCCCCCGCCGGAGAGGACGATCCGCCCCGCAATCACGACCGGGTTGGCGCTCGGCAACACGCCGGTGGAAACGGCTCTTTCGGGGCTGCTTGAGGTGATCGAGCGCGACGCTACCATGCTCGCATGGCACTCGACCTTCGAACCGCTCGGGCTGGAGGTCGCGGACGAGCGATTCGATCGGCTCGTTCGACACGCTCGAAGCGCGGACCTCACGGTGGACGTGTCGCTGCTGACCCAGGACGTGGACGTGCCGGTGGTGGGGGCCTTCGTTTCCCGCCCCGACGCGTACCCGCGATTTGCCGCGGGATCGTCCGCCGACTTCGACGCCACGGCGGCGGCGATCGACGCGGTCAGGGAGGCGTTGCAGAACTGGATGGAGCTCGAGGACATGGGTCAACAGCGTGCCAGGGAGAAGGAACCACGCCTCGCCCGGTACGCGGCCGACGGCCTGCCGTCGACGCGGCTCGCCGATCCGGAGGTCACCGTCGCCGCGAGCGATGTCGGTGGCGCGGGCCCAGCGTCCTCGAACGATCGACTCGCGACGCTGGCCGAGCGCGTCCGAGAGTCGGGGATGACGCCGCACGTGAGCTGGCTCACCACGCGCGACCTTCGAGCGTGTGGCTTCACCGCCGCCCGAGTCGTCATGCCGGAGGCGCAGCCGCTTTTACTCGGAACGTCGTACTTCGGCGATCGGGCGAGGGAGGTGCCCGCCGCGCTCGGGTTCGAACCCCGGTTCGACCGGCCGCCTCACCCGTTTCCCTAGATCCCCAGGGTCGCCCGGAGGAAGTCCCGGGTCCCCGGCCCGAGGCCGACCGCCAAAATAGCGACGAGCATGAGCATCGCGAAGTTCGGGCTATCCTCGAACACTTCGTCGTTGAAGACCCAGACGACCGCGACGGCAGCCAGGACCTTGACGGGTAGAAACGGCCAGGCCGTCCCGATCGCGTCGCTCAGCCACCCCGGCTGGATCGTTGCGGCGATGTTCTGGATCGCCTCGTTGACGACGTGCTTTGGCGTGTAGCGGCGCGGGAGGCCGATGACGCCGGCCCAGTCGAGGCTCACGACGTTTGCGATCCCGTCGACCGTATGCCCCCAGACGACCACGGGACCCATGTACCCGGTGCCTTCGTTGACCCCGGGCCAGTACCGCTCGGTGAGATACCACACCGCGGCGGCGATCAACGTCGCCCCGCCGAGGGCAACGACGGCCACGACGGGATTGAACCCGACGACCTCCGTGCCCACCAGGAAATACCCGAGGATGACGATCGTGATCGCGACGGCCGCGGCCCCGATTCCCGCAAACGCGGGTTCGTACCGTCCGATCGCCGCGCGCCGGGCGAGCCAGTAGGTCCCCAATAGCGCGGCTGCGGCGACGAAAAAGACCGCGAAGTAGATCAGCGGGCTGATGATGATCCCCACCCAGGGAAGCGGGATCAGCATCTCGCCGGTCTCCCGGAACAACAGCGCGTTCGCGTCCTCGATCACCCGCAGTGTTCCACCGAGGAAGACATACGGGATCAGCGCGAAGAACAGCGAACGGTCGTGCCCGATCTCCAGCCGGTCCATGACGAGTACCACACCGACGAGCGCGAACAGCAACACGAGTGCGTAGCTGATCGTCGAGACCGTCGTGTATCCCGGATGGGCCACGACGCCCATCGCGCCAGCGCACTGCTCGGCGCTGGAGTAGATGGCGACGCTGCCCCCATCCCGTACTGCACAGCCTGACGTACTGACGCCGTGGGCGTCGGCAACCACCGGCCCCCAGAAGTACTGCCAGATGACCCGCTCATAGAAGCGCGCGGGAAACGCGACACTGGCCGCCACTAATGCTACGACGAGCCCGACGGCCGCGAGCGCCCAGGCGGTGAGGGGATCGCGAGGCCGACGAACGGCGTCCATAGTGCAACGAGTTTTCGACTCCCCATTGAGGGTTCCGATGCGGTGCCGGCTGATCAGGTTGCCCTCCGGGGGCACGGAGTGGTCTTCAACGATCTGTTCCCGCCGCTCGTAAGGCTTGAACAGGGCCGCGCGCCACCGCGATGTCACCCACGAGCCCCAATCAATTCAGAGAAGTGTCAAATGTGGATGCAAGGGGAGGGATTCGAACCCACGAACTCCTACGAGAACGGATCTTGAGTCCGTCGCCGTTGGCCTAGCTTGGCTACCCTTGCGCGTTCATGCCTCGCGTTGGAATTCGCTAAAACCTTGCGAAGGCGCCGATCAGTCCCGCTTGGCTTTCACTTGGGAAAGCTCCCGATCGAGGGCACAGCTCTCGTGGGGCGGATCGCCCGTCACTTCGAGAATTCGATAGTCCTCTTCGAAGTCTGCGCCCCCCGGAACACAGTACGCATGGCTCGGACAGTCGACGTGGGGACAGGGCCCGGCGAGCGTCGTCCGATTGCCCGAAAGCGCCTGGCGGGCCGGGACGTTGACGGTCACGGACACCTCCTCGACTTCGACGGCAATCACGTCGTCCTCGTGGACGGCGCAGGGCAGCGACTGAGCGCCTTCGCGCACATCGGTGATGCGATACCGGCGATCGGGCTCCAGGTTCAAACACTGCCGACGGTAGGGACAATCCGCGCACCGCTGGGTTTCGCCCTCGTAGACGAACTCCCGGCCCGGCTCCGCGATCCCTTCGCCGATCAGTGTCACCTCTGTCATCGCTCTTAGATCGGTGTCCGAGCCGGACACGGATGACGTTGACGGGGGAGCGCCGAGGGACCGGGCGGACCAGTTACGGGCCGCCCGTGAGCAGGGATTCGAGTCGTTCGAGGTACGCTGATGGGGGATCCGCGTAGGGGGATCCGAGGTCATAGGTCCCCTCGACGAAGGCCCCGGCCAATTCCAATCCGGCCTCGATCGCCGCCGACCGATCGGCCGCCCGGCGACGATCGAGGGGTGCGTCGGGCTCTAACAGCAATTCCGCGACCCACGGCCCGGTCGACTCGGGATCCCGCGGTCGCCCGCTCCGCCCGCGGGCTCGGGCGGGTTTGACCGTCACCGTCGGCAGACAGGACGCGGGGAAGGCATCCGAATCGAACACGTCGGGTCGATAGGTCAACACGAAGATGTCGTCGGGACGGTCGTGCCAAATCCGCCAGCCCGACGGCAGGTCCCGATCGGTCACGTCTCAAAGCCCGCCTGCGTGGCCATTAGATCCTACGACACGCCGGCACGAACGGTTTTACCGTCCCGCTGCCAATCGAAACCTATGGCCGATACGATCAGTCCCGAACTTCTGCGTCGACAGCTGGTCGAGGACGAGGTCGCCCTGATCGATACGCGGGGCAGCGAAGACTTCGACAGCTGGCACATCCCCGGGGCCACGAATTTCCCGTTTCATTCGGACGAGGACTTCGACGATGAGCGATTCCAAGCGGAGACCGGCGTGACGCCATCCGATCGTATCGTCACGATCTGTGGGAAAGGCATCTCGTCGTACGCGTTCGCCGAGGAGCTGGCCGAGGCCGGGTACGATGACGTCGATGTCGTCCAGGACGGCATGGAGGGATGGAGCCGGGTCTACACCGTCGCGGCCGTGCCCACGGCTGCCACGTCGTTGGAGATCTTCCAGGTCCAGCGGGTGGCAAAGGGATGTCTCGGATACGTCATCG
>CAYSMB010000112.1:0-2138 GCA_964432005.1 uncultured Halobacteriales archaeon
CGCTCATCATCGCCGAGGAGGGCTCGGAAGTCCACTACATCGAGGGCTGTTCGGCCCCGAAGTACGGCACCCACAACCTCCACTCCGGCGGCGTCGAGGTGTTCGTCAAGGAGGACGCCCACGTCCAGTACTCGACCGTCCAGAACTGGTCGAAGAACACCTACAACCTCAACACCAAGCGCGCCATCGTCGAGGCCGACGGCACGATGGAGTGGGTCTCGGGCTCGATGGGCTCGAAGGCGACGATGCTCTACCCGAGCACGATCCTGAAGGGCGAGGGCGCCACGGACAATCACATCACGATCGCCTTCGCCGGCGAGGGCCAGGACATCGACACCGGTGCGAAGGTCTATCACAACGCGCCGAATACCAAATCGACGATCGAGTCGAAATCGATCTCGAAGGACGGCGGTCGGACGAACTACCGCGGGCTCGTCCACATCGCCGAGGGCGCTCGTAACTCCTCGACGGCCGTCGAGTGTGACGCGCTGATGTTCGATAACGACTCGATCTCCGATACGATGCCGTACATGGAGATCGATGCCTCGCAGGTCGATGTCGCCCACGAGGCGACGGTGGGCAAGATCGGCGACGAGGACATCTTCTACCTCCAGACGCGGGGTCTCGATGACGACGACGCCAAACAGATGATCGTCTCCGGGTTCATCGAGCCGATCACCGAGGAGTTGCCGATCGAGTACGCCGTCGAGCTCAATCGCCTGATCGAGCTCGAAATGGAGGGGAGTCTCGGATGAGCGCCGACGCGGAGTTCGCCGACATCTCCACGGAGACGGTCCGGGAGATCTCGGATCGCCTCGACGAGCCCGACTGGCTCCGGGAAACGCGTCTCGACGCACTGGAAGCCCTCCCGGAGCTCGATCTCCCGTCGGTCATCCAGACACCCGGACGGCGCTGGACGAACCTCACCGAACTCGACTTCGATACCCTCGTCGATCCGCTCGATGCCGCCGAGGAGAAGGACCAGACCGGGACGGGCGAGGTCGAGGTGCTGCCCATCGGGGAGGCTCTGGCCGAACGGCCCGAGCTCGTGAGCGATCACTTCGGGTCGATTGTCGATCCGCAGGAGAACTACTTCACGGCCCTTTCGACCGCGCTGTTCACGACGGGAACGCTCGTGTACGTGCCCTCGGGCGTCGATGGCGAGGTCACCATCCGGACCCGGATGAACTCGCGTTCGCTGTTCAACTATACGCTCGTGGTTTCGGAAACCTCGAGCGACGTCACGATCCTCGAGCGCCAGGCCACCGGCGACGACGTCGACCGGGATCGCTACTACAGCGGGATCGTCGAGATCGCCGCCGGCCAGAACAGTCGCGTGCAGTACGGGAGCCTGCAGGACCTCGACGAGGACACCTACACCTACACCCTCAAACGATCGAACGTCGATCGCGACGCGACGATGACGTGGATCGAGGCGAACCTCGGTTCGCGATTGACGAAGTCCTCCGTCGAGGCCAATCTCGACGGGGCGGGCTCGGAGACGAAGATCATCGGGGCCTTCTTCGGCCACGAGGACCAGCACGTCGACGTCGCCAGCCGGGTCTGGCACCGCAACGAGCACACGACCGCCGACCTCGTCACCCGGGGGGTCCTCGACGACCACGCGCGCTCGGTCTACGAGGGCGTCCAGCACGTCGGCAAGGAGGCCTGGCACACGAACTCCTACCAGCGCGAGAATACGCTCATGCTCTCGGACGAGAGCGAGGCCGACGCCTCGCCGAAGTTGATCATCAACAACCACGAGACGGAGGCGAGCCACTCGGCGACCGTGGGCCAGATCGACCAGCAGGACCTCTTCTATATGAACTCGCGGGGGATTCCGGAGCGGACCGCGAAGAACATGCTCGTCGAGGGCTTTTTCGTGCCGGTCCTCGAGGAGATTGGGATCGACGAGTTCCGCGAGGATCTTGAAGCGCGGATCATCCAGCGGCTGGACTGACTGCTCTCGGTCCTCGCATCCGGAACCTACTTGCCGCGTGGACGCCCAGAACCCGCCATACGGGCCGGCCTCATGAGCCTCGAACACCGACTCGAATCGAACCGACAGATCGGCCGACTCCTCCAGATCGGGGTCGTCCTCGAGGAGGTCGTCGAGGCGCGGGCCTACCAACATTACC
>CAYSMB010000112.1:2148-6402 GCA_964432005.1 uncultured Halobacteriales archaeon
CCAGTCCCTCGACCCCGCCGAGCGCGACAACGTCGACGCCGCCATCGTCGCCCTCCTCGAGGAGGCTGCCGAGGAATCGGCCGAACACCGCGAACGGCTCGAGGAACTGATCGAGGAGCTCGAAGCCGAGAGCATCCCTTACGAAACCATCGAGTCGCTCGTCAAGGAACACTGGGGCGGCCACGACGGCACCGACTTCGACGACATCCTCTACGATCAGTTAAACGGCGAGGAGACGGCCTACAAGTTCTACGACGACCTGATCGAGAGCATCGAGGCCAGCGACGCGAGCTTCGCGATCGAACGCGATCGCCTCCTCGACACGCTGCGCGAGATCCGCGCCGAGGAGGAGGAGGGGGTCCGCGAGGTGACCGAGATCATGGAGGCACTGGACTAACATGGTCAACACCGCCGACCAGTACTTGAAGACGATCTACTTGCTCCAACAACACGAGGACGGCCCCGTCGGGACCGGGGCGATCGCCGACGGGTTGGCCGTCAGCCCCGCGAGCGCGAACGAAATGATCGGCAAGCTCGCCGAGCGGGACCTCGTCGATCACGAGAAATACCGCGGGGTAGAGCTGACCGACGCCGGCATTCGTCGGGCACGCGACACGCTCCAAACGTATTGTATCATCCAGCGCTTTCTCGCCAACGTCCTGGAGGTCGAGTCCTTCCGAGTCGAGGCACAAGAGCTCGAGAGCGTCATCGACGACACCGTCGCCGAGCGCCTCGATACCATCATCGACCGCGAAGACGAGTGTCCCGACTGTTTCGACGTCGAAAGCGACGCGTGTGCCTACCTCGAGCCCGCCTCCGTCGCCGAAGAACGCCGGGCGGGCGATTAGATCCGGGTCGGTACCTTCTCGGTCCCGCGGCGTTGGACTGGTGTATGGACGAGGCGGACTTCCGACGATACGTCGAGGCGTACAACGAGGGTGACATGGAGACGTCGAGTTCGTACTGGGCAGAGGACGTCGAGGTCTCGCTGCCGGGCCATCGTTCGAGTCCGAGCGGCAAGGAGGCCTTTCGGGAACACTTCGCCGACCTACACGCGATGCTCGACGAGCACATCGAGATCGAGGATCTGTTCGTCAGCGCGGACGGACGCAAGCTCGCCGTGGAATTTCACAGCACCTTCACCGCCAAGGAGGACATCCCGGACTTCGTGTACGGACCCCTGGAGGAAGACGAGTCGACGACGAACCGGGCATTTCTGCATTATACCATCAACGAGGACGACGAGTTTACCCGAATCAAGGTCGCCCAGCGCGATCCGTCGCCGTCGATGGCGCCGCGCGAGTAACGCGGCTCAACTTTTCAGTGGAAAGCGGTCGTGCCCTCACGACCGTGAGGTAATATAGGAACACGCGCCAATCGCGGTGATGTCTGAATGCGGGAAAGTACTGAACACGCTTCGGGGGATGCGCCAGCACCATACGAAGGTTCACGGCGAGTCGTTGCCGAATCGAACGTGTCGCGGATGTGACGAGGATTTCTACGATCCTCGGGCGGATCGCGTATATTGCGATCATTGTTACACCGAGGAGGGAGAGGCCAACGGAAATTGGAGCAATGCCAGGGAAACGACCACCTGCAAGCTCTGCCAGACGGAATTTCAATATTATCCATCCGACAAGGATGGCGTGTACTGCCCTTCGTGCGTTAGTGAGGCAAACGAATTTTTGGGAACGCCATCTTACGAACTCCGAGACATTAAACGAGTAGAAAAGCCGTGCGAGGAATGTGGCCAACAGATGAAAATTTTGAAGAGCTTGATCGACTATGGATTCGGTAAATATTGCTCGATTGATTGTCGAAACGAAGCGTTCTCGATTGATTACGACGATTCTCATGACGCTCCTTATCGGGGGGATTGGCGGCCTCTAAGAAGGCAGGCGGTAGCACGTGATGGCCACCAGTGCTTGAACTGCGGAAGGGGTGAGTCCGATATGGATAGAGAGCCAGATGTTCATCACATCATTCCCGTGCAGGCATTCAAAGATCCTCAAGATTCACATTTCCTGGAAAATTTGGTTTCTCTCTGTAAACGATGTCATCGCAAGGCGGAAATCGGGGATATATCCCCCCAGACTCTGCGGGAGATGTTAGAGTAATTCATAAGAAGGCGCGATTGCAATCGTTCCTCGAAGTCCCGTGGTGTAGTGGCCAATCATAGCGGCCTTTGGAGCCGCTGACAGCGGTTCGAATCCGCTCGGGACTACATTTTATTATATTTAGTGGAATAAACCGCGTTACAAACAACACACGAAGCCCTCTCCAAGAAAATTCCAATGGCATCGAGCCGGGTCAATTTGCCGAGAAACCTCACGCGATACTCCGAGCGATGGTTTCCGACGTTGCTCGCGGTGGCCACCGTCCTGCTCGGTGCCGGGGCCATCGGTCGCTTTCTCACCGAGCCGTGGCACATCTCCGAGGACTCGGCACTGTTCCAACACGCCGGTTGGTACATCCTCGAAGGTGCGACGCCGTACCTCGACTTCTGGGACCTCAAACCGCCGCTTATCTACGGCGTCACGACGGCCTTGGCCGCCCTCTCCAGCGGGAACATGGCCGTGCTCCATCTGCTCAGTCTTCTCGTCGCGAGCTTGGCCGTGATCGCGGGCGTCGGGTTGGTCGGCCTATTGACTTACCGGATCACCGACCATGCGGGCGCCAGCTTGTTCGCCGGCCTCGCGGTGTTCGTCGTGCCCTCACTGTACACGTTTCCTTCCGCTGGGATTCGGCCCAAGTACCTCGCCTTCGTGTTCGGCGTGGGGGCGCTCCTGTTGGCCGTCGACGACCGACCGGGGGCGAGCGGCGCGGCCGCCGCCATCGCTGCGGGCTTTTGGCAACTCGCAGCCCCGATAGCGATCCTCATCACTGCAATGGCCTGGCAGCGGGATCGCCTCCGGGGGATGGGTCGGGCCATCGGCGGCGGACTCCTCGTCGCCGTGCTCGTCGTCGCGCCCTTCGTCGTCGCCGGGCTCACGATCCCCCTCTTCCTCGAGACCGTGCTCGCGCCGGTCTACGGGGTCGAGCGATACACTGTCGCGGGCCGTCTCTTCCAGGTCAGCGTCGAGTTCGGGCCGGGCCTCCTCGCATACCCGATCGGTGCGGTCGGCTGGGTGGCCGCGCTTCGTCGTGACGCGAGGACGTACTGGTGGCTACCGGCCGGCGGGATCGTCTACTCTGCGTTCGTGTTTCTCGAATTTCAGGGGGCCCTCGAGGCGATCCTCCTGGTCCCGTTCGTGGCGGTCGGTATCGGCGTCCTCGTGGCCGAGCGTCCCCGCTACGGGGCCTTCCTGGGCGTGCTCGTGGGCGTCCTCGCGTTCACGAGCCTGCTCTGGATGGGTGGCGCGCTCGCACCGCTTTCAGATCCCGTCGAGCATGCCCGCGCCGCCCACGACGTGCAGGATCACCCCGTCCTTCCGGCCGAACCCGAGGACCGCCCGTCCATGCAAACGATCTACTGGGAACAGCGGCGACCGGAGATCTGTCACTATCGCATGGGCGAAAAGCAGCGATGGTACGCGATGGCCACGGGCGAGCCGTTACGAAGCGAGCACTGCGGCCAGTGGCCGTTCGACGAGCCGCCTCGCGTATGGATCGCCGAACAGCTCGGCCTGCGCTGAGCTGGTGTGATCTCTGAGGGCGATCGTCCGGCGCCGATTCGGAACGCAGTTAAACGCGTTCGATCCAGTAGCGCCCAGTGGTTTCAAAGCGCGCCATCGCTGCGGGGCTGGCGGTTGCCATCCTGATCCCGGCCGCCATGGTCGCCTTCGGGATGCTCGGAGCGCCGAGCCTCGCGGACATGCAAAACAGCTTCGGCGTCGTCGACGAGAACGAAACCGAGATCGAGACGGATCTGATCGTTCATAACCCGAATCCACTAGGGCTCAACCTCGAGCAGCTGACCGTCCGCCACGAGGTCGCGATGAACGATATTCCGATGGCCCACGGGCGCATCGATGGCGTCGTCGTCTCGACGGGCAACTCGACGATCACTGTGATCTCGTGGCTGAACAACTCGGAGATCCCGGGGTGGTGGGTCTCCCATATCGCCAACGACGAGCGGACGGCCGTGGACCTGAACGCCACCGTCGAGAGCGACCGCATCGACCGAAACCTCTCGTATTCCCACGAGACGACGATCGAGACAGACCTCCTTGCGGGCTTTCGGTCCGACGAAGTACGAGAAGTCAACACGGATCGACCCCTGGCCCCGGATCCGATCCTGTATATCAACGAAAC
>CAYSMB010000113.1:0-6389 GCA_964432005.1 uncultured Halobacteriales archaeon
CCCCATCCTTGGCCAAGCAGTGGAGATGCCGGACTCGTTGGTCGAACGCATGGAGAATCTCCCGATCGGAACGCCCCGAGAGCCCGCCGGGCGGGAAGAGATACTCCCCGTGTCCATGCCCGCAGGCGGGACATTCGATCCGCAACAACTCGTCCTCGTAACGCGCCGAGAGTTCGTGGCCACAGCGAACGCACGGATCGGACATGTCGATGTCCCGCGGCGGATGGTGGGTAAACGAGCCCGCGAAGATGGCCGCCACTACGCGTTCGCCCGCCGTTCGCAGTTCGTACCCGTCGCTCGTTTTCCGAACGAACTGATCCCGGAGCTTGCCGAGATGGTAGTTGAACTGGGCGCTGTCCCGAATGCCGATTTCCTCGCGGATCTCCGAGAAGCTCGCCGGCTCGGGGAGCCGCCACATCGCCTCCAGGATCGCCAACCGGGTCTCGTCACCGATGAGAGCGAACGCGTCGGCGGGATCGACCTCACCAGGACGCTCGGCGTCCGGACGCGTGTCGGCTTCGCTCATACGAGAATGATCGTCGTAGCCCGGCTAAAGCGTTGGCCAAAACGAATTACTGTTGATCGGATGATATGAAAGCCCCGGGCTCAAGGAAAGAGCGTTTACGCTCGCGGTGGTAGTGAGACGACAATGAGCGAATCGGGAGCGCCAAAGCAGGTCGACGATCCCGATTACCACAGTGAAAACCATACGGCGGCCCAAACGTGTGGTTGGACCGCGAATGCGTTGCGAGGGGAAGGGAAGTGCTACAAGAATATCTTCTATGGAATCCAGTCACATCGCTGCATCCAGATGACGCCGGTCGTGAAGTGCAACGAGCGGTGTGTCTTCTGCTGGCGGGACCATCGCGGTCACGCGTACGAGCTCGGCGACGTCGAGTGGGACGATCCGGAGGCCGTCGTGGACGCGTCTATCGAGCTCCAACAAAAGCTCCTCTCGGGGTTCGGTGGAAACGATGCGGTCCCGCGCGAGCGCTTCGAGGAAGCGATGACGCCCCGACACGTGGCGATCAGTCTCGACGGGGAACCGACCCTCTATCCTTACCTGCCCGAACTGATCGAAGCGTTCCGCGATCGAAACATCACGACGTTTCTCGTCAGCAACGGCACCAAACCCGACGTCCTCGATGCGTGCGAGCCCACCCAATTGTACGTGAGCGTCGACGCGCCGGATCGGAAGACCTTCGACGACGTCGTTCGCCCCGTCGCCGATGACGCCTGGGAACGGCTGATCGATACGATGGACGTCCTTGCCGCGAAGGACGAAACGCGCACGGTGCTCCGGACAACGTTGCTCGATGGCATGAACATGGAGGACCCGGACTGGTATGCCGCTTTCTACGAACGTGCCGATCCCGACTTCGTCGAGCTCAAGGCCTACATGCACGTCGGCCACTCCCGGGGCCGGCTGGATCGGTCAACGATGCCCTCGCACGACGCCGTGGTCGCGTTCGCCGAGGCAGTCCAGGAACACATGCCCGAGTATCAGGAATTCAAGGAGGTCCCCGCTTCCCGCGTGGCCTTGCTCGCCCGCGATGCTGATACCTGGATCCCGAAGCTCCGCCAGGACAGTTCGTTCTGGGAACAAGAGCCGGCCGGGTAGGGGCAAGTTTCGGTGTCGAGGGTGACGCCTTTAGTATGCTGGCGAGTACCGCGAGGTAGATCACATGTTTCCGAGCGAAGATCGTATCCAGGTCACCCATATCGGGAGTCTGCCACGGCCTCCGGACCTGCTCGAACTCCTCAAACAGCGGGAAGCCGGTGAAGAGGTGGATCCGGACCAGTGGACATCCACGGTTGAGGAGGCCACCGAAGAGGTCGTCCGTCGGCAGGACGAGGTTGGCATCGACATCGCCAACGACGGCGAGCAGGCACGCGTCTCGTTTAACTGGTACGTGGCCAACCGGCTGAGTGGGCTCGGCGGCGAACGCGAGGTCCCACTGTGGGATGATCTCCGCGATTACCCGGAGTACGCCGAGGACGCGTTTACCACGGACGTCCTGGATCTGCGAAGCGCACCCGCGCTGGTTGATGCGGTCGAATACACCGACGAAGGCGAGATCACTGCCGAATTAGAGACGTTTGCCGAGTTACTCGAGACGCTCGAGACGGACTTTACCGATACGTTCATGACCACGGCCTCGCCGGGTATCGCGGCAACGTCCCTCGTCAACGATTATTACGACTCCCATCGGGAGTTCGTCTTCGCGGTCGCCGAGGCGATGCGCGAGGAGTACGAAGCGATCGCCGAGACCGGGATGACGATCCAGCTCGACGCGCCGGACCTCCTCGCCTCCGGCCATCGCAACGCCGAGGGACGGTCCGTCGAGGACATCAGACGGCTCGTCCGGCTGCACGTCGAAGCCTTGAACGAGGCCGTTTCGGACATCCCCCCGGAGCAGCTCCGCGTGCACACGTGCTGGGGCAGTTACGAGGGCCCCCATCACAAGGACATCGACCTCGTCGAGATGCTACCGGAACTGTACGAGATGGATGTCCGCGGGCTCAGCGTCGAACAGGCGAATCCGCGTCACCAACACGAATACCGGGCCTTCGCAGAACAGCCGCTTCCGGACGACTGGTACCTGATGCCCGGCGTAATCGACGTCAAGACGAACGTGATCGAACATCCCGAAACGATCGCCGATCGCCTCGAACGGGTCGCGGAGGCCGTCGGCGATCCGACGCGGATCGTCGCCGCCCCGGACTGTGGCTTCGACACACAGGCCGGCATCGGGCTGGTCCATCCGGAAATCGCGTGGGGGAAGCTCGGATCGCTCGCCGACGGAGCGGCGATCGCCACGAGGCGGCTCTTCTGACCTTTCGCGAACCAGCCAGTACGTTTATTGGGGGCCTCTGCCAACTCCCGCACCCTGTCAACGGATCCGGAAGTCTTCTCATTTCTGAGATGGCCATCAAAGCCGGTATGCTTAACATTCGTGAGATCGAACTCCGCCCCATGTCAACCGCCGCCACGGCGATCGAACACGACGAGATCGCCGTCCTGCGGCTCCTCGCGCTCAAGGGGGGCCTCGGGGGCGACGCCGAGGTGTCGTGTGCCGGATTGTCCGAGGACCTGGACGTCTCGACCCAGACGGTATCCCGTCGATTGCAACGCCTCGAGGATGCCGAGATGATCCGGCGCGAGCGCGTGTCGGGTGGCCAACGGATCACCCTGACCGAGGACGGCCGCGAACTGTTGCGGGAAGAATTCGAAACCTATCAGCGGATCTTCGGGGATGGCAGCTCGGTCACCCTCCGTGGCGCCGTGACGGACGGCATGGGGGAGGGTCGCCACTACATCCCGCTCGAGGGGTATCGCGTCCAGTTCGTCGAGCGACTCGGATACGAGCCCTATCCGGGGACGCTCAACCTGACCCTCGACGCGGATGGCGTCAGGCGGCGACGCCGCATCGAGTCCCTCCCATCGATCACGATCGACGGCTGGGAGGGAGAGGATCGCACCTACGGCCCGGCGGCCTGCTATCCCGCCACGGTCCGGGCGGCGGCGAACGACCCCTACCGGAAGGCCCACGCGATCGTACCCGAACGAACCCACCACGACGACGATCAGCTCGAACTGATCGCTCCCGATCGGCTCCGTGACACCCTCGAGCTCGTGGATGGCGACGTGATCGACGTCGAATTGAGCGGGGCCGAGGACTGATGCGCACCGTCACGCACACCATCGAGGATGCCCTGGCGGCACTGCGCCGCGGCGAACCCGTCCTCGTCCACGATGCCGAACACCGGGAGGGCGAGACCGACCTCATGTACCCGGCGATGGCGGTGACCCCCGAGCACATCGCCCGCCTCCGGAACGACGCGGGCGGGCTGGTCTGTGTCGCCCTCTCGGCGGCGATCGCCGATGCGTTCGAGCTGCCATTCCTCCAGGACGCGATCGACCATCCGACGACGTCCGATCACGACCTCGCCTACGACGACCGGTCGTCATTCTCGCTGACGGTGAACCACCGGGACGTCCGGACGGGCGTCACCGATCGAGACCGGGCTCGAACGATCAACGCGATCGGGCGCGCGGCCACGACGCCCGAGGAGTTCCCCTTCGGGTCGACCTTTCGCTCGCCCGGACACGTCCATCTGCTCCGTGCGGCCGAGGGCGCGCTGACCGAGCGCAAGGGCCACACCGAACTCGGGATCGCCCTCGCTGCGGCGGCCGATCTGCCGCCAGCGATCGTGGTCTGCGAGATGCTCGACGACGAGACCGGCGGCGCCATGTCCCCGCCAGACGCGAAAGCGTACGCCGCCCGTCACGACGCCCCATACCTGGAAGGCGCGCAAGTCCTCGAGGCGCTCTCGTAGGGAATCGTACATCTCTAAGGTGGACGATGTCGATCCGTTGCGCATGAGCTTCAGCGAGATGGACGTCGGGACGATCTGGCTCGACGGCGAGTTCGTCGATTGGGACGACGCCCAGGTGCACGTGCTCACGCACGGACTCCACTACGGGACCGGGGTCTTCGAAGGGGTCCGGTGTTACGACACCGTCGACGGCCCGGCGATCTTCCGCTGGGACGAGCATCTCGACCGGTTCTACCAGTCCGCCAAACCCTACGGGATCGAGATCCCGTTCTCGCGGGAGGAACTGACTGCGGCGACGGTCGAATTGATCCGCCGCGAGGGCCACGATTCCTGTTACATCCGGCCGATCGCGTTCGTCGGCTACGACCGCCTCGGGCTGAACCCGTCCGACATCCCGATCCAGGTGGCCATCGCGACGTGGCCCTGGGGGGCATATCTCGGGGAAGAGGCCATCGAGGAAGGCGTCGACATCGCCGTGTCTTCCTGGCGCAAGTACGGCAGCGACCAGATCCCGACGAACGCGAAGACGACCGGCGCCTACGTCAACAGCGTGCTCGCGTCCCTGGAGGCCCGCGAGAACGGGTACGTGGAGGCGCTCGTGTTAAACGAGGAGGGCGAAGTCGCCGAGGGCCCCGGGGAGAACCTGTTCCTGGTCCGTGACGGGACGATCCACACCCCGGGACTCGCGGAGGCCATTCTCGACGGTATCACCCGCCGATCGGTCATCAGGCTGGCGCGGGATTTGGGGTATTCGGTCAACGATCAGGCGACGATCTCCCGCGGGGAACTGTACACGGCCGACGAGCTCTTTTTCACCGGCACGGCGGCCGAGGTCACCCCGATCCGATCGGTCGACGACGTGACGATCGGCGAGGGGACGAAGGGCCCGATCACCGACGAGATTCAGACGGCGTTTTTCGACGTGGTCGAGGGGAAAAATCCGGACTACGACGACTGGTTCACCTACGTGTAGTCAATCGATACGGGCGGCGTCGTCGGCCATCGTCTCGAGGACCTGGAGGACGCCGGAGTTGTCGTCGCGGCCGTAGCCCAGTTCGACCGCGGATTTGTAGAGCTCGTGGGTACTCGCCGTCGTCGGCATGGGGACGCCGAATTCCTGTCCGGCCCGGGTCGCAATGCGAAGATCCTTGTACTGATATTCGGCAAAAAAGCCGGGCTCGAAGTCCCCGCGAATCATCGAGGGCGCCCGGTTGTCAAGCGTCCAGCATCCGGCGGCCCCGCCGCTGATCGCCTCCACGACGGCCTCGAGGTTCGCGCCCGCCTTCTCCGCGAATAGCAAGGCCTCGCTGACGGCGGCCATCGTATTGGCGACCACGATCTGGTTGCTGGCCTTCGTTACCTGCCCGGCCCCGTGGTCCCCACAGTGGGTGATCGTCGCCCCGAGGACGGCGAGAATCGGATGGACGTCCTCGAGGACGGATTCCTTGCCGCCGACCATGATCGAGAGCGCGCCTTCGATGGCGCCTTCCTCGCCGCCGCTGATCGGCGCGTCCAGCATGGCGACGTCGTGCTCGGCCAGCTCCTCGGCCAGCTCCCGTGTCACGGTGGGCGAGATCGTCGACATGTCGATCACGATCGATCCTGGGGTGCCCCCGGCGATGATCCCATCCTCGGCTCGCATGACCTTCGCGACGACCTCGGAATCGGGGAGGCAGGTGATGATCACGTCCCCAGCGTTGGCCGCATCGGCGGCGGCGTCCGCGCGCTCGCCGCCCGCGGCTACCAGTTCCTCCATCGGTTCGACGGAGCGATTGTAGCCGATGACGTCGTAATCTGCCTCGAGAAGGTTGTCGGCCATCGGTGCGCCCATGATACCCAGCCCGATCACCGCGACAGTGCGCTCGGCCATACCGACCCCGTCAGATGCCGAGCGAATAAACGCTTTCCTGGCCTACCGACCCACCCATCTGAGCAGGCCGAGGGTCCCCTCGAAGAGCGCGACCATCGTCAGCGCGATGATGATCGGCGCCATGCCGGTCGGGTCCGGACTCGCGATAAAGGAAATCCCCAGGAAGGCCCCCCAGAAG
>CAYSMB010000114.1:0-6302 GCA_964432005.1 uncultured Halobacteriales archaeon
AACCGAGGAGGTCCGCATCGTCTACAACGCGAAACATCTCGACTACCTGCAGAACCGGGTCATCTAGTCCCCTCGCCAAGCGCCCGATCCAGCCGTTTTTCGCGATCGACGACTGTTCTCGACGCCCTGAAGCTACGCACGCTCGAACCCACCCGTCGTTCCGTACTTATATGATCGCCCGTGGAGGTTATCCCGATTGGATGACCGTCTGCCCTCAGTGGACATCGAGTCGCCTGCGACGAGGGGCGCGTTAGCCATGTTCGCGTCCGGGCCGGATCTCCTGCGGTTGGCGATCGTTCCCGGGCTAGTGTGGCTGGCGGTGCTGGACATCCGGACGCGACGCGTCCCCCGATGGGTCTGGTGGCCCCTCGCCGGCGCCGGTCTCCTCGCTCTCGCCTGGTCGGGATTCGAGGCGTTCACGGCCGGCGGTTGGGTCCAACGACGCTGGACGATCCAGGTCCTGTTGAGCGCGGGGGTCATCGCGCCGATGGGGTATCTGTTCTACCGGCTCAACGCCTTCGGGGCCGCCGATGCCAAGGCGGTCATGCTCCTCGGCATTGCGTTCCCGACGTATCCCACGATTCGGATCGCAGCGATCACGCTGCCGGTCGTCGAGTCGGCGGTCGGTGTCTTTTCCATGACGGCCCTCGTCAACGGCGTGATCCTCGGGCTCGCGTACCCGATCGGCCTTTTCGTGGCCAATGCGGCGAAAAGGCAGTTCCGCCCCGTCATGTTCCTGGGCCGGCCCGTCGAGACATCGACGCTCGAGCGCCGCCACGGGGTGATTCTGGAGGATGCCGAGGGGTTCACCCGCCGGGGTCTCGACCTCGACGCGCTGCGGATGTATCTTCGCTGGCGGGACCTCGACCTCGCGACCCTCCGCGAGGACCCGACGGCCCACGAGGATCCCGCGTCCGTGCCGGCCGATCCCTCGCCACCCGATGACGGCCGCGTGCGCGCCGACGGGGGGACGGATGCCGACGATCGCTGGGGCGCCCGGCGCTTTCTCGAGGACGTCGACGGCGCGTACGGGGCCCGCCCGGAGGAGCTCCGGGCAGGCCTGGACCTCATCTGCGAATGCGATCGGGTCTGGATTTCGCCGGGCATCCCTTTCTTGGTCCCCCTGGTCGGCGGCCTCGTGCTCGGGTTAGTCGTCGGTGACCTCCCGACGCTCGTGGCCGGATGGCTTCCGTGAGATCCCAAGACCCATGATCGATCCCGACGTTCCTCGGCGCATGACCGAGGAGCTCGAGTCGTCCGTTGATTTCGAAGCCGACGGGCTGGTCCCCGTCGTGGCCCAGTCCGTCGAGGACGAGGCGGTCCTGATGCTTGCCTACGCCGACCGGGAAGCCATCGAGCGCACGCTTGAGACGTCGGCGGCCCACTATTACTCGCGTAGCCGGGACGAAATCTGGCAGAAAGGCGAGACCAGCGGTCACCGCCAGCACGTCGAGGAAGTCCGGATCGACTGTGACGGGGATGCTCTCCTGTACCGGGTCCGCCAGGACGGGGGTGCATGCCACACCGGGTACCGAAGCTGCTTCTACCGGACGCTCGCCGGGGATACGGTCGGCGAGCGGGTCTTCGATCCCGACGACGTCTATGGGTAAGACCGACCCCGAAGACCTCCTCGGGGAACTCCGGACGGCGGCCGAACGGTACGAAGATGCCCGGTCGTCCGTGACATCGATCGGTCGCGAACGGGTCGAAACGCTCGAAGCCACCCTCCGCGAGCTCGACGGCATCGTGGCGACCTACGAGGATCGCGCGGTGGGGACGGGCGACTTCGAGGGATATCTGGCATTCCAATCGGAGATCGAGTCGTTCGTCGCGGACCTGCCCGAGGACCTCCCCCACCGGGAGGACTTCGAGGCCGTCGACGAAATCGTCGACAAACGGCGGCTCTCCGAGAGCGACCTCGCCGCCATCGAGGAGCGCCTATCGGGTCCACGCGAAACCGTCGACCGGCTTCGGGAGGTCGAACGGACGCGCGCATCGCTACGGTCGGCCCGGAAGGCCGTCCATGATCGGATCGGGGAGATCGAATCGCGCCTCGAACATCTCGAAGAACTCGCAGCCCTGCGGGCGGTCGACCTCGACGCGCCGACCGGCGACCTCCGGGAGCCGATCGACGCGTACAACGACGCGGTCGCGACGGCCTTCGAGCGCTATCTCGAATCGACCCCTGCCGAAGCGGTTCTCGGGCTCTTTGATCTGGCAGATCGCTACCCCCTCGTCCAGCTCGAGTCACCGCCATCCCGGCTAATGGACTACCTCGAGGCCATCGACGAACCCCTGACCGTCCCTGAACTGCTTGAGTACGCCGAATACTCGGACTCGAAGCTCGAACATTACGTCGCCGACCCGGATGCGCTCCGGGCGGCCGTGCGGACCGACCGGACGTACCTCGAGCGACTGACGCCGGACCCGTTTACGATCGCGTGGCCGCCACCGCCGGCGGATGTTCTGCGCTGGCGGCTCCGGGAGCTGACATCGGTCGTCGACCGTTTCGCGGACGAGGAGGTCATCGAGCGCCTCCGGGCCGTGCGATCACTGACGAAGGACGCGGCGCGCTTCGAAACACTGCGCGAGGCTGCCGAGGCCGAGACGCGACTCGACGAGCGGGACCGCCGGCGATTGACCGACGGCGAACTTGCCAGCGAACTCGAGGCCCTCAGAGAGAAGATGGAACGTCTCGAGGACGCGCTGGCATCGTCGCCATCACCGTGATCAGCGGTTCTCGATCGCCTCCATGACCACCCCGAGGTAGTGCGTCGCCCGCTCTCGATCGGGGCCCTCCGCGGTGACCCGGACGAGCGGTTCGGTGCCGCTCGGACGGGCGAGGACCCAGCCATCCTCGCCAGCGAGCCGCACGCCGTCGGTTCGATCGACCGCCCCCTCCCAGGCGTCGGCCACCTGCTCGATCGCCGCGAGGACGCCCGCCCGCTCGTCCGCCGACCGGTAGCGGATCGAGCGACGCTCCATCGTGTATCCGTCGTAAGCGTCCGCCCGGTCCCCGAGCGGCCGATCGGCGACGAGTTCCAGGATCCGTGCCAGGACGAGCCCGCCGTCGCGGACGAGCCGTTCCTCGGGCAGGAAGATCCCGCCGTTGCTCTCGCCGGCGAGGGGCACCCGTTCGCCCCGTTCCCGGCAGTCGGTCACCCGGGCGACGATGTTCGCACTCCCGATGGGCGTTCGCTCGAGGGTCCCTCCATTGGCCGCGACCGCGTCCGCGATGCGATCGGAGGCGTTGACCGCCGTCACGACGGTATCGTCCGGCTCGACGAGCGCCTCCGCGAGGATCGCGAGCACGGTATCACCCGGGACGAACTCCCCCCGTTCGTCGACGAATACCGCCCGATCGCCGTCGCCATCGTGGGCGACTCCGAGGGCCGCGTCGCTCGCCTCGACGAGCCGCTGGAGATCCCCGAGCACTCCGGGAACCGGTTCCGGCGACCGGCCGGGAAACCGGCCATCGGCCCGTGCGTTGACGGTGACGACGCCACATCCCAGCCGACGGGCCAGTCCGGGCGAGGTCGAGCACGTCGCCCCGTGCCCGGGATCGACGGCCACCGTCAACTCCGCCGCCGAGATGTCGCCCGTATCCGCCACTTCCACGATGTCGCTGACGTAGTCGGCGGCCGCCCCTTCGACGCGGCACTCCGACCCGATTCCATCCCACGGGGCGCTGGCGCGCCTTCGCTCCTCGACCGCCGCCTCGATCCGGTCGAGCCCCTCGCCGGCCAGTTCACGACCGCCCGCCTCGAAGAACTTCATCCCGTTGTACTCCCGGGGGTTGTGCGAGGCGGTGATCATGCAGCCGACGGCGTCCGTTCGCTCGAGGTAGAGCTGTAACGCCGGCGTCGGGACGACGCCCAGGCGATCGACGTCGACGCCGACGGCCATGAAGCCGGCCGTTGCGGCGTTGGCGAACAGGCGTCCGCTACAGCGGGGATCCCGGCCGACCGCAACCCGGTCGGCCGCCCATTCGCTGCCGGCGGCCGCCGCTACCCGTTCGACGAAGGCCGGGCTTAGGTCCTCGTTGACGACCCCCCGGATGCCGCTCGAGCCGAAAATCCCCATCGGAGGGGTTCGACGGGGTGGGGAAAAAGCCGTTCCGACCGCGACCGAAACGACATTGACAGCGCACACGCGATACTCGCGCATGATCGTGCCGGGCGTCACCTCGCAGGTCCTGGCGGCCGCGCTCGCGGACGCGACCGGTCGCGATATGGCGGCTGTCGACCGGACCCGATTCCCCGATGGCGAATTGCTCGTCGAGATCGAATCGACGCCCGGCGACGCGGCGATCGTCGTCGCATCGACCACCTCGAGCGAGGCGCACATGGACCTGCTCCTCCTCCAGGATGCCCTGCGGGAGGCGGGGGTGTCAGACCTGACGACGGTCGTGCCGTATCTCGGATACGCGCGCCAGGATACCGCCTTCGAGGCCGGCCAACCCGTCTCCGTCCGGCCGGTCGCTCGGGCGATCGGCGCGGGCACCGACCGGGTCATCACGGTCAATCCCCATGAGGACGAGGTCATCGAACACTTCGAGGTCCCCGCCACCGCCGTAGACGCGATCGGCCGGCTCGTCGACGCCCTCCCCTCGGATCTCACCGATCCGCTCTTCCTGGCCCCGGACGGTGCCGCGCGCGGGCTCGCAGCGACGCTCCGCGAGAGCTACGGGAGGGGGACGTCGGATCATCTCGAAAAGACGCGTCATTCGGAACGGCGGGTCGAGGTCGCGCCCACCGACGCGGACGGCGCCGATCGCGACGTCGTCCTCGTCGACGACATCATCTCGACCGGGAGCACGATGGTCGAAGCCGTCCGGTCACTGCGGGACCGCACGCCAGAGCGCATCCTGGCGACGTGCGTGCATCCGTTGCTCGTCGAGGACGCCTACGGCCGGCTCTCCCGGGCCGGCGTCGACGGCGTCTACGGGACGGACACGATCGAACACCCCGTCAGCGCCGTTTCGGTGGCGCCGACGATCGCCGACGCGCTTGACCGGTAACCTTGAGTGACGAGCGGCCGATCGACCGCGTATGCCCGATCGACCGAGCGATGCGGACTGTATCTTCTGTTCGATCGTCGCGGGCGACGTGCCAAGCCGGACCGTCGCCGAAACCGACGAGGCGATCGCGTTCCTGGACGTCAATCCCCTGGCGCCGGGCCACACGCTCGTGGTCCCGAAAGGCCATTTCGAAACCGTGGAGGCGATGCCCGCGGACGCCCGGTCGGCGGTCTTCGATCTCCTGGCCGAACTGACTCCCCAGGTCGAGGGGGCCGTCGACGCCGACGCCAGCAACCTCGGCGTGAATAATGGCCCGGCGGCGGGCCAGGAAATCCCGCACGTCCACGGGCACATCATTCCCCGATTCACCGGCGACGGCGGCGGTCCCATCCACCGCGTCGCGGGATCGCCCCCGGATCTCTCCGATGACGAACTCGACGACATCGCGGGTCGGATTCGCGACGCCTAACGGGACGACGGTAGGTTTATACCGGATCCATTGGACAGGAAGTGACGCGTGTCGTTCCCGAACGTTTCACCGAACGAGACGGGACAGACCGGCGTCGGGTGCCCCGAATGTAACGGTCGGGTCGCGCGCCGCGGCATCGAGACAGTCTGCCGGGCGTGCGGACTCATCGTCGCGGAGGATCCGATCGATCGGGGGCCGACCTGGCGCCGAACCGAACGGCCGTCGAACAGCCGCCGGCACGTCGGCGCGCCACTGACGGCGACTCGACATGATCGCGGCCTGTCGACCGAGATCGGCTACGGCTCCCGCCGGAGTCGGGGCATGAGCGGGCGGAAACGTCGCCGCTTTGCCCGGATGCGCCGGCAACACAACCGAGCGCAAGTCCGGAGCAAGATCGAACGCAACCGCATCTATGCGTTCTCCGAGATCCGCCGGCTCACGGCCGAACTCGACCTCCCGCAATCCATCCGGGAGCGCTCGTGCGTCCTCTTCAAATCCGCCCAGGAGGAAGATCTCCTCCGGGGCCGGTCGCTTGAGGGCTTTGCCGCCGCTACGGTCTATGCGAACTGTCGGATCGATGGGCTCTCGCGGACCCGATCGGAGATCACCGAGGCGGCCCGCGCCGACGCCGGAGAGCTCGAGGTCGCCTATGGCGCACTCAACCGCGAACTCGGGTTACCGGTCGGGCCGATCGATCCCGGAGAGTACGTCCCCCGCTTTGCAAGCGAGCTCGACGTCCCCGACGTCATCACTCGGACGGCGCTCGATCTCTGCGAACGCGCCCACGACGCTGGCCTAGTGAACGGACGCAAT
>CAYSMB010000115.1:0-954 GCA_964432005.1 uncultured Halobacteriales archaeon
CTTCGTCGGGGCGGGCTGGCTGGCCGACCGGCGGGACGAGGTCGTCGTCCTGGACGCCCGACAAGAGCGTTTCTTCCGTCGGGAGCGGATTCGGGGCGCCAGACGCGTTCCCCTCGAGGGCATAACTGGGCAGCGTGACGCGGAGGATGGGCGCGTTCCGGATGCGGAAGCGTTCGCAGAGACGTTTGGTGCACTCGGGCTTCAGCCAGAGGATGATGTCGTCGTCTATGGCTCGAGCGTCGGCTCACGCGTCACGCGAACGGTATTTGCCCTGCTTGCGGCGGGCCACAACGGCGACGTCCGGATCCTCAACGGCGGCAGCGACGCATGGACCGGACGGCTCGGGACGGGCCAGGCCGACACGCCCGCGGAACGCAGCTACGAGCCCGAACCGTCGCCAGAGCGCTGGGTCACCCGGGAGTGGATCGCGGACCGCGTCGGGACCCTCCAAGCCCCCGGCATCGTCGACGTGCGAACGCCGGAGGCCTTCCTCGGCGACGAGCCGTCAGAGCGACTGGACCGGCAAGGACACCTGCCCGGGGCAGTGAACGTTCACTGGCTCGGCAACATCGATGGCGCCCGGATGCGCTCGCCCGGCGAGCTGTTCTCGCTGTACGCAAATCGGGCCGGGCTCGATGACACCGGTACGGTGATCGTCTACGGCGAGGAAAACGTCGATCCGACACAGACGCTCGTGACCCTTCGGGCAATCGGCTTCGAGGAGGTCTATCTCTACGACGGCGGCCTGATCGAATGGGCCAATGTGAGCGGCGACCACGGGCGATATCCGATGGAGACGGCCACCGATGCCGTCGTGGATGTCGAGGGGAGCGGCGCCGGAACCGACGGCAGTAACTTCACCTGCAACTGATCGGGATGGGCCCAGACGCGTTACTCGCGGTCTGTTGTCAGGGCGACGACGAGCTCGCGCTGTTGGATCTGGCGTCTGGGCAA
>CAYSMB010000115.1:964-6161 GCA_964432005.1 uncultured Halobacteriales archaeon
TTCGATCGCCGTGGGCGGCCACCCCGTCCACGCCTGCGAGGCCGCCGGCCGGGTGTTCGTCGCGACCATGGACGCGCGATCGCTCACCGTGATCGCGGAGGACGGCGAGGTCTCAGAGCTCCAGCTTGGAACCCTAGGTCCCTCGCATTTCGCGATTGCCGGTGATCGCCTGTTTGTGACCTGTACGGCCGGTGACGTCGTGGCCGTGGTCGACCCCGCGGCCCCTCGGCTGATCGATCGCATCGGCGTGGGGGCTGCTCCGCACGAACTCGACGTCGCCGGGGATCGCCTCTTCGTGGGGACCAGGAAGGGCGGCTCCGTGGACGTGATCGATCCGGCGGCCGGCCGCCGCGTCGGCTCGATCGATCTCGGCGAGTCGGCCCGTATCGAAGGGGTCGCAGCCGATATGAACGGTGAGCGCGTGTATGCGGTCAACGCGGCAGCCGAGGAAGTCGTTGTACTGAGCGCGACCGACGAGCCGGAGATCCTCGCGACGGCGGCGATTGGTCCAGATGCGTACGACCTGTTGGTCGACCGCCGTGTCTACGTCCCTAGCCGGAGCGCGGGAACGGTGAGCGTGTTCGACCGGGATCTCGGCGAGATCGAGCGCCGATCGGGGTACGACCGGCCTGTCGAAGTCTGTGCCCACACCGACGCACATTGGGTCATCGAACGGGGCCGGGGTCACCTCTCGGCCCTCGACGGCCGCGACGTGTCCACGCCAGCGGGAGCCATCACCGGCACGAGCACCGCGGCTGGTATCGTCCTCTCACACTACGACGACGCCAGTGTGTCGCTCGTCGCGCCGGAGGAAGGGATCCGGTGGACCGCATCGACGCCGAAGAACCCATTCGGGACCATCGTAGTTTGATTGGTGCGTGAGCGGACCCCGCATCTATTGTTGCCTCCGCGAGAAACCGCGGCCGATGGCGCTGACGATGGCGTTCCTGAACGCTGCACGCTCGACGGAGGAGACGAGCGAAAATTTCCACCGCGCGGTGCCCTGCACGCTCGAGGAGTTCGTTGTCTCCGAGCGCGATATCCCGGATGGATACGATTTCGACGGGGCGATCATATCGGGTTCGGCGGCGTCGGTCTATCAAGGGGACCAGTGGATCGAGGCGTTATGCGCGTGGGTGCGAGATGCCCAGGGAGCCGACTTCCCGCTGCTGGGGATCTGTTTCGGCGCCCAAGTGCTGGCGAGCGCGCTCGGGGGAAGCGTGGAAGGACAGTCGGCCCGAGAGCTGGGATACCGGACCGTTCGCCATTCCGGGGACAGTCCGCTCTTCGCCGGGATCGACGGGCGGTTCACGGTCTTTGTCTCCCACGGCGACGATATCGTCGAACTGCCCCTGGGCGCTCGGGTGATCGCCCGGAACGACGAGGCGTTACACGGGTTCCGGATGGACGACGCGTTCGGCGTCCTCTCCCATCCCGAATTTTCGGTCGCGACCGCCGAACGGGTCGTGGAGGGCTACGACGACGAGCCGATCCGTCGCGGCAACCCCGCCGAGACCATTACGGAGGAGAACGTCACCGCAGCTGCGGAGGCCGACGCGATATTCGATAATTTCGTGGCCTATGCCCGCCTGCAACGGTAGGAGTACGGGAAAAGACGGTGTCGTGGGTTACCGGCGCGACACTATTCGAAGTGACCGAGACACTTGTCGTACTCTTCGGCGACCTTGTCCCAGTTGACGACCTCGAAGAAGCCCTCGATGAAGCTGCCCCGGTCGGGTCCGTAGTCGAAGTAATAGGAGTGTTCCCAGACGTCGAGCGCAAGGATCGGATGGCTGCCCCAGAGGGCATGCAGGTCATGTTTGTCGACCTTGATGTTCCGAAGCTGCTTGGCGACGGGGTCGTAGACGAGCAACGCCCAGCCGCCGGCGGCACCGGCTGCCGCCTCGAACTCGCCGCGCCAGGCCTCGTAGGAGCCGAAGTCCTTCTCGATCCGGTCGCGGAGCGCGCCCGAGGGCTCGCCACCGCCATCCTGACTCATGTTCTCCCAGAAGAGGGTGTGGAGGTAGTGACCGCAGCCGTTGTGAGTGACTGCCTCCATGGCGCTCGGGCTGCTGGAGTGATCCCCGTTGGCCCGGTTCTCGGCGAGGGTCTCCTCGGCCGAGTTCAGTCCGTTGACGTACCCCTGATGATGGGTGTCGTGATGCCAGGTGACGACCTGCTCAGAGATGTGCGGTTCCAACGCGTCGTAATCGTACGGAAGTGGCGGAAGTTCGTGGGCACTCATGATCTATCCCGCATGGATGTCTCTCGAGAAACCTGTTAAACGTTTAGGTGGGAGATTCACGATCGGCCGTGCTGCGGGCCGCTACGTCGGGGATACGACAGTTTCGGACAATCGCCAGAGGGCAAGGAGATCCATGCAAGCAGGTCCTCCGATATCTCCGACGCGCCCTCTGGCGGACGGGATCGACGATGGGCCGTCCGAAATACTGAGCGGCGTCCTTTTTGACCCTACCACACCTTGGAGGCGCCATGACGGGCCCTGCCCCCGACGGGTCGACGGCGGCGGTGCTCGACCTGTTCCACGCGACGACGGAGGGGGTGACGCCCCGGACCACCGAAGAGATCGTCGAGCAGCTGGACCGACCGCCGGCGGAGGTCGAGGCCGATCTCGAGGATCTCCTCGAACGCGGCCACCTCGACACACGCGAGACGCCGGCGGATACCCGTATCTGGTGGCGGCCGCCGACGGTCGAGGCGTCCGAGCCGGCGGAAACGAGGGGCGACGGAACCTGCGCGGATGAGGTCGAGCGGTATCGTACCATCGTGAGTACCGTTGATGACGGCATCTACACCGTCGACCGGTCGGGCCGGTTTACGATGGTCAACGACGCCTACGTCGAGATGACGGGATATTCGCGGGAGGAGCTGATCGGCTCGCACGTCTCTCTCGTGGTCGACGAGGACACCGTCGAATCCGCAAGTGCCCTCGAAGAGCAACTCGTCGAGGGGCAAGCGCGGACGCCGAAGATCGAAGCGGAGATCCAGCGGACGGACGGATCGACCCTTCAGGCGGAAGCCACGTTTGCCCTCTTTCCCTCGAAGGATGAGCGCATCGGCGTCGTCCGGGATATCACGGAGCGGCGCGCCCGCGAGCGTGCTCTAGAGGAGAGCGAGCGACGCTACCGGACGCTCGCCGAGCACTTTCCCGAAGGGGTCGTCGCCCTTTACGACGAGGATCTCGAGTATATCACCGCCGCCGGGCAACTGCTGGACGATCTGGGGATCGATCCCGAGGAGGCGGTCGGTCAATCGATTTACGAGCGCTATCCGGACCACCTGGCGTCCCAGATCGAACCTCACTTTCGCGGGGCGTTGGAAGGTTCGCAGGCGGAGTTCGAAGTCGAGTACTACGACCGTCACCTCTACGGGCAGACGTTGCCCGTTCGGAACGCCGAGGGCGAGATCGACGCCGGGATGCTCGTCGTCCAGGATATCACGGAGCGCGTGGAATACCGGGAGCAGCTCGAGGAGACCGTCGAGGCACTCGAGGAATCGAACCGTCGCCTCGAACAGTTCGCCCATGTCGCCTCCCACGACCTCCAGGAGCCCCTCCGGATGATCTCGAGTTATCTGAGCATGCTCGAGGATCGCTATCGCGAGGAATTCGACGAGGAAGCGACCGAGTTCATCGATTATGCCGTGAACGGAGCCGAGCGGATGCGCGAGATGATTCAGGATCTCCTGGCGTATTCCCGGGTCGAAAGCGACGCGGGGCCCCACGAAAAGGTCGACCTCGAAGAAATCGTCGACTTGACGCTTGCGGACCTCGCTCGCCGCATCGAGGAGAACGATGCGAGAATCGACGTCGGGGACCTTCCGACGGTACGAGCAGACCCCAACCAGCTCGAGATGGTCTTTCAGAACCTCGTGGCGAACGCGATCAAGTACCGTGACGATGATCCGCCGGAGATCGAGATCGACGCGGAGCGCACCGACGACGCCTGGCAACTCCGGGTGGCGGACAACGGCATCGGGATCGACCCGGCCTACTCCGATCAGATTTTCGAGATCTTCGAGCGCCTGCACGGCCAGGAGGAATATCCCGGAACGGGGATCGGCCTCGCGCTCTGCCAGAAGATCGTGCGAGCACATGGGGGCGACATCTGGGTCGAATCCGAGGCGGGGTCGGGATCGACGTTTTACTTCACCCTTCCGGACCGGGAGAGCTAAACCGGAGGCGTGTGCCAGACCCGGTATCGAATGACCGACCATCGCGACGGCGACCCCGTCGACATCCTCCTCGTCGAAGACAATCCGGGCGATGTCCGGTTGACCCAGGAGGCCTTCGAGGAGGGTTACATCAACAACACCCTCCACGTCGTGACGGACGGCGAGGAGGCCCTGGAGTATTTGAACAAGCGAGGGCCCTACGAGGACGCGCCCGTCCCACATCTCGTTCTCCTCGATCTCAACCTCCCGAAGATCGATGGTCACGAGGTACTCGAGGAGATGAAATCCGATCCGGCGCTCCGTCGGATCCCGGTGGTCATCCTCACGGTCTCGGAAGACAAAGAGGACATCCGCCAGAGCTATGATCTCCAGGCCAACGCCTATCTCACGAAACCGGTCTCCCCGGAGGATTTCATGGATCTGGTCCAGACGTTCGAGGAGTTCTGGTTTACGCTCGTGCGGTTGCCGCCCAAACCCGAGGCGGGGGCCGCGGGCGAGTAAATCGAAACAAAGGCTTGAAGCGGCGGTTCCGGAAACGCTCGTCCATCCCATGCCCTCCACGACGCGGCGTGGTCTGATAGCGACGCTTGGCATCGCCGCCTTCGAAGGATGTCTCAACGTGAGCTTAGGTGATCGAGGCGACCTCGGCCCTATCGAGGGGGAATGGCCGCTCGTCGGGCAGGATCCGGGTCACCGACGTCGGGCCATCTCCGCCCCGCACGAACCCCAACACGTGTGGCGCCACGCGATCCCCCAAGCCCGCGGGACGAGTCCGCCGGTGCTCGCGGATGGCCGGCTGTACGCGTCCGTAGACGCAGTCACGGACCGGGCGAGACATCGCTACGGCCTCCACTCGCTCGAGCCGCAACCGGCGAACCGATCTGGCAAGTTCCGCTCCGCGCCGAACCGAACGGACCCCCCGCGGTGAGCGGCGGCGACATCCTCGTGTGCGCGCGTCCGAGCCTCGAACGGGGTCGACTGGTGTGCTTCGAGGAGCGCTACG
>CAYSMB010000116.1:0-6062 GCA_964432005.1 uncultured Halobacteriales archaeon
CCCGCATACCTCCATTCTCAAGAGAGGGCCCTTTACGTCCACCGGGGGCTCGTCGGACGGGAAACCCCATGCTCAGTGCCAGCGTCGATCCGAAGAGCGTTAGGCCGCCAGCCGCCAGCGACGGACATGGAAGAATTGGCGACGGCCGATCTCCTCGCGCTGGTCGCGGCCGTTCGAGAGGAGGATCCGGTCTGTGCGGCCTGTCTCGGTCGGCTCGTCGCCGATCGGAGTTTCGGGCTCACAAACGGGGAGCGAGGGCGGGCGCTTCGCCGGACACACGCCATTTCGCGCGATGAAGCGTACGAACCGCCGGCCGACGAGGATTGCTGGGTGTGTGAGGGCCATGCGGCCCGCGTCGAGACGTGGGCGGACCGGGTGACCGCGGAACTCAAGGAAATCGACTTTGCGACGTACCAGATCGGCTGCCGTGTGCCCCCGCTCCTCGAGGAGAACGATCGGCTGCTGCGGGAGTCGAACGGACTGGAACCTGACGCGGGGGAGGCGCTCAAAAGCGACCTCAACCGGGAAGTGGGCAAACGCGTGGGGGCCGCGACGGGCGCGACCGTCGATTTCGAGCGCCCCGACGTTGTCGCTCTTCTCCACCTCGATCGGGGCACGGTCGAGGTCTCGATCAATCCCGCCTTCGTGTACGGTCGCTACCGGAAACTCGAACGGGAGATCCCCCAGACGGAATGGCCCTGTCGCGCATGTGGGGGCGAGGGAACGCAACTCGGTCCCGACGGGCCCGAGCCGTGCGACGGCTGTGACGGTACCGGATATCGATACGATCGGAGCGTGGAACAACTCACCGTCCCCCACGTCATCGAAGCCATGGCCGGTAGCGAGGGCGTGTTCCACGGCGCAGGACGCGAGGACGTCGATGCGCGGATGGTCGGGACCGGCCGCCCGTTCGTGATCGAGGTCAAGGAACCCACCCGACGAACGCCCGATCTCGACGCCCTCGCGACCACGATCAACGAGGCGAACCCGGAGTCCGTGGCGGTCACGGACCTCGCGCTGGCGACACACGAGATGGTCGAACGCGTCAAGGAACTGCCCGCGAGCAAGACCTACCACCTCACCGTCGCCTTCGACGAGCCGATCGATCGGGGACGTCTCGAGCGTGTCCTCGACGACCTCGAAGGCGGGACGATCGAACAGCGCACCCCCCAGCGGGTGTCACATCGACGCGGCGATCGGGTGCGCGAACGGACTGTCTACGACACGGGAATCGAGGAGTTCGACGGGCCCCGCGCCGTCTTGCACATCCACGGCGCGGGGGGATTGTACGTCAAAGAGCTTGCCCACGGGGATGACGGACGGACGGAGCCGAGCGTCGCGGGCCGCCTGTCCACGGACGTGGAGGTCTTGGAACTGGACGTGGTAGCCGTCGAGGCCGAAGGCGAGCGGCAGTTCGACGATCCGGACTACCTGAAGGCAAGCGACTAAGCCCCAGTCCTGCAATGGGGCCACCGATGGGGGGCGTGATCGGCGTCGACGAGGCCGGCCGGGGGCCGGTGCTCGGATCGATGTTCGTCGCCGGGGTCTCCGTGCCGACCGAATCGCACCTGCCGGAGGACGTCCGGGATTCGAAACAGCTCGACGGAAAGCGGCGCGAGGCCCTGGCGGCGCAACTCGAACGCCTCGACGCGGTGCACACGTCAATCGTCGAAGTCCCGCCGGAGCGCATCGATGATGACCCCCGAGGACTCAACCGCCTGACTGCCCGGGCCACGGGTCGGGTGATCGACGAGCTTTTCGTGGAAAAAGAGGACCGGATCGTCGTCGACGCGTGTGACTCGGACGCGGACCGGTACGCCGCGCGGGTCTCCGCCGCACTCGATCGGGACGTCCAAATCATCGCCGAGCATCACGCCGACGAAACCCACCCCGTCGTTGCGGCCGCGAGCATCGTCGCCAAACAACGTCGCGAGGACCACGTCGCGTCGCTCCGAGAGGAGTACGGCGAGATCGGCAGCGGCTATCCGGGCGATCGAACCACCCGGACGTACCTCGCCGATTACGTCGAGCGCCACGGGAAACTCCCGTCGTGTGCTCGGGCGAGCTGGCAGACGAGTGCGGAGGTACTCGCATCGCGGTCCCAGGGCACGTTGGACGACTTCGCGGCCCGGACGGACTGAACGTCCGGGGGGAACTACCGCCGCCGTTCGTACTCGACGATCGCGAACCCGTCGCGACAATCTCGATTCACTTCCCGCCATGCCTCGCCATCGAACGACGGAAAGTACACGTCACCCTGGTAAGCGTCCTCCAGTTCGGTCAAAATCATCCGATCGGCGCGTGGGAGAAACGCGTCGTAAACCGTTCCACCGCCAGCCACGAAGGCGAGCTCGCCGTTGGTGGCCTCGGCCGCGCGGATCGCCGCCGGGACATCCTCGACGACGATCACCTCCTCGGAGACGTCAGGATCGCTCTCGCTCAACACGATGTTCGTCCGTCCGGGCAGGGGACCGCCGAGCTTGTCCTCGATATCCTCGTAGGCGACTCGTCCCATGATCACCGGACGGCCCATCGTCGTCTCCTTGAAGTGCGCGAGATCCGCCGGAAGATGCCATGGGAGGGTGTCCTCGCGGCCGATTACGCCGTTGGCGGCGACGGCCGCGATCAACACGAGTTCCATCCGTCACTCGGCGACCTCGAACTGGAGCCGATCTGCGCTCCGATACTCGGACAATTGAATGTCCTCGACGGTGAGCTCGTCCATGGGCACGTTCTCAACGGTGAGCCGGGGACGGTCGAGCGGTTCACGTGTGAGCTGGGTGAGGAGGTTCGGGACGTGGTCATATCCGTCGCCGTCCGGCACGTTCGCTTCGAGCCACGATCGCACGTCCGCGTACTCCTCCCGCGAGGACACTCGCTCGAGACGCTCCTGAAACGACGAGAGGTGCTCGGCATACCAGGCGCCACGATCGTCTTGCCCGCAGTAAATGTGTGCGTCCACGATCGTATGGCCGAACGTCCCGATCTCCAGTCCGGACCGCTGGGCGAAGATCGTCGCGAGTATCGAGTACGCTGCGATGTTAAACGGTACGCCCAGAGCGACATCGCCCGAGCGCTGCATCAGGTGCAGGTTGACCCGGCCATCGTGGACCGAGACGGTGTAAGTGTAATGACATGGCGGGAGGGTGCTCACGGCGGCGTTCGCCGGATGCCAGGCCGACACGACCAGGCGGCGCGAGTGTGGATTGTCCTGGAGCTCGTCGAGGACGTATCGGACCTGGTCGAACGTGTTCTCGTCATCGTTGACCCATTCGTGATCCGGGTCGGCCCACGCCTCCCCCGGCAACGTCTCCGCGGGAAAGGGGAATCGCCGCCAGAACCGACCGTAGGCCGTATCCAGGTGGCCCTCCTCGTCGGCCCACGCGTCCCAGATCCCGGTATGTTCGCGAAGCTCGCGGATGTGCTCGTCCCCGGAGAGGTACCAGACCAGTTCGTGGCGGAGCGAATCCCACACGGCGCCGTCCATCGCCTTCGTCGTCAGGAGCGGGAAGCCCTCGCGGAGGTCGATGCGGTAATGATGGCTGAAATCCGCGATCGTGTGCACGCCCGTGCGGTTGTCCTTGAAGGTTCCCTCGCGGAGTACGTCGCGCACGAGGTCGAGGTACTGCTCCATCGTATCCCCGGTTCGCCCCCATCCCCTTTCGTGTTTCGCCATGCCACCGGGGGACTCGTGACTCCCCCTCGAGAAGCGTCGCAGTATGCTCGAAGTCCCCCTGCACACCGGCCTAGAACACCCCCATCTCGCCTGGATCGCCCTCCCCGGCATCGTGTCCTTCACCGGCGGCCTTATCGGGGCCGACTCGCCGGGCGATCGGTACCCTGGATCGGCGACACCGGAGCCGTGGAACCGTAGAGCTCCGGCGATTACAGGGCTCGTAGCAAAGGGCGCGCCCCGGCGATCGGCAGTCGCATGTCTGCAGTCAAAGTGATCAAGGTTCTCGGAACGTCCGAACAGTCCTGGGAGGACGCGGCCGAACAGGCCGTCGTGCAGGCCTGTGAAACCCTTGAGGGCGTCCACGGCGTCGACGTCACGAACTGGACCGCGAAGGTCGAAAACGACGAGATCGTCGAGTATCGGGCGACGACGGAGATCGCGTTCCCTGTTCAGGAGGAAGCCTGATCAATCCAGCATCAGGATCCTGAGGATGTTCCCGTAAGCCGGGCGCGTGATCAACACGCCGATCAGCACGCCGATGATCGTCACGATCGCGAACCCGGTCAGCTCGCCGAGACTCAACGCGACCAGCGGCGTCATCGCGAGGATCGTCGTCGCGGCCGCCACGCCGATCACCCAGAAGGCCTTCCGGAACCGGTTCTCGAAGACCCGATCGGTACGGATGTCCCCGCGTTGCATGATTTCGTCGGCGATGATCACCAGGTCGTCGACGCCGGTGCCCAACACCGCAATGAAGCCGGCGATGTGCGCGAGGTTCAGCGGGATCGGAACGATGACCGCAAACGCCAGCAGGATGATCACCTCGGAACTCGCGGTAACCAGCATCGGCAGCGCGACCCGAGCATCCCGGTATCGCCAGTAGACAGTCCCTGCGACCGCGAGTCCTGCGACGATCCCGACAATCAGCGAGAGGAACCGGAACTCCTCGGCCATGCTGGGCAACAGGAAGTACACCGATCCCGACTCGACATCGAGTTCCGCGGGGAGCGCTCCCGAACGCAGGTTAATCGAGAGGTCCTGGGCCTCGTCGAAATCGGTCGTCTCCATTTGGAAATTCGGACGCTGGGCGAAGGTACCCGTCCGCCAGTCGTCGGCCAACCCGTCCGAGACGCCCGCGGCGTAGATGACCTCGCCGTCAACCACAGTCAGCAGACAGCGGCCCGGGTCCTCGGGCCGGCCCTGCTCGACATCCCACGTGCAGATCGTCCCCCCATCCTGGGCGAACCCGTAGCGGACCATGTCCTCGGAGAATCGCTGGGCCTCACCGCTTGCCACCTGCACGGGTACGTGAGGCGGATTGTCACCCTCGCCGGAGACGGCGGGATCCACACCGGCGAAATCACCCTGCACGAGAACGGTTTCGTTCCGGGAGGTGCCGTTCTCCGGGAAGTGCGCGACGACCTCGACCTCGCCGCGCTCGGTGATGATGTCAAGGACCTCGTCTTGACCGACGTTCGGCGCCTCGACCGTGATCAGGTGCTCGCCGGTCGGCCGCGTGAGGATGTCGACGTTCGCTCCGCCAAGCCCCACGCCATCGATCCGGTCCTGAATCACTTCACGCATCGACTCGCGGGTTTGTTCGTGGACGCCTTCGCGGATATCCGCAGTATCGAAATCGTTGAGACCGACGGCGTTGAGCGCGTCGCGGAATTCCGTTTCCGTGACGTTCGCGCTCGTGGTCTCGACGGAACCCTCGCCCTGGATCTCGCCGGCCCGGACCGTCACCTGCCGCTCCTCGACGCCGAGTTCGGCGGCGATCATTTGCGTGAGATTGGCTTCGTCGGCCGAATCGATGGACAGCCCCTCGGCGACGAAGCCGTGGATCGGGGCCCGGACGCTCGTCCCGCCGGAGAGCTGCAGGCCCCACTGTAGGTTGGTGATCCCCTCGCCGGTGTCTTGATCGATGAGCACATCCTCGCGGGCGTCGGCCGGATCGTGCTCCGGTTGTAACCCGCCGAGTGGCGCAAAGAGCGCGAACAGACTCAACGCCATGAGCACGACGAGCAGGGTCACCCGCCAGTGTTGCCGGGCCGCTGCGAGGAGATCGCGTCCGTTCATCCTGCCACCGCCTCGTATTTGTAATAGCGTAGCAGGCTCACGTTCAACAGGTACGTGTTCATCAGATCGGCGACCAGACCGAACACCAGGACGATCCCGACCGCCGGGAGCAGCGGGATCTGGAAGAACCAGGCGACGGCGGTCATCACGACCATGGCGACGATGGAGGTCGTTGTCATGGTGACCCCCGTCCGCATCGCCCGCTGGGTGCTCTCGTAGAAGTCCCCGCGCCGGCGGAGGATGTGGTTGTTCAGCAGGATGTCCGAGTCGACGCTGTACCCGATCAACATCAGCAGGGCCGCGACGG
>CAYSMB010000117.1:0-6030 GCA_964432005.1 uncultured Halobacteriales archaeon
TCCGGATCCATTTCGACGGGAAGCCCCTGGCCGACGACGTGGACTTGGCGACCCTCGGCGAGGACCTCGAGGCGATGAGTGGGGCGGAACTGGCAGCGCTCGCCCGGGAAGCATCGATGCAGGCGATCCGACAGGCCGCCGACGAGCGGGGGATCGAGACCGCCGAGCGTCACGCCGACGAGATCCGCATCGACGGCGAGCACGTTAACGCCGCGCTCGCGATCGTCCGGAGTCGGGGCTAGGACACGACGATCCTGGTTTCGCCAGCTCGGACGCGATCGCCTTTCGCGACCGTGACATCCTCGAGCGTGACCTCCGGGGGGAGCCGGACATCGGCACGGCTCCCGAAGGCGATGTGGCCGATCCGATCGCCTCGTTCGACGGAATCACCCTCCTCGACGTACGGGGTGATGCGGCGCGCGAAGGCGCCGGCGATCAGCTCCACGTCGATCGGGTGCTCGCCATCGATCCGCATCCGCACCCGTTCGTTCCGGTCGGAGTCCTTCGAGAACGCTGGGCGGTGCGCGCCCGGATGATGTTCGACGGCGGTCACCGTCCCGCCGACCGGAGCGCGGTTGACGTGGACGTCGGTCACGTGCATGAACACGCCGACCCGGATCCCGTCGTCTTCGATCCGGACGACGGACACGCGACCGTCCGCGGGCGCGACGAGGCCGGTCCCTGGGGGGACACGCTCGGGGTCCCGGAAGAAGACGAGAACACCGAGCCCGGCGGCGACCAGGAGGAGCGAGACCGACCAGCCCACGAGCACGGCGGGCGCCGCCAGCACGAACGCCGGCACCGCGTACCACCATGCCCGCTGGACGATCCGCATGCCCGCCCTCCTCGACCGCCCGTTACGATTCTTTCGTTTAGGCCAGCGGCGGCACGATCGCGTCGTAGTCGACCTGGGTTTCGCGCAGGCGATAGCGACGGTCGCGTTGTTCGACGATGCCCAGTTCCTCGAGGTGATCGAGGTGGGCAAAGGCCTCTCCCGGCCCGTGGAGCACGTGAATATCCGAGAGCTCCCCGAAGAGATGGATCGCGAGTTCCCAGGCGGTCATCGGCCCCTCGTCGCCGAGGGCCTCGATCACACGGCGGGTCCGGTCGCGGTGGTGATCGCGGATTTCGACGGCGCGGGCGCGCGGATCGTCGATCCGATCCCGGTGGCCCGGCCAGACGACCGGCGGGTCCATGCGCACGATCTTGGCGAGGGTGTCCAGGTACGTCGGGAGCGGGCGGGAAACGCGGGGATCGGCACCGCCGATGTTCGGGGTATAGACGGGGAGGAGGGCGTCGCCGGCAGCCAGTTCCCCGTTGGCGAGGCGGTAGCCCAGATGGCCGAGCGAGTGCCCGGGGAGGTGAATGGGCGTGAGTTCGGTCGAGCCGGCCGGGTAGGTCGCCTCCAGATCGATCGCCGTTGTGTCGGCCTCCGGACCGGCGTATCGCCGCGCGTGCTGGAGCATCTCCTCGAGTTCCGCCCGCTTCTCGCCGGGAACACCCCATTCCTCGACGGGATGGCCCAGCGATTCCTGGACTTCCTCCCGACTCTCATCGGAATTTCCGAGGAACGCCATGTCGTCGGGATGGATGAGCACGTCCGCGCCGCTTGCCTGCTGGATCGTCGAGGCGAGTCCGGAGTGATCCTGGTGGTGATGCGTGAGCAGGATCTGATCGATATCCGCGAACGTCAGATCCCGGTCGCCGAGACGGGCCCGGAGTTCCTCCTCGACGTCGGGCGAGTAGACCCCGGTATCGATCAGGGTCGTCGGGCCGCCGCTGCCGTCGAGGAGATAGGCGTTGTTCTCTCCCTCGAAGGCGGCATTGTCCAACCGAATCTGATACACACCGGCGATTTCGCGTTCCGGCTAATCAGGGTTTCCTTGTCGCCGGCTCGCCGTCGCCGGCGATCGCGCCGAGGACGCCCACGGCCGTCTCCGGGTCGAGCGGCTCGTTGCCGTTGCCACACTGGGGCGATTGCACACAGCTGGGACAGCCGTCCGTACAGTCACAGCTCGCGATCAGGTTCCTCGTCCGGTCGACGAGCGCATCGATCCGGTCGAATCCGGCCCGGGTCAAGCCGACGCCCCCGGGATGGCCGTCGTAGACGAAAATGGTCCCACACTCCGTGGAGGGGTGATGATCGATCGAGAGGCCGCCAACGTCGCCCCGATCGCAGAGCACCTCGAGCGGAAACAGCGAGATCATGCCGTGTTCGGCGGCGTGGATCCCCCCCAGGAAATCGCCCTCGCTCGTATAGCGGGACTGAACGGCCGGGGGAACGGCGATCGCGAACCCCTCGGTCGAAAGGGTCGTTTCCGGCAACGAGAGCGGGTCTTCGCTGATCGTCCGTCCGGTTTTGCCGTCCTTCCTCGCATAGCCCGTGATCCGGGTCCGGACGGTCATCGATCCGAAGCGCACGGTCGTCTCCGGCCCAACCGTGACGGTCTCGGTGAACGTATCGACCGTGATGTCCTTGTCGTGGCGCACCCGCGTGTAGTGGTCCGCCCACGTCGGCGAGAGCTCGGCTCGGCGGGCGTCGAGATCGAGTTCGACGATCTCGTAGGCCTGGCCCTGGTGGTGATAGATCGCGCCCGGGTGGGCATCCCGCATCGCGTCCGACCGATCGAGGCGGGCGATGGTCTCGCCGTCGTCCCGTCGGACGAGCGCGATGTCCGCGCCGCCCGCCCGCCGAATATCCATCCCGTGATGGGGGCTCTCGTCCCCGTCATCGATCCACCGGGGCTCGCCATCGGATTCCCGGACGTCGAGGCGGCCTTCCTCCATGAGCGAACCGACCGTATCGCGGTAGGACTCGCCGAACCATCGCTCGTCGGACGGTCGCAACCAGGACTCCCGGGCGGCACACCGCAAATGGTCGGGCAACACGTGGGCATTCGCCGGGTTCACGACGGCGGATTCCGGCCGCCCCTCCAGCACCGTATCCGGGTGATCGAGGACATACTCGTCGAGCTGATCCTCGCCACCGACCAGGGCCACTAGACAGGGGTCGCTCCCGCGCCCCGCCCGGCCGGCTCGCTGGTGAGTATCCGTCCGGGTCCCGGGGTAGCCATCGAGTATGACCGCGTCGAGCCCGCCGATGTCGACGCCCAGCTCGAGGGCGTTCGTGCTCCAGACCCCGCGGATCGAACCGTCGTGGATCCCTTGCTCGAGCGCGGTCCGTCGATCGTGGGTGAGCGCGGCCTCGTAGGCCCGGACCTTTGCTGCCAGGTCCCGGTCGCCGTGTTCGCGCAACCGGTTTTGGCTTTCCATCGCATAGCGTTCGACCAGCTGTCGCGACCTGGCAAACACCAGCGTCTGGAACCCGGACCGGACCAGCTCGACGAACAGGTCCATGCTCTCGACGTGACCCGATCGACGTCGACCGTGCCCGCTATCGGGGGCCGCCGGCGGTCGCCAGAACGCCCACGTGCGCGGTCCGGTCTCGCTCGTGTCCTCCTCGACGAGCGTATAGCCCGACTCCGGACGACCGGTGAGGCGCGCGGCGTGTTCGACGGGGTTCCCGATCGTGGCCGAACAGCACACGAACTGGGGACTGGCTCCGAACTCCTGGGTCAGTCGGTCGAGGCGACGTAGGACGAGGGCGACGTGACTGCCGAAAATGCCTCGATAGGCATGCACCTCGTCGAGGGCAACGACCGTCAGGTCCTCGAATAGCCACTCCCAGAGACGGCGGGCGTGGGGCAGGAGCCCGTAATGGAGCATGTCCGGCGTCGTCAGGATGATATCTGGCTGGTCGGCGCGGGTCTCTCGCTTTTCGGATTGGCGCATCCGTCCCGTGTATTGTGCGGCGTCGATCCCGCCGACGTCGCTCCCCAGCCGGTCGAGCCAGTCCTCCTGGTCCTCGATGAGCGCGTTTTGCGGAGCAATGTAGAGAGTCCGTCCATCACCCGTAGCCGCCCGTTCCAGGGCCGGGACGGCGTACGCGACGCTTTTGCCGCTGGCGGTCGGGGTCGCAAGAACCGCGTCATTCCCATTCCGCACGGTCGCGATCGCATCGGCCTGGTGCGAATAGAGCCGATCGATCCCGCGGTCGGAGAGGGCCGACCCGATAGCCCCGTCGAGTTCGAGGTCCCCATAGACGGGCTCGCGAGGCGGGACGCGTCGATGACCGGTCAGCTGTTCGCGGTAAATCGGCCGGTCCTCGAGCCAATCGATCCACTCCACGACCGTTCGTCCCCGCCGGAGGGCCTAACGATTGTGATCGGGATCGCTCCCGTTATGCCGACCGGAGGGTGATCGAGGCACGTGGAAACGATCAGCGACCGATCCCGGAACCCGTTCGGGATGGCCCCTCGCTGTGAGGCCGGTCCCCCCGTTCCGGGTTATGGTGATCCCGCTGGGGACGTCCATCTGATCGGCGATCATCCGAGTCGCCACGGCGGTCGAGACACGGGCGTGCCCTTCACGGACCACCCGGCCGGTCGGCGGATTCAGAAGCTACTGTACGAGGTCGGATTGCTCGAAGCGCCGTACGCGGACGAACCGGTCGTCGACAAACTCTTTCTGAGCTACCTGCACATGTGCCCGTCCGACGGGGACAGGGACCCCTCCCCGAAATCGTATGCCCGCCTCGAGCGGTTTTTCGACGCCGAGTTGCGCGCGGTCAACGCCCACATCCTGCTCCCGGTGGGGCGACGCGCGACTGATGCGGTACTCACGGCGTACACGACACAGGCCGAGAAGGTCTCCCCGGCAATGGCGGATCGACACGCGACCGAGATCCGCGGGCGAGGGTTCCTCGTGATCCCGATCAGGGACCCGACCGCGTGGATGGAGGGGGATCGGGTGGCGATCCGGACCCGATTGGAGCAGATCCTCGCGTCCGACTATCGACAGACCAAGGGCGTCGCCACCCTCATCGGGTGACCGACTCGGCCTCGCTGGCGATCGAAATCAGGCGGGATTCGGCGAACGCCGGGCCGACGAACTGTAGGCCGACCGGTAGCCCATCCGCGGGTTCGATCGGGACCGAAATCGCGGGCACGCGGGCGAGGTTCGCCGGCACGGTGTTGGCGTCGGCGAGATAGAGCTGGAGCGGGTCGTCCAACGCTTCCCCTTGGGGGAACGGCGTCGTGGGCATCGTCGGGCTGGCGATCACGTCGACCTCGTCGAAGACCGACTCGAATTCTTCGGTAATCCACGTGCGCGCCGCCTGGGCCTGTTCGTAGTATTTCTCCTGATAGCCGGCCGAGAGCGCAAACGTCCCCAGCAGGATCCGGCGGATGACCTCCTCGCCGAAGCCCTCGCGACGCGTCCGCGAGAACGCCTCCGCCCAGTCGCCGGCCTCGTGATTGTGGTGGCCGTACCGGACGCCGTCGAACCGCGCGAGGTTCGCGGAGGCCTCCGAGGTCGCCAGCACGTAATAGGCCGCGACTGCATGCTCGAGCGACGAAAGCTCCACGTCGACGATCTCGTGTCCCGCCGCTTCGAGTGCGGACATCGCCTTCGAGAACGAATGGCTCACGCCTTCGTCAGCACCGTCGACCAGCTGGTTGGGGACGCCAATCGTCATCGGGTTCTGGGTTCCCTCGACCGCGCTCTCGACGCGCAATTCGGCGCCCTCGTCGCGGGTGGTGGCGTCCCGTTCGTCCGGGCCGGCGATGACCGCGAGCAGCCGTGCCGCATCCTCGACCGTCCGCGCGATGGGTCCGATCTGCTCTAAGCTGTGACCGTACGCGATCAGCCCGTACCGGGAAACCAGCCCATACGTGGGTTTGATGCCGACGACGCCACAGAAGGCCGCCGGATTGCGGACCGACCCGCCCGTGTCCGTCCCGAGGGCCATGTCCGCCTCGCCGGCGGCGACGGCGGCCGCACTGCCGCCCGAAGATCCGCCGGGGACGTGCTCGGGTGCCGCGGGGTTCTCGGTCGGCCCGAACGCCGACGTTTCGGTCGTCGATCCCATGCCGAACTCGTCCATGTTCGTCTTGCCGACGATCCGCCCACCCGCGTCGAGAATGCGATCGACGACCGTCGCATCGTACGGCGGTTCGAAGTCCTCGAGCA
>CAYSMB010000118.1:0-5875 GCA_964432005.1 uncultured Halobacteriales archaeon
GGTCGGCCTCGGCCACGCCGAGGTCCTGGGCCTCCGCGAGGACGTGTTCGTAGCCGAGCCCCTCGGCACTCATGCGCGTGAGGATGAAGTTGGCCGTCCCGTTCAGGATGCCCCGAGCGGATTCGACGGTCGCCGGCCCGTAATCCTGGATGACCGACAGGACCGGGATCGCGCCGCCGACGGTCGCCTCGAAACGCACGTCCCCTTCGCTCGCGGCCGCCAGCGTCTTCACGTCCGCATAGCGCTCCGCGATCGGTCCCTTGTTCGCGAGCACTACGTCCCGGTCCTGTTCGAGTGCCGATTTCACGTGGCCGAACCCGGGCTGGGCGTCGCCGAGCGTCGTCGGCGTGGCCTCCACAAGCACGTCGTAGGCCGCAGTCACCGCGGCTTCCGGGCTGTTCGACCCGATCGGTTTCTCGGCGGTCTTGTTCTCGAGGACCGTTTCGATCGAAACACCCGACGGATCGATCGCGGCCGAGCGAGAATCGGCCACCGCGGTGACCCGATGGCCGTGGGACTCCGCGAGTTCGAGTACGGCCCGCCCCACGGCCCCGACGCCGAGGACGGCGAGATCTCGCCCCATCTTAGCCCTCCTCCACCTGGGGCTCGATCACGCGGAAGTCCTTCTCGTCGGCGAGCTCGCGGACCGCCGCGAGCGCGCCCTCGAGGACCTCCCGGTCGACGGCGAGGCGCACCCGGGCACTCGAGGCGTCCTCGCGGTTGGCCGGCGTGGCGAGGTCGAGGTCGAGGACCGTCGCGTTCGGACAGTCGTCAAGGCGCGTGATCGTATCCGAGAGATCGGTCTCGACGAGGTGGCCAACGAGGATCAGCGTGATCGATTCGGTATAGCGACCCTCTCCGGCCTGCATCACGGTTACCCCGGCCTCCCGGAGTGCCTCGACGATATCGTCGAAGCGCTCGGGGACACATTCGACATCGACCTCGACGGGGATGCGCCCCCGCGGTGTCAACGAGCCACGTTCGTGATAGATCGAGAGGAGGTTCCCGCCGTGGGCGGCGATCGGTTCGAGCGCGTTCAGCAACTCGCCGGGTTCGTCGACCAGCTCGAGCCGCACCGTGTAGGCCCGCGCCCGCTCGGATCCGACCGAGGGACTGTTCATCGCGGCCCTCCCGGCACACCCGTTCCCGCCATCATGGCGACCCTGACGGGCGCGGGTATAAAAGCCTCCAGTATTGTCGCCCGATCCCGCGTTTCAAAACCGTTAACCCCCGGTCGCTGGACCTCCCGCCGATGCCAACGACGGAGGCGGTTCTCGACGCGTATCGCGAGGCGAACGCCGCCGGCGATCTCGATCGACTCGTCCAGTTACACGCCGAGGACGCGGTCGTGATTTCGCGCGGCGATGTCTATCGCGGCCACGATGAGATCCGGGGTCACTACGAGGCGCTAAGTGAGTGGATGGACGATCCGGACATGGAGATGGAGCTCTTCGAGCAGATCATCGAGGGCGATTTCGTCCAATTTACCTACTCACTTTCGACGGGCGAGTTTTCGTGGGAATTCGGCGTCGACACGATCGTCGTCCAGGACGGAGAGATCGTGGGTCACACGGTCGCCGTCTACGAGGGATAGTCGTCTACGGTTTTCCAAGCGGTGTTTCGGCGGCGTATTCGGCCGCGTGTGCCCCGGCGATCCGGCCGGTGACGAGTCCGAGCGAGAGCCCCCCGCCGTAGTAGCCGTCCTCGGTTCGTTTACCGACCTCCACCCCGGCTGCGTAGAGTCCTTCGATAGACTCGCGGTGCCATTCGTCCTCGTGCTCGGGTTTGTACGGGAGCGTGCTCGTCGATCGTGCCCGGGAGATCACGCGTGCATGCTCGTCCACGTCCAGCCCCCCGACGAAGTACAGGATCGCCGGGACGACCTTCGTCGCGTAATACGGGGGACTGTCCATCGGTTCGCGGTAATCCACGCGCGGCGGATCGAGTTCAATGTCGTCGTTGTCCCCGGACACCGCCCCGTTGAACTCCTCCACGGTCGCGAGGGCCTGGTCGCGGTCGACACCGTGATCGGCCAACTGCTCACAGAGCCCCTCGATCGTATCGGCTTCGAGGACGATGCCGCCCAGCTCCCGGGCCAGTTCAACACGCTCGCGCACGGGACTTTGGTAGCGATCGGTATTCTCGTAGATGTCTCGATCGAAGATCAGGAAGGCTTCGCCCTCCACGTTGTCGAGGTAATTCTGCACGAAGGCGTCGCTCTGGGCCTCCGAATTCGACTCGTCGGTGAAACGGACGCCGTCGGAATCGATGGCGATCGAGGAGGTATCGTAGATCTGGCCACAGCGCATCTCCTCGAAAGCGATCTCGGCGGGCGGCGCCGGACGCGTCACGCCGATCGGATCACCAAGGTTGTCGGTGGCCTTGCCGCCGACGTCCCGGGCGGCGATGTAGCCGTCCCCGGTCGACCACGGATCACGGCCGAGCAGGAGGTCGGCGTCGGAGAAGTGTTCGCGCACGAGCTGTTCGTTCCCGCTCCGTCCGCCGGCGGCGAGGATGACGGACGGAGCCTTGATCACGAAGCGACCCTCGTCGTATTCGTACGCGATGACGCCGGTGATCTCCCCGCGATCGTTCGTCCGGAGTTTCTCGAAGGGTGTCCGCAGGCGGATGTCGCCCCCTTCGGCCTCGATCCGCGATGCCATTCGATCGACGAACTGTGGGGGATCGATCCGGGTCCGGGAGCTGACGGACTCGCCGTGTTCCCAGTGCTCGAGCTCCTCGACTTCGACCCCCTGTTCTCGCAGCCAAGCGAGGCCCTCATCGAGCGGTTCGAACGGATCGATGTTTCGATCGGCATCCTCGTCGTAGGCGATATATCCCCCGGTCACGCGGGTCGTGCCCCCGAGCACGTGGCCTTTCTCGAGCAATGTCACGTCCGCTCCACGTTCGAGCGCGCGTAGCGTGGCGACCAGCCCGGCCATCCCCGAGCCGACCACCACGACATCCGTCGTGTGATCCGGCGAAGCCATGCCCGTCGTTCCGAGCTACTCCATAAATTCGTTGTGAACGGACCCGGCAGGGGATCCCTACAGATATAATCACCCTCCAGGTACTCGCGATATGGAGATTACCTTGCTCGGGACGGGCAGCCCGGTCCCCTCGACCGAACGCGGCGGACAGACCCAACTCCTCGAACTTGCCGAGGAACCGGTCCTCGTCGACTGCGGTCATCTGGCGACGTATCGACTGCTCGAGCACGGCTACGATCCGAGCGAGATCGAGACGCTGGTGTTCACCCACCACCACTTCGATCACAACGCGGATTTCCTCGAGTTCGTCTTCGGCGGGTGGACGATCGGCCGCGACTCACTCACCGTGATCGGCCCGGAAGGTACGCAAACGTTCGTCGATGCGATCCCGGAGCTGTACGCCGAGGACATCGCCTACCGACGGGAGGTCGTCGACCGCTCGACGGCGGGGCTCCTCGACATCGACGTCCGCCGGACGACCGAGGATCTCAGGTACGACGGCGCGGGGTGGTCGATGACGGCCCTCTCCGTCGAGCACTCGATCGAGACGTACGGCTATCGGTTCGAGGAGGATCGCTCGGCTGCGACCTGCGTCATCTCCAGCGATACCCGTCGGATCGACTCACTCGTCGAATTCGCCCGAGGGGCGGACGTCCTGATCCAGGATTGCGGGATCGCCCCGGTGACGTCCGATCCTCCGGCGGACGTGCTCAGGGAGGGCCTCGCCCGACCGATGTCCGATGATCGCATCGCGACACACAAACAGAACCACTGTGATCCGGAGGATGCCGGGTGGATCGCCGCGGAGGCCGACGTCAGCACCCTCGTGTTGACCCATCTGTTGCCGTATCGGGACCCGGAGGCCACCCGCGAGCGTGCGGCCACGACGTTCGACGGGGAGATCATCGTCGGCGAGGACGGCGCGCGAATCCCCCTTTGAATCCGCACGGTCTCAGGAACGATTATGTACAGGGTTCGGCCTGTTCCGATCGGATGACCTACGATCGGGAGTTCGACGGCATCGTCATCGGGGGTGGCCATCAGGCCCTCGTCACCGCGGCGTACATGGCGAAAGCCGGACAGGAGGTACTGGTGCTCGAGCGCGATCTCGAGGTCGGCGGCGGGACGCGGACCGCCGATCCGACCAATCGGGGCTTCCGGTTTAACATGCACTCGAACGCTCACTGGGATATCACCGGGACCCCGTGGTTCGACGACCTCGACCTCGATCGCCACGGGGTGGACTATCTCCGGCCGACATTCGAGTATGGCCTCCCACGGGAAGATGGCGACCCCGTCGTGCTCGGTCGGGACACGGACCGCACGACCGAGACGATCGCCGAGATATCCGGAGCCGACGCCGAGGAGTTCCGCGAACGCCGGGCAACGGCCGAGCGGCTCGTCGACGAGATCTACATGCCCGAACGGTTCGACGAGCCGCTTCCGGCGGACGAACGCCGGGACCTTCTCGAATCCTCCGAGCTGGGCCGGGAGTTCCTCGACTGGACGACCGAATCCGCCTTCGGCCTCATGGCCGACTGGTTCGAATCGCCGGAAGTCCGCCTGCTCATTCTACACAAGTTGACGATCTTCGGCGAGCCCGGGGAGGGGGTCGACAACCCGAGCATCAAGGGCGGGATTGCCCGCTGCTTCGACGGTTCACGGACGTACCAGATCCCGCGGGGCGGCAGCCAGATGCTCGCTTACGGCCTCCAGCAGGTGATCCAGCAACACGGGGGGACGGTGCTTACCTCCAGTGCCGTCGACGAGATCGACATCCAGGACGGCGCGGTGACCGGAGTCAGGACGACCGACGGCCGGGCCTTCGGGGCGAAAAAATTCGTCGCGAGCGGGGTCAACCCCTACCTGACCTTCAGGGAGCTCATCGGCTTGGGCGAGCTCGACGAGGACTTCGCCTCGGAGGTCGAGAATTATGATTTCACGGACTGGTCGACCTTGACCGTCCACCTGGCTCTCGAGGAGGCGCCGGATTACCGGGGATCGGACGCGGTGCCGGAGATCAACGAATCGCTCTACCAGCTCATCGGCATCGAGAGCCTGGCGGAACTCGGGGCCTCCCAGGAGGCGATGATGCAGAAGGAACTCGCGTTACCGGGCTTTCTCGGGAGTACGCTCACGAACTTCGACGAGAGCTTGGCCCCGCCGGGCAAACATTCGACGTTCGCGATGGCGGCGGGCCCATACGACCTCCACGGCGACCCGGACGCGTGGCACGATGTCAAAGACGACGTCCTGGATCAGATCGTCGGGCAGTGGGGGGAGTACGCGCCGAACATCACCGAAGACACGGTCATCGATTCGAACGTGTACACGCCCGGCCAGATCCCCGTGACCAATCCGAACATGCACGAGGGCTGTATCATGGTCGGCGAGTTAAACGAGGATCAGGTCCTGTCGCGTCACTTCGGCTATCGAACGCCGATCGATGGCCTGTTCATGTGTGGTTCGAGCGTTCATCCCGGCGGCGGGATCAACGGCGGGGCCGGATACGTGGCCGCGAAGGTCATCCACGAGTACCTCGGCGACGAACCCTGGTGGGACCCCGTCGACGCCCGGGCCGCACTCGCGTCGCTCGACTAGTTCCGGCCCATCGGATACGGCAAGAATTGGGAGGGAACCTAGAGCTATCAGGTGAGCGAGGCGATCTTCGGGTCGCATGTCACTTCCAGACGCAGTCCACGTTCTCCCGTTCGAGGCGTCGTTCGGCGAACGCACCATGGAGCTGCACCCGGTCGCGCTCGAAACCGACGGGGGCGTCATCCTGATCGATACCGGCTTTCCGCACAAAGTCGACGACATCCTTGGAGAGCTCGAGAACGCCGGGTTCTCGGTCGATGACATCCGGATGGTCTTTCTCACCCACC
>CAYSMB010000119.1:0-5697 GCA_964432005.1 uncultured Halobacteriales archaeon
GCGACCGTGCTCGCCGGCCTGATCGGGACGGCGGTTCACTGGGCCGATCCCGAGGTGTGGTATCCAACAGAATGGGAGGACCGGCTGTCCCGAGAGCGGGTGCTCGTGTTCCCGGACCGGCGCGAACTGGTGGTGGATGCACCGCAGCAGTTCACTCGGGCCCAGCTCTCCCAGTTCGCGCATCTCGTCGCCGCCTCCGGTGACGGCAGCTATCTCTACCGCATCCGCCCGGTGGATATCTGGCATGCCCCCTACGACGAATTCGAGGACCTGGAGCGGACGATCCGGGGTGTCATCGGGGACCCACCCGAATCGTTGCTGGCGTGGATCGACGAACAGTGGCGCCGGTCCCGCCAGTTCCGGCTCGAGACTCACGAGGACGGGTACACCGTGCTCGTCGCGGCGACGCCGTCCCTGATGGCCAACGTGGCCCGCCAGGAACTCGAGGACGGTCAGTTGCGGGCGACGATCTCCGAGACCGAGAGCTGGGTCGCCGAGGATGCGATCGCGACGGTCAAGCGCGTGCTCCACGACGCCGGGTTTCCCGTGCGGGACGAGCGGGACCTCGAGACCGGCGAACCCCTCGAACTCGAGCTCGACGTGGAGTTGCGCGAGTACCAGCGCGAGTGGATCGACCGGTTCATGGAACGGGGCGCCGGCGTTTTGGTCGGCCCGCCGGGCAGCGGGAAAACCGTCGCCGCCCTCGGGGTCATGGCGCGGGTCGGCGGGGAGACACTCGTCCTGGTGCCCAGCCGCGAATTGGCCGAACAGTGGCGCGAGCGGATCCTCGCCGATACGGACCTCGATCCCGATCAGATCGGTGAGTACCACGGCGGATCCAAGGAACGCCGGCCGGTCACCATCGCCACCTACCATACCGCCGGGATGGATCGACATCGCTCGCTCTTCGAGAGCCGGGAATGGGGGTTATTGATCGCCGACGAGTGCCACCGCGTGCCCGCCCCCGTGTTCAAACGGACGACGGAACTGCAATCGCGCCATCGCCTCGGGCTCTCCTCATCCCCGGTGCGCGGCGACGAGAAGGAAGACGAGATCTTCACGCTGATCGGCCCGCCGATCGGCACGGACTGGGCCGCACTGATCGAGGCCGGCTTCGTGATCGAACCGGAACTCGAGATCCGGTATCTCCCGTGGGGGTCCGAGGATGCGCGTTCCCGGTACGCCGCGGCAGAGGGCCACGAGCTCAGACAGGTCGCCGCCGGCAACCCGGCCAAGATCGACGACATCCGGCGGCTGCGAGCCCGGCATGCAGAGGAGCAGGTCCTCATCTTCGTCGACTGGCTCGAGCAGGGCCGGGAGATTGCAGAGGTCCTCGAGGTGCCATTCGTCTCCGGGGAGACACCGCATCCGGAACGCGAAGGCTATTTCGAGGCCTTCCGCGGGGGGGACCTGGATACGCTCGTGGTGTCCCGGGTCGGCGACGAGGGGATCGACCTCCCCGATGCCTCGATCGCGATCATCGCGTCCGGGCTCGGCGGATCGCGCCGCCAGGGCACCCAACGCGCGGGGCGGACGATGCGGCCCGCCGGCAACGCCAAGGTCTACGTCCTAGCCACGCGGGGGACCCGCGAGGAGGATTTCGCCCAGCACCAGCTCCGCCATCTCGAGGGCAAGGGTATGGAGATCAGCGAAACGACCGTCGAAATCGAGGAACCCGCCAGTTGAGTCTGGGTCGCCAGGCGACACCGTTTTCCCCCGACCGCAGGTAGATGCGACGATGAGTACCCCTTCCCCGGACGTGTACGAACGCGGTCGGGGCATGGACGCCCACAACGCCGTGATGCGGGAGATCCGCGGCCGGAACGACCAAACGCACGATCCTCACGAGCCGACGCGTGTCTGGATCGACGAGGATCGCACGCCCGACGGCATCCACGAGAGCCTGACGATCATCCTCAACACCGGCGGGTGCCGGTGGGCGCGTGCCGGCGGCTGTACGATGTGTGGGTACGTCGCCGAGTCCGTCGAGGGTGGCACCGTCCCCCATCCCGCCCTGATGGACCAACTCGAGGCCTGTCTCGAACACGAACGGGAACACGCCGAGGAGCCGTGTCCGCAGGTCAAGATCTACACGAGCGGGAGCTTCCTGGACGAGCGCGAGATCCCGGCGCAGTCCCGCGAGGCCATCGCCGAGACGTTCGCCGACCGGGAGCGGATCGTCGTCGAGAGCCTGCCGGACTTTGTGGCCGCCGAGAAACTCGAGGACTTCCGGGAGGTCGGCCTCGCGACCGACGTCGCGATCGGGCTCGAGACTGCGAACGACCGGATCCGCCACGACTGCGTGAACAAATACTTCGATTTCGACGAATTCGTGGATGCGGCCGCGACCGCGGCCGATGTCGGCGCGGGCGTGAAGGCCTACCTCCTCTGTAAGCCCCCGTTTCTCACCGAGTCAGAGGCCGTCGAGGACATGCAGCGCTCGATCGAGGCCTGTGTTCCGCACGCGCACACGATTTCGATGAATCCCACGAACGTGCAGCGATACACCCTGGTCGACGAGCTGTTCTATCACGGCGGCTATCGGCCGCCGTGGCTCTGGAGCGTCGTCGAGATCCTTCGCGAGACCGCCGACGCGGATGCCATCGTCGTGTCCGATCCCGTCGGTCACGGATCGGAGCGGGGCCCGCACAACTGCGGGGAGTGTGACGATCGCGTCCACAACGCGATCAAGGATTTTTCGCTGCGGCAGGACCCGGACGTCTTCGAGCAGGTCGACTGCGAGTGTCGGGCGACGTGGGAACTCGTCATGGAGCGCGAGACGGGGTACAACATGCCGCTGGTCACATAGGAACGCACCTGCGTCAGGCGTCAGCTTCGGCCATCCGCTCCGCGCCAGCCAGCATCCGGCGACCGTCGCGGCCCGCGGTATGGGGGAGGGTGGCCCGCTCGGGATGGGGCATCAACACGGCGACGTGCCGTTCCGGCCCCACGACCCCGGCCACGTTCTCCGCGGAGCCATTCGGGTTGGCCCCGTCGGTGACCCGCCCCTCGGGATCACAGTACCGACAGAGGATCCGATCGTCCGCCGCGAGTGCGTCGATGTCGGCCTTGGGCAACTCGAATCGTCCCTCGCCGTGCGCGATCGGCAACCGGATGACCTCGCCCTCCTCGTACCCGGCCGTCCAGGCCGTATCGGTCGTCTCGATGCGGACGTGGACGTGCTCGCACTGGAATCGGGCGCTCCGGTTGGTCGAGAACGCGCCGGGCGTGAGCCTCGCCTCGCAGCCGATCTGGGCGCCGTTGCAGATCCCGAGGACGGGAACGCCGCCGGCGGCCGCCTCGCGGACCTCGTCCATGATCGGTGCGTTGGCCGCCATCGCCCCCGCCCGCAGGTAATCGCCATACGAGAACCCGCCGGGGAGAACGACGGCGGTCGTCTCGGCCGGGAGGCCGTCCTCGTGCCACACGAGTCGTGCGGGGATGTCGAGGTCCTCGAAGGCCGCGACGGTATCGCGATCGCAGTTGCTCCCGCCGAACCGGATCACGGCGACGGTCATCGAGGGGTCACCTCGACGGTGTAATCGTGGATGGTCGGGTTCGCGAGGAGGCGTTCGGCCATGTCCTCGGCCGTCGACTGGGCCTCGTCCGGGGACTCGGCCTCCAGGTCGACCTCGAAGCGGTCGGCGCGGCGCAGATCGTCGACGGAAAATTCCAGGCGCTCGAGGGCCCGACGGGTGGTTTCCGCCTCCGGATCGAGGACCCCCTGTTTGAGGCGCACCGTGACGGTGGCCGTGTATCCGGGCATCGACGAAACCTCGGATCGGAGCCGACAAAAGAGCTTTCTACTCGGCCAGGGCCGCGACATCGTCCATGACCACGTGCAGGGGCGGGGCGTCGAACCAGGCGCGACCCAGATAGGCGTTCGCGCCCGCCCCATAGAGGTTCCGGGCGAGTTCGAGCACGTCGTTCGGCAATGGGTTCGGTTCCGCGTCACAGAGCTGACGCCAGTCGGCCACGTTCCGCGCCCGTGCCTCCTCCTTGGCGGTCGAGACCGCGTCGACCCAGTCCGGATTCGTGCGAGCGTAGTACTGTCGGAGGACCTCCTTCGATACCTGCCGGCCGTCGTAGGCGAAGCGGTTCTCGTCAAGCGTCCCGGTCACGTCTGCGACTTTGATCGTCCCGTCGTCAAAGAGACACTCGATCTTGCCGTCGAGATGGGACAGACCGACCTCATCCGCCCGCTCGGTCACCACCTCGTTGACGGCCGTGGCGACCTCGCGAAGCTCCTCGATGTCCGCCTCCCCGGCGATCGTGTCGGCCTCCCCGTCCTCGAGATACCGGTCGGACTCCTCGAATTTCGTCGAAAACTCGACGATCGGCGCGGCCAGTTCGACGCGTTCCTCGGGCCACTCCGCAAAGGAGAGCCCGTGGTCGGCGGGCTCGGTGCGTTTGCGGAGGCTCGAGCCGATCGGGACTTCGTTCCGGAAGACGATCTCGAGGGGGATCAGGTAGTGGCTGTCGATCTTCCGGTAGAAGGCGTCGTAATCGTAGCTGCCGTCCTCGTACGGCAGCTCCGGAACCCGCGTCAGCTCGATCGCCATCTCGTCGGGCGGGTTGTTACAGGCCTCCAGCGAGTCGATGCCGGCGACGCCATCGACCCCGCGATAATGGGTCGGGATCCCCGCTTCCTCGAGCAGTTCGAAGGTCAGCGCGCCCATCGAACAAAGCGACTGCCCCTTGCCGGGGATCACATCCGGCATCTGCCCCCAGTCGAAGACCGAGTAGGCATCGGTAAACACGAACCGGCCGCGACCGAGCGCCGTGCGGGTCGGTTCTTCGAGGACGCGGAACCGCTTGACACTCGTCATGCTCGCTCTTGCGAAGCCCCGTCGCAAGAACCTTCACGATCTGCCTGGACGCCCACGCTTTAGTGGGCCGGCCCCGTTCGATCACCAATGAGCGAGGGGCGGGCGAGAACGCACGTACCGCGGGATACCTTCGAATTCGACCGGCAGCCCGAGACCGACCAGTCATTCGAGAACGCGCTGGCCAAGGCCAAAGCGGGCGAGCGACTCGAGGTCGACGACGCCGTCTGTTTGCTCACGACGGGGACCGGGTTCCCGGGCATCGATCGCCGCCGCAAGGAGCGCGTCCTCGCCGCCGCGGACGCCCGCCGGGCCGAAGTTGTCGGGGAGACGGTTACCTTCGTCGCGAACCTGAACAACAACCTCACGACTGCCTGCAACACCGGCTGTCTGTTCTGTAATTTCAAGGATACCGCATCTCAGTTCGAACGCGACGCTGACGTAGACCACGGCGGGTTCACCAAGACGCCCGCGGAATCGCGGCGAATCGTCGAGCGGGCGCTCGATCGCGGCATCTCGGAGGTCTGTTCGGTCAGCGGGCTCCATCCCGCCCTGGCCCTCGATGACGAGCATCTCGAGATCCTCGAAGGGGCGGGCGAGGATCCCGCGCTCAATTTCAAACCGCCCGACCGGTACGACACCGACCCGGGAACCTACCGGGCCCAGATCGATGCGATGGCGATCGACGGTCTCCACGTCCACTCGATCACGCCCGAGGAGGCCGCCCACGCCAGGCGCGGCACGGACTGGAGCTACCGGGAGGTCTACGAACGCCTCGCGGCAGCCGGGCTCGATTCGGCCCCCGGCACCGCCGCGGAGATCCTCGTCGACGAGGTCCGCGACGTGATCTGTCCCGGCAAGATCGACACCG
>CAYSMB010000120.1:0-5557 GCA_964432005.1 uncultured Halobacteriales archaeon
TGACGGCGTCCTCGAAGTACCCTTCGGTCAGATATCCGGCGGGGTATCCAGCCGCGATCCCGGCCAGGAATGGCCCGATCGTGAAGGGGTTTACGCGCGGGACGTAATCGTAGTTCACGTAGAACCACCACTGGATTGGCTCGAAATTCACGATATCGCGCATGACCGCGAACACCCAGACCGCGACGAGACTCACGAGACCGCCAACGATAATGGGGTTCTGAATCGCCTGGAACGCGCCGCTACTGACGAAGGTACGGTGGACGGGATGCTCTTGCGTCTGGTCCATCGCTACACGCGGACAAGGGCGACCACGCTCACCTTAACGGTTCTGGACTGCTTGTCGATCGACGCGGCTCGCCGGCATCGCCAGCACCGCAGAAAGGAAAACGGTCTATCGCCGATACACTCGGTCGCCGGGCGACGATCACCCGGGGTATTCTTCCGGAATATTCTCCACGCAGGGGAACTCGTCGGGGTAGTCCATCGGGGACTCTTCCAACGGCCAGACCGGCGTCAGATCCTTGTCCGCCGGGTAGTGGAGATTCCCGTCGTCGTCCCAGCCCCAGCCCGCGTCCTCGAGGGTCTGTGCGGCGAGTTCGGGATCGCCCTCGGGACCCGGAGCGATTTCCGTGAGTCCTTCGTGGTCGTCGGGATACCACGGGTGACTCGGCGCAAGGGGCGCGGAGTGCAAGTGGGGCTCGGAGTCCCCATAGGCCGCAGCCTGGTTGGCTTCACGCCGGTTGATCGCCTGCGAGCACGCCAGCCGGAACTCGCGGAACTGGCTCGGCGGGAAACTCATCTGCGGCGAGATACATCCGATCGAGAAACCGACGTCCCGATACGGGTAAACCCAGTCGTTTTGTTCCAGTTCCGTCAGGAGGCTTCCGCTCGGGGCAAAGCTCGCGATCTCTCGCTGCTCGAACGCCCGCGCTGCGGCTTGGGTGTCCTGGTAGGCGATAAACAGCAGCTCTTGATTCGGCGTCGCCCAGTGATCGTCATAGGGCGACAGATGAAGTTGTTGTTCCGTTTCCCAATTGACGAGTTCGTATGGGCCCGATCCAACGATTTCCTCGTCGTCGAACGTGACATCCGGGAGGTTCGAGAAATCGTCATTGAGTTTCTCATCCCAGATGTGTTTCGGCACGATCCCTTGATCGGTCACTGCGCCCCCTGTCATGAACGTCGGCCGAGCCGTCGGGAACGAGACCTCGAGGGTTTGGTCGTCGACCGCCGTGATCGATTCATACCCCGCGTCGGCACCACCCGGGGTATACTCGTTGTCGTGCAGATGCAGCGTAAACTTCGCGTCCTCGGCCGTGACCTGAGTTCCGTCGTGGAACGTCGTGTCCCGGAGGTAGAAGGTGAATGTCGATCCGTCATCGGAGATCTCGAAGTCCTCCGCGATGTTCGTCCGGACCTCCAGGTTGCGATCCCACGCCATCAGCGGCGAATAGATGGTACTCGACCATGCCAGCAGGTCGATCGGCGCATCGATCATGGGATGGACGTTCGTGTTCAACACTCGGGGATCGATCGCCATCCGGAGTGTGTCGCCGTCCTGGGTCTCGACATTTGTCAGAAAGTCCTGGTTGATGATGCCGGGGCCGGCCTCACCGATCATATCCTCGTCGATGACCACTTGCTCCTGGTTGACTGCCGTATACCCGACCACGGGGAAGGTGTTGATTTCCGGGATGTCCTGGGAGAAAACCTCCATGGCCTCATGGACGAGCTCCTCGCGCTCCTCGAGGGAGGTCGCGAAGAACTGGTCCTCAACGAGGTTGGCGTATTCACAGTTGTGATAGTGGGGCTGGTTCAACCCGTCCTGGTTCCCCGCGAACTGAAGGTGATAAAGTCCGAGGAAGAACTGGGGATCCAGTCCGCTCGGGTTCGGTGCGAACCCGCCCGCATAGAGGTTCGCCTCGCGGGTGTCATAGATCATGTGCTCCCAATACGTGAACGCCTCCGTCGCCTGGGGCTCGATGGTGACGCCCAGGGCCTCTTCCATATTGGTGCTGGCAATGTCCGCGACCGTTTGCTCGATCTGCGACCAGTTCCCGAGGCCGGTCGAGAACTCGTACGTGATCTCGGGCACCCGCTCGCCGAGTGTCTGGCCATCATCGTCGCCATCGTCACCATCGTCACCGTCGTCACCGGTGCCATCATCCATGCCGTCGTCAGTGTCACCGTCACTGTCGCCATCGCTATCGTCGTCGCTATCACCCAGACAGCCTGCGACGGATGCACCGCCGGCGGCCGCCAGCGCGGTCAAGTACTTCCGTCGTTTGATACGCTCGTTGGAACGGGAAGGTCCCATGACCCCCACGGCGGGTTCCAAAGGTAATAAATTTTCTTTATCGATATTTACACATTCTCCCTACCGTTGGCCCGGGTCGGGCCGAAGGTCCCCTGATGATCGAGGCGAACATTCATAGACCGCCTCCGGAGATTCCGAGACGATGGTTTACGAGGGATACCAAGATTACTTCGAGAAGCCAGTCATCATCAGCGTGGCCCCGACGGGGGGCATGCACGGCAAGGAGGCGAATCCGAACCTGCCCGAGCAGCCCGAGGAAATCGTCGAGGACGTCGCGGCGTGCAGGGAGGCCGGGGCTTCTATCGTGCACGTCCATGCACGCGAAGAAGACGGGAGCGGGACCCACGACCCCGAGAGATTCCAAGCAGTCGTCGATCGCATCCGCGAGGAATGCCCGGACATGTTGATCAACTTCACGACGGGCGGGTCGGACCTGGGCGATCATCGCCTCCGGCCGGTCCTCGAAGTGGAGCCGAGCCCGGACCTGGCGACGGTCGATCTCGGCCCACTAAACGTGAGCGGCGATAGTATCTCAGAAAACACTCGCGTTCAAGACGAACGTTACGCCGAGAAAATGCGCGAATGCGGCGTCAAGCCGGAACTCGAGGTGTTCGGCCCGGGTCACCTGACCGAATCGTACAACCTGATCGAGCAGGACCTGGTCGAACCCCCCTACTGGCACACCCTCATCCTGGGCATGCAAACCGGGACTGTGCCCCATCCCCGGAACCTCCAGAACATGGTCGATAACCTGCCCGAGGACTCCGAATGGCAGGTGATGGCGATCGGCCGCCATCAGCTCCCACTGACCACGTTAGGTATTGTTTTGGGCGGGCACGTGCGCGTCGGGATGGAGGACAACGTCTACTACCGGTACGGTGAACTCGCGGAAAGCAACGCCCAGCTAGTGGAACGTGCGGCGGATATCGCCAATCGCCTGGAACGGCCGATCGCCTCCCCGGACGAGACCCGGGAGATCCTCGGGCTCTAACCGGATTAGCTATCCTGCTCGAGGATGTGGTCGGGCCACTCCTCGGGCGGTTTGTCCAGGTAATCCGGGCGGGAGTTGATGTGGCCCCCGCCGTCGAGTTCGAGGAAGGTTCCATTGACGAATCCGGAGAGATCGGAGACGAGCAGGAGGACGGCGTTCGCGACGTCGGTTGCCTCCAGCGCCTTGTCGAGCGGCCCGCCGGGTCCACCACCCGGACAGATCGCGTTGATCCGGACGTCCGGCCCGTAGTCGCGAGCACTGTGTTTCGTAAAGCCGAGTAGCCCCCACTTCGAGGAGGTGTAGGCGGCGTTGCCGTGGACGGTGACGTTCCGGCCGGCCATCGAGGAGATGTTCACGATCCGGCCGTTGCCGTGCTCGCGCATGGCCGGTGCGACGGCCTTGGTGCAGAGGAACGGGCCCGTGAGGTTGAGTTCGAGCGCCCACTGCCAGTCCTCGAGATCGAGATCTTCCGTCCGCTCGCTGCCGGCACCCCCGGCGTTGTTCACGAGGATCTCGATGCTCCCGAAGCGCTCGAGCGTCCGGTCGACCATCGCGTCGATGTCGTCGGGGTCCGTGACGTCGCAGGTAACCACTTCCGCGGGAATGTCCTTCTCCGCGAGCTCTTCACCCACTTCCTCGGCCTCTTCAGTCTGGATATCAACGATAACGACATGCGCCCCCGCCTCGCCGAGGCGGTGGGCGGTCCGGCGGCCGAACCCTTGGGCCGAACCGGTCACGATCGCCGTCTCGCCGTCGAGATCGATCATTGCGTCTGCAACTCGGAAATTCTTCGCACATTAATAACCCGAAATCACCGCCGGCCCACGTCAGTCGACGGTAATCACGACGTTCCCGTGGTGCTTACCGGCGTCCTGGTACTGGTAGGCCTCCTGGACCTCATCGAACGAGAACGTCCGATCGACGACGGGTTCCATCCCATTCGCTTCGATGGCGCGGTTCATGCGCCGGGCCATCGCGGTGCTCCCGACCGCGAAGATCCCTTGCACGGTCAGCCCCTTGCCGAGGATGGACATGGGGTTGAAAGGCTCGTCGGGCTCGGTGAGGACGCCGATCATCTGGACGGAGCCGCCGATCCGGGCCGCCTCGACCGACCGTTGGATCGTGCCGGCACCACCGACCTCGATGACGTGATCGACACCACCGCCGGTGCGTTCCTGGACGGGCTCGCCCCACTCGGGCTCGTCCTCGTAGTTCAGCGTCCAGTGGGCGCCGAGCGATTCGGCGCGATCGAGCTTTTCGTCGCTCGAGGAAATCACGAATGGATCGGCCCCGTGCATGTCAGCGAACTGGAGGCCGAAGGTCGCCACCCCACCGGTGCCAAGCAGGAGGACGGACTCGCCGGCGGTCACGTCGGCGCTCTCGACGAGCGCGTTCCAAGCGGTCACTCCGGCACACGGCAGCGTCGCCCCCTGTTCGTACGAGAGGTTCTCCGGCAATTTCGGGACGCTTTCGGCCTTGTAGGTCACAAATTCGGCTAGCGTCCCGTCGTCGCCGGCACCGGGTGAGGCCCCGAGCTTCTCGAGCGTGATATCGCCGTCCAGCCACCCGGGCGAAAACGGGGTGGCCACGCGATCACCGACGGCGAGGCGATCGACCTCCTCGCCGACCTCCACGACTTCGCCGGCGCCGTCGCTCAGCGGAATGACCGGTAACGACCGGTCGCGATACTCCCGTTCGGAATGGGCGATCGCCAGGTCGCGATAGTTCAGCGAGCAGGCGTGGATGCGGATTGACACCTCGTCCCGGCCGGGCGTCGGCCGTTGTCGCTCGGTCTCGACGATCCCGGAGAAATCCTCTGTAAGTTCGGTAATCTCGTAGGCTTTCATCCCGACGTAACACGTCGCGGAATGGGAACTTCCCTCTTACGTTGTCATCTCCGATCGCTCGCGCGAACCGCGAGAGGGCTAACATTCAAGGCGATTGCTGGGTGATGACAGTCGATGACGTACCAAGGGTACGAGGACTATTTTCGCGAACCCGTGATCCTGACGGTCGCGCCGACCGGGGGCTTGCACGGCAAGGAGGCGAACCCGAACCTGCCCGAGCAACCCGCGGAGATCATCGAGGACGTCAAGGCATGTCGCGAGGCTGGCGCCTCGATCGTACACGTCCACGCCCGGGACGAGGATGGCAATCCAACCAAGGACGTATCGAAGTTCCAGGAGATCATCGACGGGATTCGGGCGGAATGTCCCGACATGTTCGTTAACGTCACGACCGGCGGG
>CAYSMB010000121.1:0-5464 GCA_964432005.1 uncultured Halobacteriales archaeon
ACGTAGTTGGCCCGCTTGAGCTGGTAGTTCTTGCCCTGTCCGGAGGCGACGCGCTCGCCGAGGGTCTCGATGGCCTCCTCCTCGGTCTGGACGTCGGCCTCCTCCAGGTTCTCCAGCATGAACTTCACGATCTCCGGGTCGTCGGAGACGCGGTGAACGATCTCCTCGTCGGACTCGAGCCCGAGCGCGCGAACGAGGGTGACGAAATTGATCGAGCCCGACACCGATGGGAAACTGACCTCGAGGAGGCCGTCCCGGTTGCGCTCGCACAGGACCAGCGCCCGATAGCCACGCCGTTGCGAGAACGTCTTTGCCACCTGGATCTCGTCGCCGTACCGCGAGTCGTACTCGGCGAGAATCTTGTTCGGCGCCAGGTCCTCGGATGTCATGAGGACGCGCTCGGAGCCGTTGATGATGAAGTAGCCCCCGGGATCGACGGGGTCCTCCCCGATCTCGACGAGCTCCTCGTCGGTGAAATCGCCGATGTTACACTTCGACGAACCGACCATGATCGGCATCCGGCCGACCTTGGTTTCGGTCGTGTCGACGACCCGGACCTCTTCCTCGTCGCCTCCCCGCATGATCGTCATCTCCATGAAGACCGGCGCCGCGTAGGTGATGTTCCGGAGCCGGGCCTCCTGGGGATAGAGTAACTCCTCGGAACCGTCGGCCTCGCGGACCCGCGGGGTGACGAGGCGCACGTCACCGAGTTCGACCCAGACAGGTTCCTGGCCTTCCTTGTCCCCGATGTCGGTCTCGATCGTCGCCTTCTCGTCGACGACCTCCTGCATCCCCCGATCGAGGAACGCGTTAAACGATCGGAAGTGATGTTCGGCGAGCCGTTCCTTCCCGAAGTATTCGCGCGAAAGTGTGCGTCGTGCCTCTGATTCCATGGTTATTCGACCACCAGCCGGTACGCGGTCGCGGTGTCGGTCGTCCGCGAATCACGGACGATTTCGATGACATCGCCCGTGTCGGCATCCTCCGGCAGGGCGGGATCGGATGCTTTGATCTTTGGAAGTGCCGTCCGTTTGATGTCATACTCCGCCAGCACCTCTTCGATTTCCTCGTCCGTGAGGAGCCGGTGCTCCGGCACGAGGACGTGGTTGCTCACATCGACCATGTGTGCCTCCGCTGTTGGGGAAAAATGGCTGTCACGAGATACTACAGAGCCGTTCAACGGACGTGGATAAAAGCGTTGTCATCTCCGGTGCCGGCGAGGATCAGACGGGAAGCTCAAGCCCATTTCACCGCCCGCGGGCTCCCACGTATCAGGTGGCGCGACGTGCAAGGATATATTATTGAAACATAGTAATGTATTTATCTTTGCGTGTCACTGTCACCCTATGGTTGACCGGCCATCGGATCCGGACGGTCTGAATCGGCGACGACTTCTGCAAACACTCGGAACCGTCGGCGTGAGCGCCGGTGCGCTCTCCGGGTGTCTCGGCGACGACGATGGCGACGGGGATGACGACGACAGCGATGGAGACACGGACGGCGATGCAGACGAGTTAGGCGAGCAAGTTCCACCCGTCATCATCCAGTACTGGTCGAACGCCGCCAGTCCTGACATGGTCGAACGGTACCTCCCGACCGTCCAGGACAACCTCGAAGAACGGCTGGGCCTCGACGTGGAGATCGAGCCGGTCGAGTGGGCGACCCAGACCTCCCAGCTATACAACGACGATCAGACCTTCCACATGAACGTCTTCGCATACACCACGGCGCCGGCGCGGTTGGATCCGTTTCGGCTACCCCGGTTTTATGCGATCGACAATGCGGGCAGCGGTGGTGAGGCGAACACGGCCCAGTATGCCTCCTGCGAGTTCTCCCACTACGTCATGGAGGGCCGCCAACAGCTCGACGAGGAACAACAACGCGAGTTCGTCTACGACGCCCAGGAGGTGTTCAGCCAAGACGTCCCCATCGTGCCCATGTTCGACTGGTTCTCCCTCGGGGCTTACCGCACCGACCAGATCGACATCGACGGCGTCGGTGAGGCTGGCGTCACCAACGACAACGTCCACTACCTGCTCAAATCGAGTCCGCGCGGCGATCTCGATTACATCGCCACGGATATCGCGGACGCGACGGTGACGACCACGAACTATCCCACGATCCCCTTCCTGCCGGGCTTCTGGACGCGGCTCGTCCATTCTCCCCTGCTGATCTGGGACGAGAATTACAACCTCAATAATCACCTTGCGGAAGGTTACGAGGTCAGCGACGACGGCCTCGAGATCACCTTCACGCTCAAGGACGCCACCTTCCACAACGGCGACCCAATCACCGCCGAGGCAGTCCGATTTACGTTCGACCTCCTCGATCGGAACTCCGCCGAGTACCCGTACGCGAACGACGTCGGCTGGGAGAACATCGAGGCAGTCGACGACGAGACGGTGGTGTTCTCGCTCGCCCAACCTGATTCGACGGTCGTTACACAAACCTTCTCGAAATGGGGCATCATGCACCCGGATATCTGGGAGCCCGCCCTGGAGAATCCGACCAACTTCGAGTTCGATCCGATGGTGGGATCCGGTCCATACGAGGTCGAGAATTTCTCGTCGGGCGAACAGATGCGCCTGACCCCCTATGGCGAGCACTTCGAGTTTAACCCGGACCACGACATCATTCTGCAGGTGTATCGGGATCAACAGACGGTAAGTCAGGCGACGGCGGCGGGGGACATCCAGGCCTCGATCGGCTATTCGCCGAGCTCGTTCCAGTCGCTGAAGGACGACCTGGGCGACGATATCGAATCGGTTCTGGCCCGGGGGATCACGCCGATGAGCCTGCACCAGCAGATGAGCCACGGACCAACGAAATACCTGGAGTTCCGCGAGGCGGTCGGCGCCGCGCTCGATCGACAGATGATCAACGACCTTGCCTCGGACGGCCTCTCGAACGTCGAGCTCAACTCGACGATTTTCGCGCCCGCCCACCCCTACCGCGTTCCCGACGACCGACTGAAGACGCTTGCCGAGGATCCGAGCGGCGACGAATCGGCCGCTCAGTCGATCCTCGAGGACGCCGGCTGGAGCTGGGACGACAGCGGGACGTTACACTTCCCGCCGGATGCCGACTTGTCGCCCGTCTGGGCGGCCGATGGGGGCGGTCCGACGCCCGACGAGTTCCCGTGCGTGACCTCGGAGGGCGATTGGAACCCGGAATACGAGCCCGAGTGAGCCCTCCCGAGATGTCCTCGCGTCGCGCCGGGTGCGGTTTAGCGGAGCACGGACCGGCCAGTGGACCTCCGAAATCCCGGGTGAGTTGCGATGGGCACGGGTAGGTCGGTCCTCGAAGACATTCGGGGCCTCGAGGTGACCGATAACTACTACCTGCGCAACGTCCTCGGCGGCCTCCGGCTCATGATCGAGGACCGAGCAACCGCCGTCTACTTCGGGTTTTTGCTGTTCGTGTTATTCCTCGGCACGATCGGTCCGCACCTGGCGCCATATCCGTACGATCACACCCTCTATGTCGGCGGGGAGATCTACTCCAACCAGCCGCCCTCGCTCGCCCATCCGTTGGGGACGAACAACGTGGGCCAGGACGTCCTGTCCCGGTTACTCTACGGGGCGAGACCGAGCGTGATCACGGGGCTGCTGGGCGGTACACTAATCATCGGTATCGGCGTCGTGATCGGCGTCACGGCCGGGTTTATCGGCGGCACGACCGACGAAGTCCTGATGCGCTTTACCGACGTCGTCTACGGGATCCCGCTGATCCCGTTTGCGATCATCGTGGTCGCGCTGTTTGGCATCGGGTTCTTCCAGTCGATCATGGTGATCGGGTTGCTCTTGTGGCGTGGCAACGCCCGCGTGCTCCGCTCGCAGGTGCTCCAGATCCGAGAGCGGCCGTTCGTCCTCTCGACGATCGTCAGCGGCGCGAGTCGGCGCCGGATCATCATCCGGCACATTCTCCCGAACGTCGCGCCGATGGCAGTCCTGTTCTTCTCGTTCGGCATCGGCATCAGCATCCTCGTACAGGCGACCCTCGCGTTTCTCGGGGTCACGAATCCCTTCATTCCATCTTGGGGCGTGATGGTCCGGAACGCGTACAATTCCGGCCTGATGGCCGATGCCTGGTGGTGGACGATCCCACCCGGTCTCATGATCGGGCTGACCGTGCTGAGCACGTTCATGTTCGGACGGGGGTACGAGAACATCGCCGGGCAGGGCCAGGAACAGACGGTCATGGAGATGGGATAACATGGGGGCCACGCCGCTTCTGGAAGTCGAAAACGTCACGGTCGAGTACGAAACGGACGCCGGGCCGCTCACCGCCGTCTCCGACGTCTCGTTTACCCTCTCGGCGGGCGAATACTTCGGCCTGGTCGGCGAATCGGGCTGTGGCAAAAGTACACTCGCCAAGGCCATCTTGAGCGGGCTCGATGAAAACGGCCGGATCGCGGAAGGCCGGATCACCTTCCGGGGCGAGGAGATTCAAAATTTCACCGAGGCCCAGTTTAACGAGGAGATCCGTTGGAAGGAGATCTCCTGGATCCCGCAAGGGTCGATGAGCAGCCTCGATCCGCTCTTGCGGATCAGCGAGCAGGCCTACATGATCGCGACGAGGCATGAGGACATCTCGCGGACGGAAGTCATCGACCGCCTCGAGGAGTTGTTCGGGATCGTCGGTCTCCCGGTCGAACGGATCGATGACTATCCCCACCAGCTCTCCGGCGGCATGAAACAGCGGGTCGTCATTGCGCTCTCGTTAATCCTCGAACCCGCCATCCTCATTGCGGATGAGCCGACGACCGCGCTCGATGTCATCATGCAGGACCAGGTCTTCAAGTACCTCGACGAGATCAAAGAGCAGACCGATACGTCGATGGTGCTGATCACCCACGACATCAGCTTGGTCTTCGAATCCTGCCAGCGCATCGGCGTGATGCACGCCGGCCAGCTCGCGGAAGTCGGCCCGGTCCTGGACGTGTACCAACGGCCCCGGCATCCGTACACCATCCTGCTCAAGGAGGCCTTTCCCGACGTCCGGTATCCGAACCGGGAACTCGGCCAGATCGACGGGCACCCACCACGGAACATCGGCGAGATTCGCGAATGTACGTTTGCCGAACGTTGCCCCTGGGCCGAATCCACCTGTCGGCAGGAGGCTCCGGCGCTAGAAGGGATGGCGGAGGAACCGGACAACCACCAGGTCTCGTGTTTTCGGAAAGCCGAGGTCCACGAGCTCTACGACCAAAGCGATGGGGCCGGATCCCGGCCTACCGAGGGGGTCGGGGATGACTAGTGCCGCCACCTCCGATCCGGTGCTCGAGATCGACGACCTGAAGAAGTACTTCCCGCACGATCGGTCGGTTCTCGAGATGTTGCTCCGTCGATCGGGGGATCAGATTCAGGCGGTCGACGGCGTTTCGCTCGAACTGGGCCGCAACGAATCCGTCGGGATCATCGGCGAGAGTGGCTGCGGGAAGACGACGCTCCTCGAGACGCTC
>CAYSMB010000122.1:0-5451 GCA_964432005.1 uncultured Halobacteriales archaeon
ACGGCCCATCGTTATCTATTTCCTCCGAGTTCCGAGACTGCCGACATGGCGCGACAACGACCAGACGTCAGCGAGTTGCGACCACCGGACCGGCTCCTGATGGGCCCGGGTCCGAGTAACGTCCATCCGCGGGTCCTCCGTGCACAGAGCACGCCGCTGATCGGCCACCTCGACCCGGCGTTCGTCGAGATCATGGACGAAGTCCAGGAATTGCTGCGATATACCTACCGAACGGACAACCAGTGGACGCTGCCCGTGTCCGGCACCGGTTCGGCGGCCATGGAGGCGGCCTTCGCGAACCTGGTCGAACCGGGCGACGACGTCCTCGTCCCTTCGAACGGCTACTTCGGCGATCGGATGGCGGCGATGACCGAGCGCGCTGGCGGCACCGTGCACCGGGTCGATGCGCCTTGGGGCGAACCCTTACGGGTCGACGATGTGGACGACGCCCTCGCGGCATCCGGTGCCGACGTCTTCGGCTTCGTTCATGCCGAGACCAGCACCGGGGCGTTGCAGCCGAACGTTCCGGAGCTCACCGCGGCCGCCCACGATCACGACGCACTCGTCATTGCGGATACCGTCACCTCGATCGGTGGCGTGGAACTGCGCGTCGACGAATGGGACATCGATGTCGCCTACAGCGGGGGACAGAAATGCCTGTCTTGCCCCCCGGGTGCGAGCCCGCTGACGCTGAACGATGCCGCGATGGAAAAGATCCAGCATCGGGACGAACCGGTGCGTTCGTGGTATCTCGATCTCTCCCTGCTCGAGGAGTACTGGGGCGACGAGCGGGCCTACCACCACACCGCGCCCATCACCAACGTCTACTCGCTCCGGGAAGCGCTCCGGCTCGTCGCCGAGGAAGGGATCGAGGACCGGTGGGATCGCCATCTCCGGGTGGCCGGGGCGTTGAAGGCGGGACTCCGCGGCATGGGCCTTGAAATGAACGCCGACGAGGAGTGGTGGCTCCCGAGCCTGCAGGCCGTGCGTGTGCCCGACGGGGTCGACGCAGGCGCCGTGATCGACACGATGGTCGACGAACACAACCTCGAGATCGCTGGCGGGTTGGGCGATCTCTCCGGTGAGATCTTCCGAATCGGCTGTATGGGGTACTCCGCCCAACCGGCGAACGTGGTGTTCCTGGTCAGCACCCTCGGCGAAGTCTTGCAGGATTCGGGGGCGGACGTGGATCCAGCCGAAGGAGTCGCCGCGGTGCTGGAGGCACTCTAACTCGGTCCGACGGACAGGACTTTTATCGGGAGCCGGAGTAGCCGGACCACTACCGAATGTCCCGAACGAGTCCCCCCGTCAAGAAGGCCTCCCTGGATCGGAGCGGGGAGGACGTCCCCGCCTACCGCGAACTCGCGAGCGAGCTCAGGGATGCGGTTGACGGGGAGGTACAGTTCGACGAGTACACCCAGATCCTGTACGCGACGGACGGAAGCATCTACAGCGCCCGGGCGGCGGGTGTCGTGCATCCGACGGACGTGGATGACGTCATCGCTGCCGTCGACATAGCGAATCGTCATGACGTGCCGATCCTCCCGCGCGGTGCTGGCTCGTCGCTGGCCGGCCAGTCGATCGGTCGGGGCTGTGTCGTCCTCGATTTCACGACTTACATGCACGGCTTGCGATCGGTCGACCCCGAAGCGCGCACCGCCACCGTCGAGCCCGGGGTGGTGCAGGACGCCCTGGATGCGGAACTCGCGGAGTATGGACTGAAGTTCGCCCCCGATCCGGCCTCCTCGAACCGGGCCACGATCGGCGGCGGGATCGGCAACAACTCGACTGGCGCGCACTCGGTCCGATACGGGCTTACCGACGACTACGTCGAGGAGCTGCGCGTCGTGCTGGGCAACGGCGAGCGGATACACACCCGCGAAATCGAGCTCGATTCGCCAGAATGGGAGAGCATCGTCGAGGAAGATTCGCGGGAAGCCGCGATCTATCGCACCGTCCGGGCACTCGTCGAGGAGAACGCCGAGGAGATCGAGCGACGCTATCCCGACCTCCAGCGGAAGGTCTCCGGGTATAACCTCGATCGTGTCGTGTACGAGAACGAGGACGGCGAGGAGGTCATCGATCTCTCGCGACTGATCGTCGGCGCCGAGGGTACGCTCGGGATCGTCGTCGAGGCCACGCTCTCGCTCGTTACGGTCCCCGAGGAGACGGCCCTGGCGATGTACTTCTACGAGGACCTGCTCGATGCGATGGCCGACGTACCCCGGGCATTGGAACACGATGTGAGCGCCGTCGAACTCATGGACAACGAGGTGTTCCGGCTGGCCGCCGAATCCGATGGCTACGCGCAGTACGTCGATCTGATCCCCGAGGGCACCGCGGCCGCGCTGATGGTCGAGTTCGATTCGGAATGCGTCGAGGACTTCGAGGGAGCCATCGAGACGCTGACCGATCGGTTCGTCAACGCCGGCACGGCCTTCGACGTGTTAGAAGCGTACACCCCCGACGCCCAACAGCGGATTTGGACGCTGCGCAAGGCCGCGATTCCGCTCTTGATGAGCCTCGAGGGGGATCCGAAACCGTATCCGTTCATCGAGGACGCAACCGTTCCGCCCGAGCAACTGGCAGACTACGTGGCCGACTTCCAGGAGGTGCTCGAGGACCACGACACCAGCGCCGCCTATTTCGCCCATGCCGGGGCCGGAACCCTCCACATCCGCCCGATTCTGAACCTGAAAACCGACGGGGACATCGGGAAGATGCACTCGATCACCGAGGACGTGACCGGTCTCGTCCTCGAGTACCACGGTGCCTTCTCCGGCGAGCACGGCGACGGAATGGCCCGGACCGAGTTCAACCCGAAGATGTACGGCGAGGATCTGTGGACCGCTTTCAAGGAGATCAAGACGGCCTTCGATCCGCCGTGGCAGCTCAACCCGGGGAACGTGGTCTATCGAGAGGGGCCCGATGACCCCGGACCGGAGAGCGACCGGGGCGTGGGCGCGGACATGCGCGAATCGCTTCGATACGGACCGGCGTATCAGTCAATCGAACCGACCACGGACATCGATTTCGACGATCAAGGCGGCTTTTCCCACCTCGTCGAGCTGTGCAACGGCTGTGGGACCTGTCGGCAGATGGATGCGAACGTGATGTGTCCGACCTATCGCGCGACCCGCGACGAGATCCAAACGACCCGCGGCCGGGCGAACATGCTCCGGGCGGCCATCAGCGGTGAGCTCGACGAGGACGAATTGCTCTCGGACGAGTTCAAATCCCAGGTGCTCGATCTCTGTGTCGGCTGCAAGGGGTGCAAAAACGACTGTCCCACCGGCGTCGATATGGCGCAGCTGAAGGCCCAGGTCGCCCACTGGCATCACGAGGAACGCGGCGCTTCACTCCGGGAACGTCTGTTCCGCGACATCGATCGACTTTCAGCGCTCGGGAGTGCGTTCGCGCCGCTTTCGAACGTCGGAACGAAGGTGCCCGGTGCCCGGTGGGTCATGGAGAAGACGATGGGCATTGCGGCCGATCGCGACCTGCCGACGTTCGCGAGCGAGACGCTGGCGGAATGGTTCGACGGTCGCGGCGGAAGCGAGATCTCCGCTCAGTCGGCCGATCGCCACGTCCTCCTCTTCCCGGATACGTTTACGAATTATTGCTATCCCGGACCCGGTAAGGCGGCCGTGCGGGTGCTCGAGGCAGCCGGCGTTCACGTCGAGCTCGAGACTGACACCGGAGCCTCGGGGCGGGCGGCCTACTCGACCGGGTTCCTCGACGTCGCGCGGGAGCGGGCCCGACACAACGTCGAAACCCTCGCCCCCGCGGTGGGGGAGGGTCGGGACATTGTATTCGTCGAGCCCTCCGATGCGGTGATGTTCCAGGACGAGTACCGGACGCTCCTGTCGGGAGACGACGCCGAGACCGTATCCGACGCGGCGTTTGGCGTGATGGAGTATCTCGATACGCAGGGATTGCTCGCGGAACTATCGACGGGGAACCCGGACATGTCCCTGGTGTATCACGGCCATTGCAATCAGAAATCGATCAACGCCGACCACTACACGGCAAACGTCCTCGAGGACGCCGGATACGCGGTCGATCCCGTCGACGCGACCTGCTGTGGGATGGCAGGTTCGTTCGGCTACGAGGCCGAACACTACGACCTCTCGCTGGCCATCGGAGAGATCCTGGACGGTCAGATCGAGGAAAGCGACGCCGAGGCGGTGACGGCTCCCGGCGCCTCCTGTCGGTCCCAGCTCTCGACGCTGCGCGGCCAGCGGCCGCCCCATCCGGTCGAATTTCTCGATGCCGTGCTCGAATGACGCCTCCGGAGCAACACTCACGGAAGGCGAAAATTATTTTGAGACATGAAAGGGTAGGACAGATTATGATTGCTCGGGTGATGCTCGGTGGCATCGTCGGAGTGATGTTACTCATTGGTAGCGCCGCAGTGGTAAAGCCCGGGTGGGTGGCGAGCATCGATCGATGGTACAAAGCCGGGGGGACGACTTCCCGGGCGGGCGAAATTGAACTGTCTGATACGTACTATCTCATTGTTCGAATTGTCGGGATCGGGCTCATCGTCACTGGATTGGTGTACGGAGCCCGACTGCTGTGACACGCGCCTCGTAAGTCACGCGTTCAACTGATCGCCACCGGTAGGACTCACTCTGCTGCTTCGCAGTAGAAATTAAAGGCCTCGAAGACCGGTTGGTCGGTAATACAGAACAGTTTGGCTTCCCCATCGGGGTCGTGGCTGTGTGACGCATCCGGCGGGACGACGAAGATGTCCCGTTCGCTCCACTCGAGGGCCTCGTCTTCGACATGAGTCGCGCCCGATCCTTCGATCGCGTAGTAAACTTCCGTCGAATTGTGGAAATGGGACTCGGTCGGTTCCTCAAGGAGCTGGGCGCGGAAGGACATTGTCGGAAACAGCGGCGGCGTTCCGGCGTTCGGGTTGACGTAGGCCATACTGTACCCGTCGTACGGATCGGGATTGTCGTGCTCGGCGCGCTGCTCGAGGGTCTCCTGTGTTTCCGCCCAGCTGAACCGGAACGGTGGCGTGGGCGGGCGATCGCCTTCGAATGGCCCAGGGATCGTCCCGTCATCGTCGCCAGCGGGGCGCGCCCGACCGTACTGGGAATCCCAGTAGCCGGAGGTTTTCGTCACCGGCTGGCGTTCGAGCTCGTGGAACTCGAAGACGTTCGAGGCGTTGAGTGTATCGAGGATCAGCGGCAGGTCGAGGACGTCCAACCAGGCTGTCGTCTCGTCGCCCTCGTTGACGTGATCGTGCCACTCCCACTGGGGCGTCGTGACCAGGTCGTTGTCCAGCATCGGGAACTCCTCCCCGGCGACGACGGTTTTCATGTCCTCGTGGCCGGCGATGGTAAACCGGAGCGCGTTCGCCCCGTGACGGTGGGAGGGGGCGGTCTCGCCCGGCGAGACCGTCTGGACGCCGACGTAGATCGTATTCGAGATGGCGTTGCC
>CAYSMB010000123.1:0-563 GCA_964432005.1 uncultured Halobacteriales archaeon
CGACCCGCACGGACGCGATATCGCGAGGGATATCATCGACGAACCGAGCTTCCGCCCGGACCTGTTCCTGAACCGCGAGCATGGCCTCGCGATCCATGTCCGCCTCCGGGACGAGCTCCGGCCGGGCCACGGCCAGGGTCATAGCCGGCGCCGGCCCGGGCCCCCGGGGCCGCCCCCGAGCCGGAGTTGGTCTGGGATCGAAGTGCCCCGGTCCCGGAGGCGCTTTCCGTAGACCAGCCCGATGACGAGGCCGATCAGGTGAGCGAGATGAGCGATACGCCCGGCGCCGATCCCACCACCGACCATGACGAACACGGAGATCACGGCGAAACCCAACGTCAGCAACCAGAGCGGCATCGGGATGAGGAAGAACAGGAGCACCCGGAGGTTCGGGTTCAGGATCGTCAGCACGCCCATGATCGCCAGAATCGCGCCACTCGCCCCGACGACGCCGGGTCCGGGTTGGCCGATCAGGAGGCCGACCCCGACTTGACCGACCCCGGCCAGGATGCCGCTGACGAGGAAGAGCGCGGCGAAGGCCTTGCTCCCCGTCCGCCGTTCGA
>CAYSMB010000123.1:573-5449 GCA_964432005.1 uncultured Halobacteriales archaeon
GTACCGCTCGACCAGCGGGCCGAAGAAGTACAGGACGATGCATAAGAAAATTATATGCATTATAACTCCCGGATTATAGGCGAACACAGACGTGACCCAAGTCCACACATTCTCAAATGCCCCCGCTCGCAAGATAAAGACGGTATTGTGGGCACTCGCACCAAATGCTTGAATCACAACTTGTTGAAGAAGGAACGTTAACCACATCACCGCAAGGAAGAGATACGTGACGTTCCCGCGCACGTACGCCAGGGGACCGCCCGGGCCGGTGTCGATGCCGAGTTTGTCGAGCAGGCTCTCCGAGCCGGGACGGGATTCGTCGCGTAATCCCGCGTCGAAGCCGCTGTCGAAGACCCCGGACGGGTCGTCCCAGTCCTCGAGCCCCGTGCACCCGTGGCTTTCCGGCAGTCGGTGTTCCCCACAGAAGGTCCCGCCGCAGTACGTGCACCGGTAGGGAAGGTCCGTCTGGGTCCCACACCGGTCACACGGAGGCATGGGGCCCGTTCAGCCGCCGGGGCAAAAGTAGGTTCTGATGCCGCGGGTCGAGCGGCCAACGCTTTCAACCCGGGGCGCCATGGTTTCCCCATGGAGCCGTACGAACGGGAGGCGCTCCTCGAGCGGGTCGAACGGGAGAGCGCCACCGTGGGGGCGTCGATCCCGGAACGCCTCCGGATCGAGGGCGAGACGGTCGCCCTCCGCGACCGGATCTTGGCCCTCCAACGTATGGACACCCTCGACGAGCCGGCCCGCGAGGAACGTGACCGCCTCCTCGTCGCGCTCCGGGGCAAACGCCAGACCCTTCGCGACCAGCTCGAACACGATCCGATCGATCGGCAGGCGGGCGAGGAGATCGCCGAGCGGATCATCGACATCGACCGGGCGCGGGCGGCCCTGCGACAGGTCGGCGAGGACACGGATATCGCGGATAAGATCCGGCAGCAGCGCGTCGAGGACGTCGAACGCTGGCGCGCGTTCGTCAAGCGCACGCGCGGTGACCTCGAACGGAGTCTGGCGCGATGAGTCGGAACGCGGAGGTGGCGGAGATGCTCGAGGAGTTCGCCGATCTCCTCGAGGCCAAGGACGTCGAATACAAGCCGCGTTCGTATCGCCGGGCCGCCGAGAACATCCTCGATTACCCGGTCGCCATCGAGGAGTTGGCGGCGGACGGTCCGGACGCGGTCGGCCGGATCGAAGGGGTCGGCGAGGCCATCTCTTCGAAGGTCATCGAATACCTCGAGACCGGGGAGATCGAGGAGCTCGAGGAACTCCGCGAGGAGTTGCCCGTGCGGATGGACGAGCTCACCGCCGTCGAGGGCGTGGGTCCGAAAACCGTCGGCGCGCTGTACGAGGCGCTCGGCATCACGTCGCTCGAAGCGCTCGAAGCGGCGGCTGAGAACGGGCAGATCCGGAGCGTGAAGGGATTTGGCGCGAAGACGGAGGAGAACATCCTCGAGAACATTCCATTCGCCAAGGAGGCAAGCGCCCGGGAGCTCCTCGGGCACGGCCGTCCGGTTGCCGACGAGTTGATCGCGTACTTGGAAGGGACGGAGACCATCCAGGCGGCCGAAACTGCGGGCTCGATCCGGCGGTGGCGGCCGACGATCGGGGACATCGACGTCCTCGTCGCTACGGAGGCACCCGAGGATGCGGCGGCGTCCTTTACCGACTGGGAGCGCGTCGACCAGGTCATTGAGGCCGGCGAAAACAAGGCGAGCGTCCGGGCAAGGGGCATCCGTGTCGACGTACGGCTGGTCAGGCCCGAGCACTTCGGCAGCGCGCTCCAGTATTTTACCGGGAGCAAGGACCACAATGTCCGGTTGCGCAACCGGGCGATCGATCGCGGGCTCAAGATGAACGAGTACGGCGTGTTCCGGGAAGCCGACGACGAGCGCGTCGCCGGCGAGACCGAACAAAGCATGTACGACGCGCTGGAGCTGCCCTGGATTCCCCCGGAGTTGCGGGAGGATCGCGGCGAGATCGACGCGGCCGCCGCGGGCTCGCTGCCGACACTGCTCGAACCCGAGGACCTGCGCGGGGAACTGCACGCCCACACCACGTGGTCGGACGGCAACGACACGGTCGAGGAACTGGTCGACGCGGCCGAGCGGTTCGGCCACGAATACATCGCGATCTGCGACCATGCGATGGGGCCCGGGATCGTCGAGACGGTGGGGCTGACCGTCGAGGACCTCCACGAACAGCGCGACACCGTGCGGGAAGTCGATGCAGCCTCGGACATCCACGTGCTGGCGGGCGTGGAGGCCAACATCGATGCTGACGGGGGCGTCGGCCTCCCGGATGACGTCCTCGCGGACCTCGATCTCGTGGTCGCCTCCCCGCACAGTGCCCTCGATCAAGCCGATGCCGCCGCGACCGAACGCCTCCTGACCGCGATCGAACACCCGCATGTCGACGTCATCGGCCACCCGACGGGACGGCTGTTGAACCGGCGACGGGGGCTCGAGCCGGACATCGAAGCCGTCGCGTCAGCGGCTGCCGAACATGGGACCGCCCTCGAGGTGAACGCCAATCCCAATCGGCTCGACCTTTCGGGCTCGCTGGTGCGGGCCGCCGTCGAGGCCGATGCGACAATCGCCATCAATACGGATGCGCACAGTCCGACCGAGTTCGAGAACATGCGCTACGGCGTCCATACTGCCCGCCGTGGGTGGGTCGAGGCGACGGACGTACTGAACACTCGACCGGTGCACGAACTGACGGATGTCCTGGCCGCGTGATCACTCCACGTGGACGGGATCAGGAAACTCCGGTCGTGGCTCCCGTCCCAGGGTGAGCGCCCGTTCGGTGAGGGTCAACTCATCACCGCTCGGGCTCGGCTTATCGATGACCTCGAAGCTGACCGAGAGCCCACCGTCCTCCTCGGCGATCCGCACGGCGCCGAGCTCGTAGGACGGATAGTAAACGGGCGGGAGCAGCCCGGCGATCACGTCCCGGCGGTGCAGCCGTTTGAGCCATGTGCCGCTGTTGGCCAGAACGCCCCCGTCGACCTCGCGAATGGCTGGCCGGTGGGTGTGGCCGTAGCAGAACACGTCGATGTCCTCGTTCGTGTCGAACACCTCTCGGGCCGCATCGTCGTACGGCGCGTTCGGGTTGATCGTCAACGGCGTCTCGAAGACCCCGAAGCGCTCGATCGTTCGCCGGAAATCGAGGAGGACCAGATACGCGGGGATGCCGATCAGCGTGAGCAGCCCCACGATCACCACGTTGACCGACAGCACCGTATAGGCGGCCGATCCCGCCGCCCCGAACCGGCCGAGAAAGGCCGTCGCGAGATCCACGGGCGTCGACCAGAGACCGGCCAGGTCCAGTCCGGCCAGGAGTGCCATGACGAGGCTGATGTTGAACAACAGGAGGAACGGGATCGCCGCGTATCGAAGGGCCGGGTGCATCTCCTGGTAGAAGTACTTCGAGACAAACCAGTTGCCGATCCGTTGGGTCGGCGTGACCGCCTGGATGTCCCCGAGCCATCGCACGCGACCGCGGTCCGAAATCTGTCCGGCCCGACTGATAACGCGAACGTTGTAATGATAGCCGAGGGGTTTCTCGTGGGGGTTGCCGAAATCCTCGAAGCGGTTGTTTTCGTCGTGCTGGTGGCCGTGTTCGCACCAGATCCCCCGGTCACCGATCCACCGCGTGATCGATTCGACTTGCTTGACGTCGATATTGTACTCGCCCAGACGGTCGACGTATTCCTCGTACGCGGCGATCTCGTGGTCGTGATTGCCGGGGAGCAATGTGATGTCGATCGCCGTGCCCGTATCGCGGAACTGGTCGAAGACGCGGGGGTACGTCTCGATCAGTCGATCGAGCTTTTCCGGCCCGGCCGCAGTCGTGTATTCCCAGAGCCCGAAGGCATCCCCGTTGATGATCAACTCGATGTCTTCGTCCTTTTCCGGGAGTTCCCCGAGGAAGGTGAGCAGTTCCTCACGGTAGGGCAGCTCGCCCATCTGTTCGTCCCCGCCGATATGGAGATCGCTGATCACGTAGTAGACCGGCGAGGCCGCCCCCATGTTGCCCATCGCATACCCACCGCCCGTGGTAAGCATTTCCCTTGATTGGCCGTCGGCCGACCAGGAACAATCGAGGGGGACCGCGGCGGCGGGATCGATCAGTTCGTGCGGACGCGGTCTATCTCCTCGGCCGCCCTCGCGGCTGCCGCGTCCAGATCGAAATCCGCTACGAGATCGCCGTCACGGACCACCGGTTCCAGCAGCGGCTCGCCCGATGGCGGGTCATCGGCGTCGGCCAGCGCGATCGCGTGGGCGCCGTCGTCGGTCCGATAGACCTGCTTCCGGCCCGACAGCTTACCTCGCTTGGCGGCGGGGCGGCCCTCGACCTCGACGATGTCCAGGGCGAATTCGACCGGATCGGCGTTGCTTACGTATCCGCCGACCCCGAATCCCTCGGCGACATCCCGCAGCTCGGCGATCGATTCGGGGGTCATGCCACCGCTGAGGAAAATGCCCACCTCGTCGTGCCCGCGCGCCTCGAGTTCCCATCGGACCTCGCGGGCAATGCGACGGAAGTTACCGCGTCGAGAACTCGTCGTATCCAACCGGACGCTATCCAGATCGTCCTCGAGCGTTTCGGCCGCTAACACCGCCTCCTCGACCTCGTCAGCATACGTATCACAGAGCGCGACGCGGGGGACGTCCGAGGCCACGGCCTCGTCGAAGGCCTGCCACGCCGCCGCCTGGTTGCCCCGGCCGAAGCAGATAATTAACGCGTGGGGCATCGTCCCGCCCGCCTCCCGACCGAGGATCTTCCCCGCCGCCACGTGGGAAAATCCGTCCAGGCCGGCAATCAGGGCCGAGCGCTCGATCATGGCCGCGATCGACGGATGGACGTGGCGTGT
>CAYSMB010000124.1:0-5399 GCA_964432005.1 uncultured Halobacteriales archaeon
GATGCCCATCGTCGCATCCAGCACGATCAAGCGTTCCATGTCCCCGGAAGCGAGAGCGGGTCCTAATAATCGCTACGACGAGCACGTCCAGACCGCCACCGGAACCGCTGAATAAAGGGGCAAGACCCCAGCGCCCGATAGAGTCAGCTCGACGTGCGGATCGAAGGGATTCGCGAAGTGATTCGGACAAAAGTCGAGCTCGGAACTCGAGGAGCGTTGCTATGGAGGCCTGATCGAGGCGCGAGAGAATGTCATGCGCGCCGGGCTCGCTCGGTTCCCAAAACCGCTGTTCGAAGACATCGGTGGTGAATACCGCTGACGGCGGATCAACGGGAGGCGAAATCGTTCGGGTCCTCGATACTGTCTTTCTCGTCGGTCAGGAGTTCCAAAAGATGCCGAATGTCGTCGTACTGCGGCCCCCGGCTGACAACCCCGCGTTTCCGGTCCCATTCGATGACGTTCGCGTCGGCTAATTTCGGGAGATGTACGTGGTACAGCTCCCCGAGGGCACACCAGCTCCGGTCGCGATCATCCGTGCATCCTGGATGAATGTACTGCGGATTGCTTTCGAGGAGATCAAAGAGAACCTTTCGCCGGTGTTGGTTCGACAGGAGCTCAAACCACCCGTCGAGAGGAGGCTGGGGGGATTTCCCCACCATCATTGTCAATTGTTAACGTGGGTCAATATCTATTGCGGTTGGAATGATGACAATTTATGTAATATTTTCAGTTCCATTCCCGAAACGAAATCGGGCCCACGTCGCTCCACCGTCGCCGGTACTCGAGCCGATTGTCGATCCTACTCGATTCCCATCGGAGTCCTCGATGGGTTTCCGGCTTCCTCGGGGGGCTGTTCCATTCAGGTAACGTCCCAACCTCGCATGAACCCACTGCTCGATACTCGGACGTCATGGTCGTCAACACAGTACGAGAACAACGAGCGAAGGAACGGTGCTCCTCCCCCTTTCAGCACGCCACCGCCAGGACTCGAACCTGGGACGACCTCGTCCCTGCGGTACACAGTAGGCCTCTGTACCGTAACAGCGAGGCGCTCTACCAGCTGAGCTACGGCGGCTCACCGTGCGGTAGTGGGAATCGCCTGATAGCGTTTTCGTTTTGCGGGGCCGAGACCGTTACGCTTTCGCCACCGGTACCTCTACGCCCGCCCGATGAGTGATGCGCTCGCCCGAGTGCTTTCGACCGTCCGCGAGCGCGTCACACCCACCGCCGACGAGATCGACGACCTCGAGAGAGTCATCGAGACGCTCGTGGCACGAACGGAGGCCGCCGTCGCCGAGCGGAACGCCGAGGCGGATGTCCTGCGAGTCGGCAGCACGGCTCGGGGCACGTGGCTGCCTGGCGAGCGGGACGTGGATATCTTCGTGCGGTTTCCCGAAGAGATCTCACGCGAGGAGCTCGAGGAAATCGGCGTCGCGATCGGCCGAGAAGTCTTGCCCTCCGGTCGCCTCGAGTTCGCCGAGCATCCCTACGTAACCGCGGAGTTCGAGGGCTATTCGGTCGATCTCGTCCCCTGTTTCGATGTCGACAGCGGGGCCAAGATTCGCTCGTCCGTCGATCGGACGCCGTTTCACGCCGAATACGTGCGCGACCGCCTCGACGAGGAGCTCACCGGCGATGTCCGGGTCCTCAAACGATTCCTGCGGGCGATCGGCGTCTACGGGAGCGACCTCCGGACGGAGGGGTTCTCGGGCTATCTCACGGAACTACTCGTGCTCGAACACGGTGGTGTTCGGGAACTCATCGAGGCAGCGACGTCGTGGCATCCGCCCGTCCGGTTCGACCCCGCCGATCATGGTGAGGAGAGTTTCGATGATCCGCTGGTGGTGATCGACCCCACTGATCCGGGGCGCAACGTCGCGGCGGTCGTCAGTGCGGCCAGTCTCGCGAGCTTCCAACATCATGCCCGCGACCTGTGCGATGACCCCGATCCCGAGAAATTCGAGATGAAAGACCGGGAACCGCTCTCCGAGACCGAGCTCCGGGACCATCTCGAGCGCCGTCGAACGACGCCCTACGCCGTCCGGTTCCCGGCCCCGGATCTGGTCGAGGACCAGCTGTATCCGCAACTGCGGACGTCGGTGCAAGGGATCGCGGACGCCCTCGACCGACAGGGGTTCGACCCGATCCGGGCGACGTCATTCGCCGACGGTGACGCCGTCCTGTACTTCGATATCGCGGTCGACGAAAGACCCGCGATCGAGCGCCACGAGGGCCCGCCGGTCGACGTCGAGGAGCACGCCCGGACCTTTTTCGAGCGATACGTGGAAACGGAGGCCTATGGGCCTTTTATCGAGGGGGGTCGCTACGTCGTCGAACGGGACCGCGAGGTCCGGAGCGTGCGAGCATTCCTCGAAAGCGACCGGATCTTCCAGGCGGGGTTGGGCAAGGACGTTCGCCGGGCCCTCGCGGAAGAATACGCCGTGCTGGCGGGCTCGGACGTCCTGGCATTGCTGCCGACGTTCGCGCGCGAGCTCGGGGCGTTTTACGCTCCGAGACCGTGAACGTCGGCCACTCGGTCGATCCGTTCGCGATCCTCCTCGCGGAGGCCGTCGTCAGGTATGACGGGCTCGTAGCCCCCGCAGACCTCGTTGATCATGACGATCGACTCGGAGAGGGTATCGAGCCCGTAGCCACCCTCGAGGACGAAGCCGATGCCGGCATCGCACCGATCGGCGAGGTCGCAGACCCGGGCGGCAAGCGAGCCGAAGCACTCGGTCGTACAGCCCATCCGCGAGATGGGGTCGTGGTGATGAGCGTCGAACCCGGCGCTAATCAGGAGGAGATCCGGCTCGTGGCGCTCGAACCACGGGATCGCGAGGTCGTCGAGCGCCGCCACGTATGCCGACGAATCGGCCCCGTGGGCCAACGGGACGTTCATCGTCGTCCCCTCGCCGGCCCCCTCCCCGGTGTCCTCGATCGCCCCGGTGCCCGGATAGATGCCGTCCTCGTGGATCGATACGAAGCCGACCTCATCGCGGTCGTAGAAGACCAGTTCGGTCCCGTTGCCGTGATGGACGTCCCAGTCGAGGATCGCGACCCGATCGACGCCGGGGGCCTCGAGCGCCGTCTCGGCGGCGATGGCGACGTTGTTAAAGATGCAAAACCCCATCGCGCGGTCCGGTCGGGCGTGATGGCCCGGGGGCCGGCAGAGCGCGAACGGGATGGCCCGCCGGTCGACCCCGGGGTCGGCCTGATCGGCAACCCAGCGGGCGATGCCGGCACTGGCGAGGGCGGCGTCCATGGTCCCCTCGCTGACGATGGTGTCGCTATCGATCGCCCCGCCGCCCGTCCGGCAGAGTTCTTCGATTTCGGCTACTTGCGATTCGTGGTGGACCCGCCGTACGAGCTCACGATCGGCCGGCGGCGGTCGGTGAAACTGCGCCCCGTGGGCCGGCTGGAGGGCCTGGCGGATCGCCTCGAGTCGGTCCGGCGACTCGGGATGGCGGGGGCCGGGGTCGTGATCGAGACAGGCCTCGGCGAAGCCGAACCTCATTCTCCGCTGGCGAGTTCGAAATGTGTCTCGATGTCGCGTTCGGTCACCGTTCGACGGTCGGCGTGTCGTGCCAGTATCGCGGCCGCTGACGCGGCGCGATCGGCAAAGGCCTCGAGCTCGGTCGCGAGTGCGATTCGTGCGTCCATGGATACCCGATATCGATCGTCGATTCGCTGGCGGGCGATCCTATCGACCGGGGCGATCGGCAAGGCGACGTCGTCACGGTCGGGCACCGATTCGACCGCGAAATCCTCGGCCATGATCGTCTTCCTCCCGTCCGCGTCGGCCCGTTCGGCCGCACCCACGGCCAATTCCGCGCCGTGGGCCTCGATCTCTTCGGCCAGCCGGGCAGTCGCGTCGGCGCTCACGCGTAGCCCGTCGGCATGTCGACGGATGATCCCGTCGACGGGGGCGAACGGGAGCTCAACACCCATACCAGAGGGCCGAAATTCGGACTCTTAACGTTTTCCGTCGGCGGAAGCGACGGTCTCGGCGTCGATCCAATCGCCATGGCGTTCGCCCTCGACGGTGACCTCCTCGCCGAGCATCACCTCCGAGTCGGTTTCGACGGTTACGGCCTCGTCGCCGTCATCAACGATCGTCGGATCCCCGGTCTGGACGACGGTGCCGGTGAAGGTCACCGGCTCGCCCTCGGCCCGTTCGTTGGCCGGCTGCGCGTCCGCGAAGGCGTCGAGACCGGCCTCCTCGTCGGTGTCTTCGGCCTCGGTCTGCTCCGGTGCCGTGGGGACCTGATCGGCATCGATCGGGGCGATCGCGGAGCGCCAGGACACCGACGCCTCGAGGTCGTCCTGCCATCCGTCGCGGATCTCGACGTCGCCGAACCAGCGGGCACCGCCCGGGGCGAATTCGCGATCGGCCGCTTCCCCCCAGATCGCCACCCGCATGTCCCCGGATGCGTCCTGGAGGCGCACGTTGCGGACCTGTCCCGTCGATCCGTCGTCGCGGTCGAACTCCCGGACGGGGTCGGTCGATCTGACGACGCCGGCAAGATCGACGACGTCCCCTTCCTCGACGGACGCGATCGGGGTCGGATCCGGGACGAATTCGACGTCCTCGTCGCTCTCGGTGACGCCGCCGCGATCACCCACGTGACACTCGATCGCACCCTCGCGTTCCCGGATCGATCCGCCACGGATATCGACGCGGTCCCCGGGGTCGAACGACTCGACGGCCTCGGTGCGATCATCCCAGAGCGTCACCCGGATCCGCCCGGTCTCATCGCCGACGACGATGTTCGCCACGCGGCCCTCGCTGCCGTCGTCCCGATCGAACGTGCGCACCTCGTCGACATCGAGAACCTGGCCGCTGATCTCGACGCCCTCCTGGCCGACCGACAGGTCCTCGATCCGTTCGCGCTCGTCGAGATCGACCCCGATGTCGGCGTCGGGATCGGGTTCGGCGTGGTGGACGCTGACCTCGAGCCCGCCGTATCCCTCTTTGGGTCGTCCCTTGACCCGGAGGACGTCGCCCGCGTCGAGCTCCCCGTCGTCGATGGCTTTGGCTTGCTCGTCCCAGAAGGCCAGGCGCACCGATCCGGTTTCGTCGACGGCTTCGACGTTGATCACTCGCCCCGTGTCCTCGTCGTCCTCGCGTTCGAAGGTGCGCAACTCGCCGACCCGGCGGACCTTCGCGAGAAACGAGACCTCCTCCATCCCGGGTTTGATGTCCCCGATCGCCGAGACCGCCTCGTCCTGGAGTTCGTGGGCGATCAGCATCGCCGCCGTCTCCTCGTCGGCGAGGCCCGCCATTTCCTCGACTTTCTCGTGTACAGCCGAGCGAAAGTCCTCGAGGGAGACCTCCGTCTCGAGATCGTCGAAGACCTCCTCGATCGCGCCCATTCGTCTCACCGTCGGTCATGCGGGTC
>CAYSMB010000125.1:0-5350 GCA_964432005.1 uncultured Halobacteriales archaeon
GCGCTCAACCCGTTATGAGCGGGTCGCTTTCGACCGGACTAAGCCAAGGGCCCTGTCGGGAATTTCCCGATCGCCCCTCTTTAGTGTGCCGCCGGGGCGCCGACGGCGACGATTACGGTCCGGCTAGTAATGCGCGCAGACGGTAAATACACGTTATGTCCGAGCAGGAGTACGCCGACGATGGCGGCCACGACACCCGTTCCGAACGGCGCCGTTAGGACGAAGGACCGGTCGAGGCCATCGCCGCCTCGACCATTCGGTTGGGCCTTCTAGTGTTGGGGCTCCTCCTGTTGTTGTACGCGGTCGGACAAGCCGTCGGGTTCGACGTCTTGGCGTTAGTTTCGGAGGCGCTCAACACCCAGATGGCGCGATGGCTGATCGTCGCGTTTTTCGCCCTCGTGTTGATCACGGTCGCGCTACGGGGCTTCCGATAACCCGCCACATTTAGAAGGTGACCCGTGCTTATGGTACCGATGCAATGAGCGACAGCGACAGTGATCGATTCGAACGGGTGGACCGGACGATCGAACGTGTCCGCGAGGAATTCGCCGAGGCGATCGACGAGTCGCGAGAGGCCGGCGAATCCGCACGTCGGGAAGTCCAAGAGGCCATCGACGACGTGGAAGACCGGTTGAGCGACCTTCGCGATCGAGTTTGAGACTGCCGGGAAACCTTTTCGAGCGCGGGCGGAGCGTAGGCCAGCATGGCCCGGTCCGCACCCGACGATTTGCCGAACGAACCCGACGTACAACACTTGCTCGACCAACTCCGCGAGCTCGAAGGCCTCGTCGACGAGCCCGAGGAGCTCCAACAGGTCCGCCGGACGATGCGCGTTGCTCGCCGGATTCCCGGTTCGAACCTCCTCGAGAAACGCATTCAGATGTACACGACCCACGATCTCGCCGAGACCTTCGTTGGGGGCGTGATCCTGTCGTTACCGCTCCTCGTCGAGGACGGCGTCTTCGACATCGCGGCGTGGTTCCTCCGGCATACGGTGGTCGGCGTGCCGATCTTCTTGCTCGCCAACGTCGCATTCATCTTCGGGTTGACGATCGGCCTGATCTACTGGGCGGATATCCGCCAGGTCCACGTCACGAAACCGATCTTCGGATTCATTCCCCGACGTCTCGTCGGCGTCCTCACGGTTTCGCTGCTCACGGCGACCGGATTGCTGGTCCTCTGGGGACGTCACGTTGCCGGCGATCCGGACGGATCGATGGAGATCCTCGCCCGCATCAGCGTCGTCTGGACGGCCGCCGCGTTCGGGGGCGCGTTGGGGGATATTCTTCCGGGCGAGGGAAGCGGAACGGATCTGACCATCGAAAACCTGGCCGAGGCCGTCTGGAACTCGGGAGAAACTGTTACTCGTCCGTGAGTTCCTCGATCGGCGTTCGTTCGATCGCGGCATCGGCGAGCAGACGACTCCCGATCGCCGTGGGGCTGATGACGGCGTCGGCCCCGGCGTCCCGGAGTTTATCCGCATTCTGATCGTTACTCGCTCCAGCGAGGACGAACACGTCGTCGTTCAACCGGCGGACGGTAAGGACCGCCAGGGCATCGTCACCGTCGCTGTCCGATGCGGCGATCACGGCTCTGGCGCTGGCGAGTTGACTCCGTTCCAACGTGGCGGCGTCTCTCGCGTTGTCCACGAGAACGCTGATTCCCCGGTCTGACAGCCGCGTTGCGTGTTCGGCGTGTTCGGTCACCACGAGGAAGTCAATGCGGCCCTGCAGCTGTTCGATGATCGATTCGGTCAGGTCCCCGTAGCCGAGCACGAGGACGTGATCCTCCAGTTGTTCGAGTTGTGTCATGGTCATTCTCCCGAGAGCTTGTTTGAACCTCGATTCGAGCACGGGGCCCAACAGGACCCCGCCCGCGAACACGAAACTCGTCGCGCCCAGCAATACGACCGAGAGCGAGAACAGTCGGGCGACCTGGGTTTCGGGGACGGCGTCCCCGTACCCGACCGTCGTGGCCGTGACGAGCGTGAAATAAAAGGCATCCAGCAGTGTCTCGATCATCCGATACTGCTCCCGAAGGGCGAAGGATCCGACCGTGCCGTACGCGAGGGCCCCAAGAAGCGCGAAGCCCGCCGCGATCTGGGAATCCTCCAGTTTCGTCCGCCGATCGAAGGCCGCGCGGTGGCGATAGACGACGGGCAGGGCAGCCAGGGCGAGGACGATCAGCGGGATCGACAGCGGACTCGACTGGATCAGGGCCTGGACGGCCGCCGCGGGCAGCAGTACCATCGTGGTCACCCAGGCGACACGGAGGCCGCTCCGGAGCCCGAAGGCACTCGCCAGCAGGAGAAACCCGGTCAGTGTCCCCGTGAAGCCGGCGACCGTGCGTACCGTCTCCGGAAGGAACGGATCGAGCGGGGCGATGACCGTGGGAGTGCCGATGTAGACGATTCCGGTGACCGTCGAGAGGACCGCCACGGCGCCCGCCCAGAGGACGACCGCGCTCGTTCGCGTGAACACGGCCCTCATACCCCCGAGGCCGCCGTCCGTCTTTGTCTACCTGTCGATTCGGGCGATCGTGGCGGCGGCCTACGAAGACCGCCAAAACAGGCCGGTGAAAATCGCGAGGACGGGGACGATCTCGAGCCGGCCGATCCACATGAGAAACACCATGACGAGCTTCGTCTCGGAAGTCAGCGCGAGGTAGTTGCCGAACGGGCCCAGCTGCCCGAATCCCGGGCCGATATTCCCGAGCGTGGCGATGGACGCGCTCATGCCTTCGAGGACGGTGAATTCGTACCCGCCCCGGATGCTGTCGAGCATGAAAAAGGCCGTCGCGAGGCCGAAGATCACGAGATAGAGGAGGGTGAAGGCCAAGATGCGCCGCGTGATCTCCTCGCTGATGACCGTGTCGCCAAGCCGGACCGTCGAGACGACGTCCGGCCGGGCGGCCGTCGTCAACTCCCGGCGGGCGGCCTTGAGGACGATCAGCCACCGGACCACCTTGATGCCCCCGCCCGTCGAGCCGGCCGAACCGCCGATGAACATCACGAACAGGACGATGATCTGGGCGCTCGTATCCCAAGCGGCAAAATCGCTCGTCGCATATCCCGTCGAGTTGAGGATCGAACTGATCTGGAAGATCCCCTCGCGCACGGCATCCCCGAGCGCGCCTTCCGCCACGCGTCCCCACTCTACGGCGTCGGAAGCGGCGGCACCGCGATAGAGGGTAAAGACCAGCGCGATCGAAGCGAGGGCGACCGCGCCGATGTAGGCCCTGAATTCGGGATCGGTCACGAGTCCGCGGAGGTCACCGCCGAGCAGGTACCAGAACAGGGCGAAGTTCGTCCCGGCCACGAGCATGAAGGGGATGATCGTCCACTGGGCCGGGGCCGCGAAGGCCTCGATGCTATCGGCTTCCGGCGAGAACCCGCCGGTCGGCAGGGTCGTAAATCCGTGTGCCACGGCATTGAACAGGTGCATGTTCGGCGCGAGCTGGAGGTGATGGAGGAGTGTGAGCAGGCCGACCAGCAGGACGGTAAAACCGAAATACACCAGCCACAGGACGCGGGCCGTCTGCGCAATCCTCGGAGTGATCTTCTGGAGTTCCGGGCCGGGAGCCTCCGCACGAATCAGTTGAGCCCCGTTGACGCCGAGTTCGGGGAGGATCGCGACCATGAGCACGATGATACCCATCCCGCCGAGCCACTGGGACAGCTGGCGCCAGATCAACAGCGCGTGAGAATATCGCGCGGTGCCGATCTCGTTCATCACGGTCGCGCCGGTTGTCGTAAAGCCACTCGTGGACTCGAAGAGGGCGTTGATCGGATGGACCAGCGATGAATCCGTGCCCATCGTCGACAACAGGTACGGGCCGGCCCCGATGATGGAGACGGCCATCCAGGAGATGGTGACGAGCAACAACGCCTCCGCCGGTCCCATCTCGGGGTCGTCGTCGAGTTGCTCGAGAGCCAATCCGATCGCGACGGTCACGACGATCGAGACAGCAAAGACCCAGATGTCCTCGCCGTACACGACCGCCACGACCAACGGGATCGCCATCGCGACGGCGACGAACTTGATGACGGTTCCCAGGAAGCTAGCCGTCGCCGTCAGATCGACCCGGCGTGTCATCAAGCACCCCTCGTAGCTGTCCTGACATCGATTATCCCGATAAGGGTACTGATTCAGCGAACGCCGGTCAGGACGTCCAGAACGACCACGTGAAAAGCACCAACACGGGGATGATCTCGATCCGGCCCAGCCACATCAGCACGATCATCACGACGCGAGTTGACATCGGAAAGGCGAGGTAGTTGTCCATCGGCCCGGCGATCCCGAAGGCGGGGCCGATGTTGAGAAACGTCGACGCGGCGGCGCTCATCGCCTCGAACTCGGTCGGGTTCACGTCCGCCCTGGCGCCGTCGACGACGACGAACACCGTGAGGAGGAAGAAGATCACGATGCTCAACAGAACGTAGGAGTTGATATCCCGGATCGTCTCCTCGTCGACGGGACGCCCGGAGACCCGCACCGGGCGGATCGCGTCGGGATGAATGGCGGTGAAAAGATTCCGTTGGAACGATTTGAGCACGACCAGCCAGCGCAACGATTTGATCGAACACGTCGTCGAGCCGACCATGCCGCCGACGAACATGGCGATAAAGAGCACGTTCTGGGCGGCCGAGGACATGAGGTTGAAATCCATACTCGCGTACCCGGTCGTCGTGATGATCGACGCCACGTTGAACAATCCGTGCCGGATCGTCTCGATGTTCGTCATCTCCAACTCGGGAAAGAGCCAGAGCAAGATTGCGACGAGACCGCCCAGGCCGAAGAACGCGCCGAGGAAGAAGTGAAACTCCTCGTTGCGCAGCAGCCGCTTAGGCTGTCCCCGAAGCGCGAAATACAGCAAGACGAAGCTGACACAGCCGACCAGCATCACGGGAATGAGGACCCACTGGACCGCCGGGGCAAAGGCCTCGATGCTTCGGGGTTCGGGGGAGAACCCAGCGGTCGAAATTGACGTGAACGCGTGGGCCACGGCATTGTAGATAGTCATGTCCGAGGCGAGCCCGGACAATTTGAGCGCATATAGCACTGCGATGACGGCCACTGTCAACGCCACGTAAAGACCGACGATCAATTGCGCCGTCGCGGAGATGCGCGGTGTCAGTCGATCGACGTTCTGTGTCTGTGTCTCCGTTTCCATCAGCTGGGCACCGCCGACGCCGAGTTCAGATAGGACCGCCGTGACGAGGATCAGGATCCCTAACCCGCCCAGCCATTGGATCATTTGCCGCCACATCATGAGCGAGCGGTCGATCCCGACGTCGTCGAGGACGGTCGCGCCGGTCGTCGTCAGGCCGCTCATCGACTCGAAGAGCGCG
>CAYSMB010000126.1:0-5327 GCA_964432005.1 uncultured Halobacteriales archaeon
CAGCCCAGCCGATCCGATCCAGCGTCTCGAAGGCCTTGTTGATGAAATCGAGGCGGTGGCCGGTGTCGAGGAACCGATGGTCGGTCGCCGCCCCGACCAGCATGCCCGCGATCGCCGGTTCGCCGACATCCGCCCGGATCGCTGCGCGGAGGACCCGCTCGGCCCCGTCAGCGTCCCGAACTTCGATGGTTTCGCGAAACCAGCGCCGCAGCTGGTCGGTGGAGATATCCTCGTTCGATAGCGGGTCCTGATAGAACGCTGGGGGCGAGCCCGCCGTATTGTCGGCGACCTCCCCCAGTCCCACGTAGAGTGCCCGCCGGCGATCCTCGGTCATCAGGTCGGGAAGCAGATTGGTCATGACCCCGAGGGTCGTGAGCCCCCGCCCCCACCCGGCCGCGCGGTACTCGGTCCCGAACAGGGTGCCGAGTTCGACGGCCTCGTCAGCTGGGACTTCGGCCGCGTCGAGACCGATGACGGCCTTCGCGATTACCAGATCCAGATTCTCCCGGAGGCCATGCTCGAGGCGCTCGCGCCAGTGCTCGTCCGGCGGTTTCGATCGGGGCGGCTGAGGATTGACGTAAACGGTCCCGTCCCGAACGTCGACGGGAAACGTCCCGACGTCGTCGGCGAACGGATCAAGGGTGTCGCCACATTCGAGCTCGAAGCGGGCGTGGTGCCACGGACAGGTCAGGATTCCGTCCTCGATCGTGCCGTCCGTGAGGGGAAAGCCCATGTGGGGACAGCGGTTGTCGGTGGCGAAGAACTTGTCGTCGTGGTAGAACAGGCCGATCGAACGCCCGTCGGCCCGGACGATCATCGGGGCATTCTCGCGGGCGTCGTCGACGGACGCGACGGCCTCGAAGGGGGCGTCCTCTACCGCCATAGCGAACGCACGGTGGAGACGAGGAAAAACGTTCGCGTCGAGCCGTTCTGTTCAAGTACGGTCGCGGTTTATTCACGCGTAACGAATGAACGAGGACTTCTATGAGGTCCTCGGCGTGGACCGCGATGCCAGCGAGGACGAGATCAACCGCGCGTTCCGCCGAAAGGCCGCCCAATATCACCCCGACGTCAGCGACGAGCCCGATGCCGAAGAGAAGTTCAAACGCATCCAGAAGGCAAAGGACGTCCTGACCGACGAGGAAAAGCGGGCGGCGTACGACCAGATGGGTCACGAGCGGTTCACCCAAGCCGAGAAACGTGGCGGCTTCGAGGAGGGAGGCCGCGATCCCTTCAGCGGGGGCGGTGCCGGCGACCCGTTCGGGGGATTCGGCGACATTTTCGAGCAGTTCTTCGGCGGCGACGCCCGGCGGCGGAACGGGCCGCGACAGGGCCAGGACCTCCGCACTTCGCTCACCATCGACCTCGAGGAGGCCTACGAGGGCGTGAGCAAACAGCTGAACCTCGCGCGACCGCAGGCATGTTCGACCTGCGATGGCGCCGGCCATCCGCCGTCCGCGAACCGCCAGCGATGTCCCGAGTGCAACGGCCGGGGACAGGTCACGCGCGTCCAACAGTCCCCCTTGGGGCGAATCCAGCAAACCCAAACATGTCCCCGTTGCGACGGGGAGGGCGAGCTCGTCGACGAGGTTTGCTCGGACTGTGGCGGGGACGGCGTCGTTCGGGAGGATGCGAGCTTGACCGTCGATATCCCAGCGGGGATCAGCGACGGCCAGACCCTGCGCATGGAAGGGGAAGGTGCCCCCGGCGAACGAGGGGCCCGCCCCGGCGACCTGCTCATCGAGGTGGGCGTGGCCGATCACCCGGACTTCGAGCGTGATGGGGATGATCTGTACACCCGCGAGCCGATCTCGTTCCCCCAGGCCGTGTTCGGGGATACCATCGTCATCGAGACCTTCGACGGTCCCGTCGAACTCGATGTCCCTGCTGGGACCCAAAGCGGCGAAGTGCTGCGGCTCAGGGACATGGGTATGCCGCGGTTGCGCCGTCGGGGTCAGGGGGACCTCCACGTCCAGATCCAGGTCGTTACGCCCCAGCGGCTGAGCCCCGAGGAACGGGAGGCGCTCGAGGAATTTGCCGAGGCGGGCGGCGAGGAGATCGATGTCGATCAAGGGCTCTTCGATCGGATCCGGAGCTCGTTTTGAGCCCGCTCGGGGGCCGTGTCGTACCTCCGTCTGACGTAAGGTTTTGTACGCCGACCGCAAGGCTCACACATGACCGAGCTCGCTGAGGTCTACGACCGGAGGCGCGGGGGCGGGAACGTGGACCCGCGTCGCGCCGCCGTCGGGGTGGCCCTCTTTCTCGTCGGCGCGGCTTTGGCCGTGATCGGGCTTGTCCTCGCCTCGACGGAAATCCTCTCGATGTGGGGTATCGGGCGGTACGAAACCCGCCGGATCGCCGGCATCCTCGGCGGACTGGGGGTCCCCGCGGCCTTCATCGGAATACTGACGGTCCTACCGGCAAGCGATCGGCTCCGGGCGACCGCCGCGCTGGGGGCCGGGATCGCCGTCGTCGGCGTGATCCTCTTCGCGTTTGTCTACCCCGAACAATGGCTCGGGACACGGGGCGTCGAACGTCACTACACCTTCGAGACCGCGGCGATCTATTGCTTGGGCACGTTGATCACCTTCTGGTGTTTCTTCGTCGCCGTCGCGAACTTCAAGACCCGAAACGACCCGGGGGGAACCGTCAACCTCGAGGTCAAGACCGCCGGTCGGACGCGGATCGTCGAGGTCGACCGGACGATCCGATCTGGCCTCGGCGGCATCGGCCTGTTCGGCTCCGACTCGCCCACATCGACGACCACCGTGAGCGACGGGGGCAGCACTCCGGTCGACCTCGACTCGCCCTTCGACGGCGACGACGGCGCCATCCTCTCGGAGGAGAACGCGGACGACCCCGCACCCGTCGACCGGTACTGCGGGAACTGTCGACACTTCGAGTACGTCCGGGGCTCCAACGGGATGTCGCCGTACTGCGGGTATCACAAGGAGACCATGGACGACATGGAGGCCTGTGACGCCTGGGATGCCCGCGACCGCGCGACCGTCGGGAACGGATAACCCTTTAGCGCTCCCCGGGTGACAGCCGAGCATGACTGACTTGCGGGTCCTGCCGTTAGGACCGCCCGGCGCGGGGAAGGGAACCCAGAGCCGACGCATCGCCGAACGCTACGACATTCCCCACGTGGCCACGGGGGACATGCTGCGCGAGAACAAGGATATGGAGACCGAACACGGGACCCCGGGCGAGTACATGGACGCCGGCGAGCTGGTGCCGGATCCGGTCATGAAGCGCGTCGTCGAGGAGGCCCTCGACGATCTCGATGGATTCGTGCTGGACGGCTACCCTCGCACGATCGACCAGGCAGAGCACCTCGAAGGGGTGACCGACCTCGATGCCATCCTATCGATCGAAGTGGGCCGGGAGGAACTCATGCGGCGACTCTCCGGGCGGCGCGTCGATCCCGAAACCGGGCGCAACTACCACGTCGAGTTCGACATGCCCGACGATCCGGAGATCCGGGATCGGCTGGTCCAGCGCGAGGACGACAAGGCCGAGCAGGTCAAAACCCGACTCGAGGAGTTCGAAGAGAAGACCAGACCCGTGATCGAGCACTACCGGGACCATCCCGCCTTCGAGGCGATCGACGGCGAGGGGAACTCGGACGCGGTCTTCGAACGGATCACGGACATCCTCGACGCGAAGGTGTAACGTGGAAGTTTCATATTTGCCGATGGGGTAATTCCGACGATGGCACGCACCGCGGGGAAGGTACGGGAGCTCGTCGACGAGGATCCGGGCCTCGGCGAGGCCATCGCCTCGATCGTCGAGGCGACCGACGAAGGCGACGGAGAGGTCGAGTGGGCCGACGTCCGGGACGAACTCTCGAGCGGCCAATGGGGGCGGCTGATCGAGAAGGGAGTCCTCGTGGACGGCACTCGAGGATTCGAGTTGGCCGAGCCCGAGGAAACCAAGGATGTCCTCGACGAACTCGACATCGATTACCTCGTTGCGACATCGGATTCGGATGACATCGAGGGCTCGCAGTGGACCCAGTGGGACAAGCTGGCGGCACTTTTCGCGGTCTCGCTGTTCGCGGGATACGCGTGGGAACCGGCCCGCGAAATCGCCGGAAACACGATGGATATCCTGATCGGACCGCTCGTCTCGATGATGCCGCTTTACGGCGTCATCATGCTGTTGGCACTCTTTACGGGGCTGTACTCGACGCTGTTGCAGGCCAACCTCACCGACCGCGAGAAGATGGCCCAATACCGCGAGCGCATGCAGGCGATCAACCGGCGTCGCAAGAAAGCCAAGGAGGAGGGCGACGAGGAGGCGCTCGACCAGATCCAGCAGGAACAGCTCGAAGCGATGGGCGATCAGCTGGGCATGTTCAAAGAGCAGTTCCGACCGATGGTCTGGATCATGTTCCTCACGATCCCCGTGTTCCTCTGGCTGCTGTGGGCGGTCAGTAGCCGCCTCGGATCGCCCGCGTATCCCGAGCGGGGGATCGATCTCGGCGAGGTCGTCCTGCCCCTCACCAGCGGGGCGATGAGCTGGGACACGCAGTTGATCTGGTACTTCGAGCCCTGGCTCGTCTGGTATTTCGTCTGCTCGCTCGCGTTCACCCAGCTCATCCGGAAATCGCTGAATATCCAGATGACGCCCACCGGGTAGATCCCGTCCAAAACCTCTTTGAGCGCTTCGCACCCACGCCGCATATGTTGGTGACGATGTCCGGTCCCCCCGGCAGCGGGACCAGCTCCGCCGGGGCCGCACTGGCCGAACGGCTGGGGTTCGAGCACGTCAGCGGTGGGGACATCTTTCGCGGCCTCGCTGACGATCGAGGCATGACCGTCGAGGAATTCAACGAGGCTGCCGAAACCGACGAGTCCATCGACCTCGAGCTAGACCGCCGGCTCCGAACGACGGCCATCGACGGAGACGATCTCATTCTCGAATCCCGGCTGGCGGGGTGGATGGCCGGCGAGCACGCCGATCTCCGGTTCTGGCTGGACGCCCCGCCGGAGGTTCGGGCCCGCCGGATCGCCGAACGCGAGGGCTGGAGCGTCCAGGACGCACGCGAGCGAACCGAGATGCGCCAGGAGAGCGAACGCCGTCGCTACGCCGAATATTACAACATCGACTTCGAGGATCTCCGGATCTACGACCTGGCCATCAACACGGCCCGGTGGGAACTCGGGGTGGAGCTCGACATGCTCGAGGCGGCGGTCGAGGCTTACGAGCCGACGACCGACGCGGGGGGCGTGCCGATGACCGACGTCGAATTCCCCGGCGAGTGACGATGCGGGGACCCCCGGCGGAACGGTCAATCGACGCGCGTCGGGGGTTCGGGGTGA
>CAYSMB010000127.1:0-5025 GCA_964432005.1 uncultured Halobacteriales archaeon
CACGGCCGCGACGGCGGTCGGGGCATCGTGGGCAGCCTCCCCCCGAACGAGTGCGTCGTATGCCTCCACGGTGCGCTCCCAGTTCTCGTCGCGATCCATCGCGTAATATCGCCCCGCGATGGATCCGAACCGGGCGCCTTCGTGGCGCTCGATGACGTCCGCGAACCTCGAGAGATAGCCCGAGCCGGCGGTCGGATCCGTGTCGCGCCCGTCCGTGAAGGCATGGACGACGACGTCGAGACCTCGGCCGGCGCCGAGCTCGGCGAGTGCCATGAGGTGACGCATGTCCGCGTGCACCCCGCCGTCGCTGGCCAGGCCGAGGACATGGAGCCGGCCCGCATGCGCCTCTGCATAGTCGCATATCTCCAAAAAAGCTGGATTGCGGTCGAAGGGACCGTCGCCGGGGGCGAGTTCGGCATCCTCGCCGTCCATCACGGCGAGTTCGCTGGCCCGGATGGCCTCGTTGATCCGCGTGTATTCGTGAAAGACGACCCGGCCGGCGCCGATGTTGAGATGACCGACCTCGCTGTTGCCCATCTGGCCGTCCGGCAGGCCCACCTCCCGGCCCGAGACGGACAGGCGCCCGTCGGCGGCACGCTCGTCGAGGCCGTCGACGGTCGGCGTATCGGCGGCCGCGACGGCGTTGCGGGGGGCGGGATCGTCGGCCGGCCCGAGCCCCCAACCGTCCAACACGATCAGCGCCGCCTCCATGGTCAGTCGCTCGTCGAGCCCCCGGAACTACCTGTCGTTTTTGCGGTCCCTCGTCCCCACAGCAGGACGGCGAGCGCCACCCCGACCACGGCGAATCCGGCGAGCACCCCGAAGAAGACGCCGACGGCGTAGACGTCGAGGAGGAACCCCCCGATCGCGACGCTGGCCGCCCCGAGCCCGAACTCGCCGAGGTAGGTGTAGCCGTACGAGAGCCCCCGACCCGCCGGGGGCGTGTAGACGGCGACGGCCTCCTGGTAGAACGGCTGAATGGCAAAGAGGAACAGCCCCACGAGGGCTGCCCACGCGAGGAGCCCGCCCATGCCGAGCGCGGTGACCGGGACGAACACCACCGCCAACACCGCGAGGATCAGGAAGAGCCCGGCGAGCCCGACGGGTGGGGCGAATCGCTCCGTCGCGCGCCCGCCCACGTACTGCCCGCCCATCCCGACGATCAGGAGCCCGACGTAGATGAAATCCGACGGCTCGACGCCCGCCAAAGCTGCTCCGAGTTCGAGGTTGGCGAGCGTCGGCAGGTCGTGCATGATTTCCGGGAGGTAGGTCAGCATCCCCCGATAAAACAGCCCCTCGAAGGTCACCAGGACGAACACGAACAGGAACGCACTCGCGAACAACGCTCGGGAATCGGCCAGGAATCCGCCGATCGACAGCGGTTCGTTGTCCGCTTCGGCCGTCTCGTCGGCCGCCGCGAACGGATCGAAGGATGCCTTGATGCCAAAGGCCAGCGCGATCAGCCCCGGGATCGCGAGCACGAGGGCGACGATCGACCAGTCGAACCAGATGAGCAGTGCCGCCGTCGTCAGGGGCCCCAGCGCGATGCCCACGTTCCCCGCAATCCCGTGATACGCGAAGACCGTCCCGCGATTGTGCACACCGGTCGAAATCAGCGCGAGCCCCGCCGGGTGATACATGCTCGCGGCGATCCCCCACAGGACGAGCCCGACGGCGAGGGTGACGATCCCACTTGCGGCCGCGATGACGAGGAACGCCGCGCTCATCCCGCCGAGACAGACGAGGACGATGCGGCGGGAACCGAAGCGATCCGTGAGAACTCCCGCCGGAAGCGCCCCCAGCCCGAAGGGAGCATACCCCAAGGCGACCACGACGCCGATCAGGGCGAGCGAGACGTCGAACTCGGCAATCCAGACCACGAGCAGGATCGGGATCGCGGTCTCGAACCAGTGGACGAGGCCGTGGCCGGCCATCGTGAACGTCGCGATCGCCCGGTCGTTGTCCTCCACGCCGAGCCCTTCGTGGCCCGATATTTCAAATGCCGCGTTCGACCCGTTCCTTTTTCGCGCCCCCGATGGAAGGTGCGCCGATGACGCTGGACCCGGTCCACGTGGACGGCATCGCCGCCCTGGCGAGCCAGCTCGAACGCACGGTCGCCGACGACGATCACGATCGGCTGGCCGAACGCGTCTGGGAGTCCTTTCTCGACCCCCTGCGCGCCGACGACGAGGTGGTCCTCGAGCCGGTCGACGAGCGCGAACGCCACCGGGTCGACATCGAGGCCGTCGCGCTCATCGATCCCCCGTTTGCGAGCAGCCACGGCCTCGACGCGGGCACCCTCAACCCGACGACCTACCGCAACGGCGCGGTGGTCGACGTCGCCCATGCCGCCATCGCCCGCGAGCCCTCCGATCACGAGCTCCATCGATCGCGATCGATCGTCGGGGCGGTCCACATGGGCCAGGAGCAGGGGATCGGCGACGAGGAGTGGTCCCGGTTCGACGACGGTTACTGTCGCCAGAAGTGGATCCCCGCGCCGCCAGTCGACCGGTTCGCCGAAGCGGTAACGCACTCGCTGGCCCTGTACAGCGCGGAAAGCAGCCACGCGCAGGCCCACCTGGCCGAGGTCGATGACCTCCTGATGCTCGACGGTCCGATCTACCCGAAAGAACTCCTCCGCTGGCAGGATCGCCATCGGGAGCTCCGCGATCGCCTCGTCTCGGAGCCGCTTCCTGGCGAAATCGTGACGAACTATCTCGAGCTCGTCGAGAACAGCCGGGACGTCGACATGCCCGTGATCGGCTTCGTGAAAAACCCGGCAAGCAACCGCCTGACGCGGACGCTCCGGCGGAGCGGCCTCCCGGCCCCGTGGCGCAACGACGCGGGGTTGTTCCGGCGCATCCTCGCGCCGGCCGCCGATCCGGAATCGGGCACGCTCGCGTACACCAACTGGTTTCATTCCCGGGCGGGGACCGACGGGTCGTTCACGGCCGACGGGGGCATCCTCGAGCTCGACGTCCCGTCGGGGGCCGGGGTCACCTTCATGACGATCCTCGATCCCCGGGACGGGGCGATCTATCGCGTGGAGGCGCCCGCCTGGGTCACCGCGGACGCCGAGCGCCGCGATCGGGTGACCGGCATGGTGTTGCGCGGCGTCGCGGCCGAACGGGGTCCCCCGCGTGCCATCGCCAAGGCCGACGGATTGGCACGGATCGGTCGCGGGGAGCGGCGATCACTGCGCGACGTGATCGCCTCGCGGTGGGACACGGAGGTCGACCGGACCTACGACGACCGCCGCTGGGGCCTGTGGTGAGCGGTGGGCTTTTGCTATTGGGCCGGGTGCTCTTCGTGCGTGATCACGTACCGGCGGCACGGATCGATTCGGGGGCGGCGAGGATGCTAACCCTCGCGGGCTCTGCCGCGGGCATGACCCTGACGGGGCAGGTCTACGAGCCCGACGAGGACCCGCCGCGCTTCTCCGGCACCCCCGATGTCGGTGCGCGGTACGTCTGGGTCTGTGACGAGTTCTACGAGGTCGCCTCCGGCGGCGCGACCCAGCGGATCGGCGATCGCGAGATCCGCCTGGCCTTCGAGGCGCCGATCCCCCGGGGGTTCGATACCCGGAAAGACGCCATTGCCGGCGGCCGGGAGCATCTCCGCACCCAGTTCGCCAGGATTGGCATTCCCAGCGAGGACGTCACCGTGGAGCTGCGCGGCGGCGGGGACGCCTGAGCCCGCGTCGGTGCACCGTTTATGGTGTTCGGGGGAGTGCCCCCGGCATGGCCGATCTCGGGGATTTCAGCGAGTACGACCCGGATGGGGACGTCGACGAGGACCTCGAACGGGGGGCGGCGGGGGCCGACACGTCAGCCGACGTCGAGACGCTCGATCTTCCGGCACCTTCGGCCGCGGACGCGATCGGCACCATCGCCGTCTCGGAAGGGCTCGCGATCGGGGAACACGCGGAGGATACCCGTATCCGCGCTTACGTGACCGCCGGTAACCGTCGGGACCTCAGGCTGGGGACGTACGTGATCGTCCCGTATCCGGACGGCGAGCACCTGTTCTGTCGGGTCAGCGGGCTCGAATACGGCCAGGAATTCGTCGCCGACGACGCGACGGAGATCCACGCCCGGCGGGCGATGGATCGGGACGACTTCGAGGAACGCGATTACAAATTCATCGCCACGCTCCGCCCGCTTGCGGTCCTCATGGAGGATGACGGCGAGCTGACTCGCCGGATGGCCGATCGGGTTCCGACCCCGGAAACCCCCGTGCGCGCCGCGGTCGATCGGGGGGAGATCAAGACCGGCCTCGACATACCGGGCGAGGGCGTCTTCGTCGGCCACCTCGCCGTGGGCGGCCAGCGCATCCAGACCGCCGCCACGCCGCCGACGATCGACTACCGCCTCCGTGACGACTACGCACGCGGGGATCCCCTGGTATTCCGGCACACGCTGATCGCCGGGGGGACCGGTTCGGGCAAGACCCACGCGGCCAAGAACCTCCTCCGACAGTACCTCGGGCGGACCTACCGGATGGGGGAGGATCGGACGCCACAGCTCGCGGTCGTCCAGTTCGATCCCCAGGACGAGTACGCCCAGATGCACGACGACAACCCGGACCTCCCCGGGGACGTCGCCGATCGATACGAGCGCGAGGGGATCGCCACGGGCGGCCATCCCGATACCAAGGCGCTGGTGCCCGCGGTCGGAAACGCCCGCTACTCCGCCGAAGCCCACCGGGCCGAGTGGCTCCCTTTCACGATCCCGTTTACGATGGTCGAGTCGAACCCGTGGCTGGCTGCCGGGGCGGGGCTGAACGACCACCAGTATCAGGGGTTGCGCGAGCTGCTCGACCAGTTCTTCGGCCGTGAGGACACCGATGGCACCTACCAGTCGTTCCTGTCGTTCCTCGACGATCCGGCCCGCCGGGAGTCCCTGGACGAACGGGGGATCATCCACGAGGCCACCTACGACGCCATCCAGCGACGGGTGCGCGGCTTCGGCGCGATCTTCGATCAGGACGCCGAGCCGATCACCGACCTCGTCCACGAGCTGGTCC
>CAYSMB010000128.1:0-4904 GCA_964432005.1 uncultured Halobacteriales archaeon
TTCGCGAGCTGTCCGGCCGCGACAAACAGCGGAACGCCGACGGCGAGGGCGTATTGCCCGGGCGAGTGTCGGATGATCTCCGCGAAATTCGGCTCGTCCATTATGGCGACGTTAACGAGCGCTCGCGGAGGGGGGATAAGTCGATTGTCGTTTCCGTCGACACTCGGTCGTGGTGTTTATTTGGTGGCGTTGCCTGGGTGAGGCCAATGCGGATCGATGTCGTGCCCGTCGGGCAGGTCCCTGCGACCGTCAAGCGGGCCGCTTCGACGGCACTCCGAGCGGTCTACGATGCCGACGTTTCGATGCAATCTACAAGCGAGATCCCGTCGGACGCCTACGACGAGGATCGCGACCAGTACCGCGCGGAGACCTTCATCGAACTCGCGAGCAAGGTGGGAACCGGCGAGAAAAGCATCGCCATCACGACGGAGGATCTCTTCTATCGCCGACGGAACTACGTGTTTGGACTGGCCTATCTCGATGGCAAGGGCAGCGTCGTTTCCACCAACCGCCTCCGGACCTCATCGGACGGCGGAGTCACGGCGAAACACCCGGACGACGTCTTCGCCGATCGCGTTCGGAAGGAAGTCATCCACGAGGTCGGCCACACCCTGGGCCTCGATCACTGCGAGAACAGTCGCTGCGTGATGAGTTTTTCACCGACGGTCCGGGAGGTCGACGTCAAAGAGGAACACCTCTGCGGGACGTGCCAACGAACGGTCCTCTAGGTCCCGGGGCCTCCAATCGATTTAATCTGCGGGTTCGAGGCCGTATTCCCCGTAGATGTCCCCGTCCTCGGGCGTATCCGGCGAGACGTCCGGCCGCTCGACGAGGTTCGGCACGATGTCGGGGTCGATGTCCGCCACGTCCGGATAATTGACCTCGATGAAGTTGCCGAAGAGATCGCGGAGATAGGCCTGCACCGTCCCGTTCGGGAGGTACGCGATCGGCGGATTCCCGTCCCGGAATGCCGTATTCGGGAGCGCCTCGAAGGTCGCACCATCATTGGCACGTGCCCGCCGGTAGAACTCCTCAAAGTCATCGACGTGTAACGCGAAGTGGTGGAATTCGGGCGCAGGGACCTCCTGTTCGAGGAGGTGGAGCTGTAATCCACCGCAGTCGAGCCACCGGACCGGCGTCTCGAACTTGACGGCGGGGACTTCTTCGAAGCCGAACACGTCCTGGTAGAACGCGATCGCCTCGTCGACGTCGTCGACGGGGACTGTCACGTGGGTGTACTGACTCGTGACCATACGACCTATGCCATCCCCGGAGGAGAAAAACTGTCCGGTGATTCGATCATCCGACCACCCGGATACAGCGCTCACGCACGTGGATAAAATGACGGTTTTAGCGTTCGTGGAGGCTATATGACCATGTCGTGATGTGGCTGACATGGTAGAGCAACGCTACGGAACGTTCGCGGTGGTCATGGTCGCGCTCCTCGTGGGCGTCGTCGTCGGTGCCGGGGCGGTCGGCGTGGGCGACGGCGTTCCCGAGCCGGGAGACACCGAGACGCCAACCGCGTTCGACGACGATCCCGACGTGGCAACGTTCGACTCGGCCGACGAGTTCGCTCAGTACTTCGCAGACCGATCCAGGCAGCGTGTCTTCCTGACCGCCGGCGGGGCCGAAACGGACGATATGGCCGTTGAAGGAGATTCCGCGGACGCGGGTGGCGAACCGGCCGCCACTTCCCGACGGTCGACCACGAACGTCCAGGAACGCGCATTGGACGAACCGGACGTCCTGAAGACCGGCGAGGATGCGGTCTACTATAGCGGGTATCGCATGCGGCGTGGGGACGATGCGACGCACATTCTGGATCTCGATGACCCCGAAGACCCCGCGGTCGTCGCCTCGATTCCCGCCCAGGGCGAACTTCTTCTCGCGGGGGACATGCTCCTCGTACTGGGCAACGAACGCGTCTGGGGGTATAACGTGAGCGACCCCGCCGAACCGGAGCAAGAGTGGCATCAGCCCCTCGACGCCTCGCCGCAGACCGCCCGCCTACACGAGGGCGAGGTCTATCTCATCTTGGCCGAACGTCCGGACCTCGACGATCCCTGTCCGTTGACGCCGATCGGCGACGATCCGATCGAATGTACGGAGATCTACCGGCCGGGCGCGCAAAGTGACGCCGATGCTGTCTACACCACCGTCCGCTTGAATCCGGACGATGGGGAAATCGAACGTGGCGCCAGCGTCGTCGGTTCGTCCTACCGATCGGCCACGTATGTCTCCGAGAACGCGATCTATCTCAGCTACACCCGAAGCACATCAACCTACGAGACGATGACGGCCTATATCACGGGCCCGGGTAGCGAACACCTCGACGAGGACACCGTGGACCACATCGAGTGGCTGGCCGACCTGGACCTCTCGGAGCGGGCGAAGTCCTACGAATTGCACACGACCCTCGAGGAGTACTTCGCCTCGTTAGAAGACGAAGAACGCGAACGGGTTCAGCAGGAATTCCAGGAGGGCCTGACGACGTTCGTCGAGGAACGTCAGCGCGATCTGAGCCGGACGGGGATCGTCCGCATCGACCTCGAGGGCCTGGACGTGACTGCCGAGGGAGAGGTGCCCGGGCACCCGCTGAACCAATGGTCGATGGATGAACACGAGGATCACCTCCGCATTGCGACCACAATCCCGAGCATGCAAGGCGCGGAATCGGAGAACGACGTGTACGTCCTCGATAGCGGCCTCGAGATCACGGGTTCGGTCCAGGGCCTCGGTGAAACCGAGCGGATCTACTCGGTTCGCTTCGAGGGCGACGAGGGCCACGTCGTCACGTTCCGGCAGATCGATCCGTTCTACACCCTCGATTTAAGCGATCCCACCGATCCGCGGCTCGAAGGCGAACTCAAGATCCCCGGGGTCTCGCACTATCTCCATCCGCTCGACGATGACGGCGAACTCGTGCTCGGGGTCGGCGAGGAGGACGGCAAGGTGAAACTCTCGACCTTCGACGTCAGCGACCGGACGGACCCGACCGAGCTCGACGTGGCGATCCTGGAGGACGAACGCATGACCGAGGTCAACCGGAATCATCGCGCGTTCCTCCAGGACGAGCGTCACGAGATCGTGTTCATTCCAGGCCACGAGCGGAGCTACGTCTTCTCCTACAGTGACGGTCAGCTCGAGGAGGAAGCTCGCGTCGACATCGGCGGGCCGGGCGTCCGCGCGATGTATATCGGCGATCACCTCTACGTGATCGGCCCCGACCAGGTCGTCGTCCTCGACGAGACCACCTGGGAGGAGCAAAGCCGCATCGATCTCCCGTAGCTATCGATAGTAGTACTCGCCGGCCTGTTTTTGTTCCCGATCGAGCCGGCTATCGGGTTTGTTGATCCGGGGTCGGCTGGTGCGTTCGTCCCGACGGAAGGTCACTTCGAGGTCCGAGAGAAACGCGTTCATCCCATCCCGCATGGACTGGGGCTCGCCGGCGTGGCCCCGCACGGCCGGCTCCCCGTCGAATACGAGCAGCCGGTCGGAGATCAGATCGATCAAATAGACGTCGTGATCGATGACCATGGCCGTCGCGTCGTTGTTTTCCGCGAACCGCCGAATGGCTCGCGTCGCGCGGACCCGTTGCTCGACGTCGAGGTGAGCCGAGGGCTCGTCCAAGAGATACAGGTCGGCGTCCTTGGAGAGGCAGGCGGCGATCGCGACACGCTGGCGTTCGCCGCCGGATAAATCCGGCAGGTTCTGCTCGTAGAGCCGTTCGAGCTGGAGGGGTTGGGCAATCTCGGTACTCCAATACGACGAACCGAAATCGCCGGTGATCGAGGCCAGAAACGCGTCGACCCGGAGGTGTCGATCGACCTCGACGTACTGGGGTTTGTACGCGATCTCGAGGTCGAGGCCGAGATCGCCGTCGTCCGGCCTCAGGCGCCCGGCGAGGAGATCGGCGAATGTCGATTTCCCGATCCCGTTCGGCCCGACCACGCCCAGCACCTCGTTGCGGGCGATCGTGCCACCCTCGACCTCGAGGACGAACTCGTCGTCGCCGTAGGATTTCCGCATCGCCGGGTATTGGACGAGGGGATCGAGGGCGGCGACGTCCCGCGGGGCGTGGGCGCTGAACTCGATCGCCTCGGGCCGGATCCGCATGTTCTCGTTTTCGAGGAAGCCGGAGAGATACTCGTTGATCCCGTTCCTGACGGATTTCGGGTCCGTGATGATCCCGAACGCGCCCGGTTCCCCGTAGCCGATGTGCAGCGTATCACAGAGGAGATCCAGGATCGCCAGATCGTGCTCGACGACCAGCATCGAGCGGTCCTCCTCGTCGGCGAGTTCGCGAATGAGCCGCGCCGCCGCCATCCGCTGGCCGATGTCGAGGTAGGGCGTGATCTCGTCGAGGAAGTAGAAATCCGCATCGCGCAACAGCGTCGCACACAGGGCCACGCGCTGGAGTTCGCCGCCGGAGAGTTCGTCGATCGACTGCTCGAGCACGCGTTCGAGCGACAGCCGTTCCGTCATCTCCTCGAGAACGCCGCGCTCGTCCGTCGATTCCAGAAGATCGATCGTGGTGCCCCCGAACTGATCGGGGATCCGGTCGACGTACTGGGGTTTCTTCGCGACGCTGACCCGTTCGTCGCGCACCGCCTCGAGGTAGTCCTGAATCTCCGTGCCCCGGAAGGCCTCGACGGCCTCGTCCCACGCCGGCGGATCCGCCCAGGCGCCCAGGTTGGGCCGTAACTCACCCGCGAGGATACTCACGGCGGTGGTCTTCCCGATCCCGTTCGGCCCGAGGATGCCCGTCACCGAGCCGGGCTGGGGCGCGGGTAACCCATACAGCGAGAAGGCGTTCTCGCCGAAGCGATGGGCCGGATCGTCCTCGAGTTCCTGGGGGAGGTTGATGATCTCGATCGCGTCGAAGGGACACTTCTCGACAC
>CAYSMB010000129.1:0-4857 GCA_964432005.1 uncultured Halobacteriales archaeon
GATAAGCGAGTCGCGTTTCGTAGAAGCCGTCGATCCGACTCGCGAAGAATGGGACCATACCCCCGCCGTGATGGGAGACCAGGTCGAAGTCGTATTCCTGGGTGACGCCACCGAAGACGAGTCGGGACAGCGCCAGGGTCGTATCGAACGGCCAGCCGAACAAGCGGTGGTCCATGTACTCGGACGCCCAGTCGTACCACTCGTAGAGCTGCGGGTGCAACCAGAGCGGGGCGTCCAACGATTCCGCGTGTTCGAACAGCGGCGAGAACTCCGGGCGATCCAGCGGTTTGCCGTCGATATTCGAGAAGATCTGGATCCCCGCCATCCCCAGATCCTCGATGCAGCGGTCGAACTCGTCCATCAGGGGATCGGACACCCGGGGGATCGTGCCGACCGGGATGATGCGATCTGGGTGTTCGTCGGCCAGTCGGGCGATCTCGTCGTTGGCGAGTTTCGTGAACCGCACCGCTTCCTCGCCGGTGATATTCCGCCAAAACGGGAGGGGAGCGATCGAGACGACGTGTTTGTCGATCCCGTACTCCTCCATGTGCTCGATCCGTCGTTCCATGTTCCACAGAAACGACGGCCGGCCGGTCAGTCCGGCAAAGCCGGCTTCCTCCTCGAGTGTTTCGAAGAAATGCTCGGTGAGTCCGTGGGTGAATGCGTCGATGATCATGGCGGCAGTAGCCTCGCTGCCCGGAATGTCACCCGCGGACGGCTTGAAGCCTCCTTTCGACGACGACCCGGCAGGTTTCTTGACCGGTCGGCGGCGAGGGCTATACCATGGATGTGATCCACAGTGCGATTTGGGTCGACGACCTCGAGCGCTCGCTGGCGTTCTACACGGATCTGCTCGATCTCGATGAGACCAATCGGTTCGAGGGCGGGGACGGAGCGCTCAACGTCTATCTCGGGGGGCCGGGCGAGGGCGGGCTCCAGCTCAAATACGATCCCGATCGATCGCCGTCGGATCCGGCCGGGATCGATCACGTCGCCATCGAGGTCGAGGAGACCGACGCGACGGTCGAGCGAGTCCAGGAGGCCGGGTATCCACTGCTTCGTGGGCCGCTCGACTCGACGGGCGCGAACGCCCGGGTCGCGTTCATGGAGGATCCCGACGGCTATGGGGTCGAATTCGTCGCCCCGTTCGACGCATAGCTGCACGGAAGAACGGTTCGGAGACCTCCCATGAGCACGCGAACGGACCTGCCCGCCGAGTTCGGGACTGCGCTCGAGGTCTTTCTCGAGGGCGTGACTGATATCGAGGTGGACTGGGCCCTGACGGGATCGACCGCATTCGCCATCCAGGGGGTCCCCGTGACCCCCGCAGACATCGATGTCCAGACGACGGCGCCCGGAGCGTACGCCATCGAGCAGCGATTTTCGGATCGCGTCGACGAATCCGTCTCACAGCGTGCCGCCGCGCAGATCCGCTCGCACTTCGGTGCCCTCCACATCGGCGATGTCCGTGTCGAGATCATGGGCGATCTCCAGAAACGCCGTCCGGACGGAACCTGGGAGACGCCGGTCGACATCGCCGATCACCGTCGATTCGTGCGATTCCGTGAGTATCGCGTGCCGGTCCTTGCCCTCGAGTACGAGGCAAGCGCGTACGACCGCCTGGGCCGGACGGACCGGGCCGAGCTCCTCCGCGAATACAGTGAGGCCTGAGTGGGTTTCCAACCCTCAGTGTTGCCCGGGTCGGGGCACGTCGACCGGCCATTCGCGGATCTCGGCGCCGGGGTCCCACGCGTTGGATGGGCCGGTCGGTGGCGCCCCGACCATGAACCACGTCCGTGACTCTTCGCCCTCGTTGAGGACGCTCCGCGGAACCGTCGGCCCCGCGCGGGCGACATCGCCCATCGCCAGTTCGTACGGGGTTTTTTCGAAGAGGACCGTCCCCGCGCCGTCCAGCGGGACGAACACCTCCTCCTGGGTCCCCTCGACGTGGTAGGGGACGGCCTGGCCGGGATCCAGCCGTCGGAGGTTCACCTTCATCGCGGTACACCCGAGCACGGCCGTGAGCCGGGCGATATCCACGTCGGATGTCTCCGGCGGGCTGAACTGCACCTCCGCGGGATCGACGACGCGGACGTCGCCGCCTGTGGCGTCCGTGTCGGCGCTGACGATCAACCACGTGCCCGCGCCACCGAGGCGCGCGTCCGTGTTCGGCGGAACGCGCGCAACGCCGCGGGCTGGCACGGAGTGGTTCTCGGTCGCATCGATCGTGCCGTTTCCACCGATCGTCACGCAGACGACCTCGTCGTCGGTCGAGACTGCCGTCCCATCCGTGCCACCCGGTCGACAGACCCCGACCCGGACATCAGTGCAGGCCAGCGTCCCCGTGAGCGAGATCCGGCCGTGACTCGGCCAATCGTACCCGGCCAAATCCACCGTCGCACATGCCATCGCCTGTTCCTCCATCCCGAGAGACCTTCTAGTAACCGCTCATCGCCGGATGACCTATGAGGCAAACGATAGCCATCGCGTGAACGATGTGTCGGCCCATCCGAAGACGGGGTCGACAACTCCCGAACCGAACAGCGCGTCATCGCCATCCACCGGACGAAGATATCCAGATATCGTCGAAACGCCGGTCCCGGACGGGCCCGGGCAGGACTAGAAGTGATAGGACCGGGGCTCGCGCTGGAAGGACATCCACTTGGGCTCGGTCAGCTCGTCGATGATCCAGTCGCTGTTGTACCGGCCCACACCCGAGGATTTCATGCCCCCGAAGGGAGCGGCTGGTTCGGCGTTGACAGGCTGATCGTTGATGTGGATCATGCCCGTATCGATGCGGTCGGCGACCGCCTCGGCGCGGAAGGCGTCACCCGAGTGCACCGACCCGCTTAGGCCGTATTCGGTGTCGTTGGCGATCTCCACGGCCTCGTCGTCCGACGAGAACGGGATGATCGGCGCCACCGGCCCGAAATGCTCGTTGCAGGCGGCGGTCATGTCGTTGGTAACATCCGTCAGCACCGTCGGCTCGACGAACAGGCCATCGTGGTCCCCGCCGGTCTCGAGGGTGGCACCCTCCTCGACGGTGCGTTCGATGTACTCGATGATCTGGTCGCGCTGGGATTCGTTGATGATCGGTCCGATGACGTTCTCGTCGTCGCGGGGATCGCCGATCGGGAGGGATGCCGCTCGCTCGGCCAGCCGCTCTGCGTACTCGTCGTAGATCGACTCGTGGACGAGGTGACGGTTGATCGAGATACACACCTGGCCTTGATGCCAGAACGTGCCGAAGATGCCGGCGTCGACCGCCCCGTCGAGGTCGGCGTCCTCGAGGACCACGTGGGGGTTGTTCCCGCCGAGCTCGAGGGCCGGCAGGGCGAAGTGGTCGATCGCGTTCTTCGCGACCATGCGTCCGACGTCGGTCGAGCCGGTAAACGCGACGACGTCGCTGGCCGGGTGCGAGGAGACGCGGTCCCCGGCGACCGATCCCGATCCGGGAACGACGTTGAGGACGCCCTCCGGCAGCCCGGCTTCCTCGAACAGATTTGCGATGATGAGCCCGCCCGTGACGGGGGTGGGCGAGGCGGGGTTGAGCACGACCGCGTTCCCCAGGGCGATCGCCGGCGCTACGACGCGAATGGAAAGCTTCAGCGGGACGTTCCACGGCGTGATGACCCCGACGACCCCGGCCGGTTCCTTCTTGATGACGTTGTCCTTGCCGGGAATCTTCGATCGGTTGTGTTTGCCCGAGGATCGGAACGCGAACTGTGCGGCGTCATAGACGAACGTGACCGCCCCGCCGTGCTCGATGTCCTGCTTCGGTTTCGTCCCGCCCGTCTCGACGGCGATCCACTCCCGGACGTCCTCGGCGTGCTCGTCGAGCAGCCTCGCGGCTTCACGGACGACCTTCGCTCGTTCGGCCGGCGATGTGTTCGCCCACTCGCGCTGGGCTTCCACCGCCGCCTCGTAAGCCTCGTCGACATCGGGCTCGAGCGCTTCGGGAACCTGGGTGATGACCTCCCCGGTTGCCGGGTTCGTCACGTCGGTCCGATCCCGGTCGGCGGCGCGACGCCATTCGCCGTCGACGAACATGGCGTCCCAGTCGGCGTCGACCGAGAAATCCGCCGGTCCTTGAGCGGTTGCTTGCTGGCTCATAGCTAGTGAAACCATCGGGCGAGCGGCTTAAAAATCTGCCTGCCAAGGTGTCCCGACCGATGTCAGGCACGCCGATCCTGCGTGTACGGCACCTCGTCGACCGTCGCCCGTATCCGCGTCTGTTCGTGCCGCTCGACCTTCGGATTCGGCGAACCGGGCTCGCCCCACACGATCTCGACGTTGGTTCCGGGTTCGGCGAACGCTGGATCGATCCGACAGAGCGAGACCATCGATCGGATGTCCCACTGGTACGATCTGGAGTGGGAGGTGCCCACGAGCGTGCCGTCGACCTCGACGGCATCGTAATTCGCACGACCCCAGCCGACGCGGGGGAGCTCCATGAACTTGTTCGGTTCCCCGTCCCGGTACCACGACGCGTGGACGGCGAGGACGTCCTCGGCGTTCCAGCGCAGCGAGACGAGGGTCCGCTCGGGGGGCTCGGCGGCCTCCCGGAGCGGTTCGCGCCCGATAAACTCCTGATCGAAATCGACGAGCGGGCCGTACCCGAGCTCGTGAGGCCGCATGAAGTAATCGGTGATGTCGTCGGACCGGAAACTGCCGTCGATCGAATAGGTCGCCTCCCGGCTGTCCGCGTCCAGCCACGCCCGGTAATCGGCCATCGCCTCCGAGTCATAAATGGGTGGGACGCCCGGGGGGAGCCACCCGAGTTTGACCGAGAGAGTATGATAGGCTTTCGAGCCCAACTGGGTGATGCCCGCGTCTTCCCCGGCCTCGAGGATCGCC
>CAYSMB010000130.1:0-4850 GCA_964432005.1 uncultured Halobacteriales archaeon
TCCAGGCCAAGGGGATGAGCCAGGACACGATGACGATCATCGAGAACTACGATCGTCTCTGCGAGCTCGTCCTCGAGGCCTACCACCGGCACTTCGAATTCATCCACCTCGCCTACCTCGGGTACATGACGTTCCAGGAGACCTGCGCGGAGCTGTTCCCGGGGATTGCCGACGACACCATCGGCAAGATGGTCTCGGGGCTCGAACCCGACCTGTTCCAGCCCGACGAGGAACTCAACAAGCTCGCCGAACTCGCCGTCGATCTCGGCGACGATGTCGTGTCCGTTCTCGAAAGCGACAGCAGTGCCGACGAGAAGATCGCCCAGCTCGAAGAGACCGAAGCTGGTCGGCGGTTCATGCAGGCGTTCGAGGAGGCCAAGGATCCGTGGTTCCACTTCTCGTACGGGGACGGCCTCCACTCCTCGGACGGCTCGTGGATCGACGACCTGGAGGGGCCGTTCAACGGCCTCCAGAGCAAGGTCCGCCGGCTGCAGGAAGGCAAGGAGATCGGCCGGGACGTCGAGGCACTCATCGAGGAACGCGAGGAGCTCGTCGCCGAGTACCGCAGCTACCTCGACAACGACGAGGAACGGGCGCAGTTCGACCAGGCATACGAGGACTGCTTGGCGATCTACCAGTACGCCGAGGACCACCAGTTCTGGATCGAAAACTGGACCGGGACGGCCATCTGGAACAAAATGCGCGAGTTCGGGCAGCTGGCGGTCAACGAGGGGCTCCTCGAGGAGAAAAATGACATCTTCATGTTCTCGCGCTTCGAGGTCGCCGAACTCATGGAGGAAGTCTGTGAGACTTGGGCGCTCGGCCCGAACGGGTTCAAGCCGACGTACTGGAAGAAAATAGCCGAGGAGCGCAAGAAGATCATAGAGGCCGCCAACGAGTGGGACCCGCCGTCCTTCCTCGGCGATCCGCCCGAGGAGATCCACGACCCCACGGTCCGCATGCTCTGGGGAGTCACGACCGAGCGGATCAACAACGAGCTCCAACGCGAACAGGTCGAAGGCGACGTGGACGAACTCACCGGCTTTGCCGCCTCGAAAGGCAACGTCGAGGGCAAGGCACGAGTCCTAGAATCCGTCGACGAGCTCGACCAGCTCGAGGACGGCGAGATCCTCGTTGCCCAGTATACCGATCCCGGTTGGGCGCCGGTGTTCCCGCGGATCGCCGGGGCGGTCACGAACGACGGCGGGATCACGAGTCACGCCGCGATCGTGTGTCGGGAATACGGGGTCCCCGCCGTCACCGGAACCGGTGACGGGACCAGCCGGATCAAGACGGGCGATACCATCCGCGTCAGCGGCGAAGACGGCACCGTCGAAATCCTCGAACGGGCATAGGTTACAGGATCCGCTGCGATCGCTCGTTCGGCGTTCCCCCCGTGGCCCCGGCCTGTTAGTAGTGGTCAGTCCCGAACGGGGATCTCGTCCTCACTGCATATTCCTACGCGATGAACTTCTTGCCGGATATCCCTTGATGATCCGCTACTCGTCCTCAGTATCCGCATACGGGTCGTACGCGGCGAATTCGGCGGGCGTAATCCGACCGGTCTCGTACATCTCCACCAACGGATCGGGAAAGTCGTACTCCCTGGCTTTCTCTTGGAGTTCCTCGAAAGGATAGTCGACGCGCCGGAGGTCAATGTCACCGGTTTCGAGGTCGAGTAACGCGTAGCAGGCCCGCGGGTCGCCCCCGCGCGGTTGACCCGTCCCACCCGGATTGACTACCGCCCCGTCATCGAACTCGTGGAGGAACTGGTCGTGCGTGTGTCCCAACACCAGCACGTCCTCTTCGCCGAGCAACGAGGCGTCGGCGTCCTCGGCATAGATGCGCGCGTTCGGCTCACCGGGAGCGCCGTGGGCCATATGGATGCGCCCATCATAGCAATCGAGTTCGACCGGCAGGCCTTCGAGATATGCGACATCGTCCTCGCCGACGTGTTCGGCCGTCCACTCCGCGAGTATGCGCGGGACGCCGATGAACCCGTCCTCAGAGATGTCGGCACCGTTGATGTCTTCGACGACGGCGCGGTCGTGGTTCCCCTGGATCGAAACGATCCCGCGGTCCTGAAAGAGGTCGATCGTCTGCCGCGGCCAGGGGCCATAGCCGACCACGTCCCCCGCGTGAAGCCACTCGTCGACCGGTGGAGCGTCCTCAAGTACGGTCTCGAGCGCCACGAGGTTCGCGTGGACATCGGCTATTAGGCCGATCTTCATACGGATTCCATCAGGAGGGGTGGTTTGAAGATTGCGTTCGGAACGGGTGGCTAGTTCCCATCCGAGATCATGTCGAGCGTCGGGTTGATAGAGTCGGAGCCGGTGACACCGGCGGAACTATCGTCGGCTGAGGACTCCTCGGTTTCCTCTTCATTCCAGGTCGTCTCGGGGCGGCTCTGGAGGATGTAAATCGTCGAGTCCTCGCCCTTCTCGCCCTCGATCGCCCACTCGATGTCCTGAGGTCGGCCGTAGTGGTTCTCGATGTCTCGGGCGTATTCGGTCAGTCGCTCGATCTCCTCGTCGGTGACGCTAACCTCGTCTCGTTTGTCCTCGGGTACATCGACCGTTTCGACCTCCGCCTCGGCCCGGGCGGTCATCACCCGTTTGGTCGAGACGTTGCGCTCGACGATGTTCCCGATGGGTTTATCGACGAGGAAGCTATCGGGCGTCACCTCCCCGGCGACAACCGTCTCACCGAAGCCCCAATTTGACTCGATGCGGACTTTCGATCGGTCGCCGTTGGCCGGGTTCAGCGTGAACATGACCCCGGCCGAACGGGCGTCGACGAGTTTCTGCACGCCGACGCTGATCAGGACGGCGTCGTGGTCAAACCCATGTTCCTCGCGATACGAGATCGCGCGGGCCGTGAATAGGCTGGCGATGCAGTCCCGCACCCGCCGCTTGACGTCGTCGAGACCGGCGACGCCGAGATAGGAGTCCTGCTGGCCGGCGAAACTCGCACTCGGGAGGTCTTCTGCCGTCGCGCTCGATCGCACCGCCACCTCCAGATCGTCATCGTCATAGGTTTCGAGAAGCTCCTCCCAGGCCACGGAAAGCGCTTCGTCCAGTTCCGACGGGAACGGTTCGGACTTGATGGCTGCCCGTATGTCCTCGCCTACCGCTGCCGCGTCGTCGGCGTCACCGAGATCCCCGGCCTGTAGACGTTCTTGAATGATCTCGTCCAGCCCCGCCGACTCGAGAAACGCCTCGTAAAACTCCGTCGTCACCGCGAATCCCGGCGGGACCGGGACGCCGGCCTGGGTCAACTCGCCCAGTGAGGCGTTTTTGCCCCCGACGAGCTCCACGGCATCACCATTGCAGGCGTCATCGTCAAAGGTGATACAATAGGTCATACGCGTTAATCCATCCCAATTCGAATTGAGTGTTTTGGACGGCCTACGATCTCCGACGAAACTCGTTTGGATATCGGATCAATTACTTGAGCGATTTCGAAATCCAATCATGTCGGGCAACTTGCTCGTCCGGTCTTTTCTAAAACGTCGATATAAGATATATGATAGTTCTCGCCAGTGTGCTGGTTCCTACCATACGCCGGTATGCGATTGTGACTGCTCTCAACGGAAGGTTTTTGTAGACGTTCTATTGACATTCGAGTGAATTATGGAGTACGAGTGGCTCAAACCCACGGGGTACGAGGAGTATGACTCCCTCCAAGACCTCGTCGACGATCAGGACGACCTCGCTCAATTCTTCCGCGACCAAGACCTTGACCATTCGATCTGGGAGCACCCCCAACTGCCGGACGTGTTCACCAATTGGATCGAGGAACAACGGGCGATGCGGGAGACCTGCGTGATCGCCGATCAGTCCTATCACATGCAGCCGCTCTTCATCGAGGGGCCCGACGCGATCGATTTCTACGACTATATGTCACCCGTCAACTTCGACAAGTTCCGGGATGGCGAGCCGCCTATGGCGAAGCAACTCGTCCTCACGGACCATCGGGGCTACACCATCCGCGACCTGATCCTCTTCTATCTTCCCGGGGGCGAGTTCCGCACCCTGGGCACGCCGACGGCGAACAACTGGCTCCACTACAACGCTGAGAAATTGGATTTCGACGTCACGGCCCGCAAGCCGTACACGCCCATCACGAAGCCACGGGACCCGCCGGAGTTCCGGTTCGAGGTCCAGGGCCCCAACGCCCTCGATATCATGGACGCGGTGACCGACGGGAACATGCCCAGGATCTCCTTCTTCGAGATGGATACGATCACCATCAACGGGCACGAAGTTTACGCGCTCGGGCATGGCATGGCCGGTACCCCCGGGATCGAGGTGTTCGGCCCGTACGAGCTACACGAGGAGATGAAGCGGACCATCCTCGAGGCGGGGCAAGACCACGGGCTCCTCGAACTCGGTTCGAGTGTTTACAAGACGGGCGCGATTGAGTCGGGGTGGCTTCCCTTCCCCGTACCAGCGATCTACGACACCGAAGAGATGCGGGAATACCGCGAATGGCTGGACGCCGACATGGTCGAGGGGCGGATGTCGATCGGTGGGAGCTACCAGCCCGACGACATCGAGGACTATTATCTCACCCCCTTCGAGCGGGGCCACGGCCGCGTCATCGATTTCGACGGCGATTTCATCGGGAAGGATGGGCTCAAGGAGAAACAGGAGAACCAACAGCGCGAGCGCGTCACGCTCATCTGGGACGACGAGGACTTCATCGACATCTTCGCGTCGCTGGTCCGGGAGGGAGACACGTACAAGTTCCCCACGCTCCCGGACCCGATGCGCCGGTGGTCGAAAGCCCACTACGACCGGGTCGAGAAAGACGGCGAGATCATCGGCATCTCGAACTGGCCGGGCTAT
>CAYSMB010000131.1:0-4845 GCA_964432005.1 uncultured Halobacteriales archaeon
GCCGGGACAGCTCCCGCTCGCGGAGCTCCGTCGGTTGATCGAGGCCCTCGACGGTTAATCGGGGACCACGAGGACCGGCACCGTCGCGTCGTCGACGACGCGCTCGGAGACGCTGCCCATGCCCACGCGTTTTTCTCGCGGACTCTTCCCCGTGCTGCCCATCACGATCAGATCGACGTCCTGCGCTTCCGCGAACGCGAGGATCGTCTTCCAGGGCGTTCCGCGCTCGACGTGATCGGAGACTTCGACCCCGGCGTTCGAAGCGAGTTCGCGGATACGTGCGATCGCGGCCTCCCCGTCGGTTTCGAGTTGCTCGCGAAGCTCATCCCGAGTCGCGTCGTCCGCCGCCATCGTAATGCGCGAGTCCACCACGTACAGGACGTGCACGGCCGCGTCGTGCTGTGCAGCCACCGCGAGGGCGTGTTCGGCGGCGGTCTCGGCGGCATCGCTGCCATCAGTGGGCACGAGGACGGTCGCGTAAGGAACCCCGGTGGCCATGACTCGGGCGGATCATCGTCCGACGCGTCAATGAACCTTCTGGCCCGCGAGAACGCCAATCCGGACTTTTATATGAACCGACGGCTGACCCGTCAGCGTGCCGGAACTCCCTCCGCGTCGCGCCATCTACGCCGCGGTATTAGCCCTGGTCTATCCGGGGCTGGGTCACGTATACCTCCGCGCCTGGGGTCGGGCGGTCCTCTGGTTCGGCGCCGTTCTCCTCACCGCTACGTTGCTCATCCCGACCGAGGTCTACGCGTCAGTGTCGGGGATCGGCGACATTCCCGCTGCCTGGGCGAACATTCCCTGGGAGGCGACCATGGGCGTGGCGATCGTGGCCCTGTTCAACATCGTCGACGCCTACTGGACGGCCAAGCGAATGGCCGTCCCGTCGAACGAGGTCCGCTGTCCGTCCTGTGGCCGGACCGTCGACGAGGATCTCTCGTTCTGTCACTGGTGTACGGCGGAACTGTCGGTCGAGGCCTGATTACTGCTCGATGATGCTCTCGTCGACCGCCTCGCCGAAGTGTCGCGCCGTATCGTCGTAAAACAGCAGGAGTTCGTCGCCCACTTCGAGGTCCGTCACGGCCGTGCGACCGCCGTCCTTGGTATGGACCTTGATCGTCTCGGCGTTCTGGAGGAGCGTTTCAACGACGTCGCCGTCCTCGGTTTCGGCTACGACGCGGAACATCGGCCGTTGCTCGATCTTCGAACGCCCGACGATGGCCTCGCGGGTCTTGCCGTCGGTGTTCACGATCTGGACCGTATCCCCGCTCCGGAGCTCCCCGAGGTACTTCGACTCGCCCGCCGGCGCCCTGACGTACGCGTGTACGGCGCCCGCATTGACCCGAAACGGCCGCGAGGCAACGTACGGTGAGTCGGCGGTCTCCGCGTACACGAAGAAGAGCCCCCGTGACATGCTACCGACGAGCATCCCCTCGTCGTCGTCCATCATCGAGCTCGTATCCACGCACACGCGATCGGCACTGCCCGTCCGTTCGATTTCGACGAGTTCGACCCAGTCCAACTCCAGGGACTCGCGCTGGCTTTCGTCCCGGACCGAGACGGTCTCGTGGATTTCGGCCGGATCGTCGGTATCGAGCAGTACGCCATCCGCACCGATTTCGAGCGTCTCGAACGCTGTTCGGGCCTCTTCGGCGCTGGCGACCCCGGCGATCAGTTCGGTTTCCTCCCCGATTCGGGCGATGAGGTTTTCGAGCGGAATGATCTGCCAGTCCTCGCCCACGACGATCGTGTACGCCGCCGCCTCCGCGGCCGCCGTGGCGAACTCCTCGTAGTCCTTTCCCCGAATGCGCACATACGCGCCGTGTTCGGCATCCGCCCGGCGGATCGTCGAAATATCGGCCGATCCCGCATAATCCTCCGGGAGGTCCACGGTGCCGTCACCTTCCCCCTCCTTGCCGACGACGTAGAGATCCGGCTCCCGCGCCTCGTCCGGCTCCGCGTCCATCACGTGGACGTCCCCGTCCTCGCGAAACGCCGCGACGGCGATGTCGCCGAGTTCCTTGACGCGCTCGACGTCGCTCTCGTCGACGAGAACCCAGTCCGCCCCGGCCTCGAGGGCGGCCGTGATCCGTCGCCGTCGGGCGTCCCAGTCGCCGACGGCATCGTCCGCTTTCACCCAAACCGATCGCGTCATGCCAATCGATCCTCGGGTAACCGGCTTGAACGTGGCGAAGCGAGGCGGTCAGGCTTCGACGGCGAGCCCAGCCGTCTCGAGCGCCTCCGCCGGGCTCGCGTCCTCATGCATGACGCTCGCCACGGCCCGCGTGATCGCCTGGGGATCCTCATGTTGGAAGATCGACCGGCCCATCGACACGCCCGCCGCGCCCGCGTCCATCGCCCCGCGCACCATGTCCACGGTCTCGCGGTCGCTGCCACGCGATCCGCCGGCGATGACGACCGGGAGCGACGTCGCCGCGACCACCCGTTCGAAGCTGTCGGGGTCCCCGCTGTATGCCGTCTTCACGAGGTCCGCGCCGAGTTCCTCGCCGATCCGGACCGCGTGGGCGAGGTGGTCGGCGTCGTGTTCCGGATCCGGACCTTCTAGGTGGCGCCCCCGGGCATAGGTCATCGCCAGGACGGGCATGCCGAACCGCTCCGCCGCTTCGGTGACTTCCGATAGGCCCTCGATCTGGTCGGGTTCGTGCGCGCTGCCGACGTTGATGTGAAAGGAGACGGCGTCCGCGCCGGCACGGACGGCCGATTCGACGGTCCCCGTGGAGCGTTTGTCGTTCGCGTCCGGACCGAGCGCCGTCGACCCGTTTAGATGGACAATGTAGCCCGCACCGTTTTTATGGGGATGAATACGCGGGGCCATGCCCCGCTGGGTGAGGATCGCGTCGGCACCGCCACGCGTGATCGCATCGACCGTCGACTCGATATCCGCGAGGCCGGCGACCGCACCGATGGTAATGCCGTGGTCCATCGGGACGATGAGATACCGGCCGTCCGTTCCGAGGCGATCGAGCCGCGCAGCGGTTCCTGGATGCATTCGCGTGTTGGGGCCTTGCCGGCGGACGCTATAAAGTCAACGAGGATCGCCGGTCGCGTCGACGCCCCGCCGGTCCAGCCCGGCGAGCGCGCCGTCCTTGAGTTCGCGGGCTTTCTCCTCCAGTCGCGCGGCCCCCCGGTCGGGGTCGTCCGCCTCGGCAACGATGTCAACGAGGGCGCTGCCTACGATGACGCCATCCGCGCCGGCGTGGACGATCTCGGCGGCCTGCTCGCCGGTGCTCACGCCGAACCCGACGGCCTTCGGCAGGGCCTCGATGCCCGAGCGGCTTTCGAAGCGCCGGATCCGATCGAGGGTTTCCCGGGTCTGATCGCTCACGTCCGTCCTGGAACCGGTGGTCCCGAGTCGGGCTTGGACGTACAGAAATCCCGAGCCGACGGTCATGATCTCGGCGAGGCGGTCGTCCCGCGTCGTCGGCGCGGCCACGAAGATGAGATCGAGGCCGTGGTCGTCACAGGCTTGGCGGATCGCCGCGCTTTCCTCGACCGGGAGATCCGGCACGATCAGCCCGGCGACGCCGGCCGCGGCGGCCTCGCGCAGGAACGTCTCGACGCCCGGCCGGTCGCCGTACCGGTAGATCACGTTGAAGTACGTCATCAGGACGATCGGGACGTCGACGGACAAGGACTCGACCAGATCGAAGCAGTGTTCGGCGGTCATGCCGGCCTCGAGGGCGCGCACGGTGGCCTCCTGGATCGTCGGCCCGTCCGCGATCGGTTCCGAGAAGGGCACGCCCAGTTCGACCACATCCGCGCCGCCGGCGACCAGCGCCTCGACGAACGACGCCGTCGTTGCCTTGGCCGTCTCGATGCCGGGCGGGTTCGCCGTCCATCCCGTATCGCCGGCCGCGAGGTACGGGACGAACGCCGCCCCGTCCGCGAACGCCTCACGCATCGCGGTCCTCCATGGCCTCCAGGAAGACGTCCATGTCCGGTGCCAGCGCCGGTTCGCGCTCCAGGGACTCCTCGATCACCGTCTCCAAATCCTTGTCCCCACGTCCGGAGACCACCACGACCACCGACTCCCCTAACGCGTCGCCCTGCTCCTCGAGATACCCAAAGGCGTGGGCCGTTTCGAGGGCCGGGATGATCCCCTCGTCCTGCGAAAGCCGGTGGAACGCCTCGAGGGCCGCGTCGTCGTCGACGGTAGCCGGCGTTACCCGCCCCTCGTCGACCAGATGCGCGAGTTCCGGCCCCACGCCCGCGTAATCGAGGCCCGAACTCACGCTATGGGACTCGAGGATCTGACCGAATCGATCCTGGAGGACCTTCGTTCGACTCCCGTGCAGGACCCCCTCGGTGCCGGTCGTCAGACTGGCGGAGTTGGGCGCAACGCCGGCCTCCTCGTCGACCTCCAGGCTGCTCCCGCCGGCCTCGACGGCGTACAGGTCCACGCTTGCCTCGTCCACGAAGGCATCCATCCCGCCCATGGTGTTCGATCCCCCGCCGGCACACGCCACCACGGCATCCGGCAGTCCCCCGACATCCTCCCGGTACTGCCGTTTGGCCTCCTTGCCGATCACGGACTGGAACTCGCGGACGAGCGCGGGGTACGGATGGGGTCCGACCACCGAGCCGATGACATAATGGGTCGTCTCGACGGACTGGGCCCAGTCCCGCAGGGTCTCGCTGATGGCCTCCTTGAGTGTTCCCCGGCCGATATCGACGGGATTGATCTCGGCGCCGTTGAGCCGCATCCGGAACACGTTGGGTCGCTGGCGGTTGATGTCGCGGCGGCCCATATAGATCTCACAAGGCATGTCGAGGTGAGCACAGGCCATGGTCGACGCCGTGCCATGCTGGCCGGCCCCCGAT
>CAYSMB010000132.1:0-1910 GCA_964432005.1 uncultured Halobacteriales archaeon
CGTACAAGACGAGTTCGATAGACTCGGGGTGTACGCACCGAGGCAACGAGGTGTTTAGCCCGCGAGCACTAACCGGTCGAAGCCACACAATCATACCGCATGGAATCACGCGAACCGTTCGCGGATCCAGGCGTTACCCGGATCGCACGCACACTTCGGTCGATACCGACGCAAGCAGCTTCGTCGTGGTGCAAGTCCACGAGTCGGCCTTAAGGCGGCCACAGCGGCGGGGACACTCCCGTACCCATCCCGAACACGGCAGATAAGCCCGCCAGCGTTCCGGCAAGTACTGGTGTGCGCGAGCCACTTGGAACGCCGGTTCGCCGCCTACCATTCATTCACTCATCACCCTCGAAGAGCGGCAGCACTATTCCTTCGTGGCGCGCTATTCGTCGAGCACTTCTCGATCGGGCTCGAGACCCACACCCGGCCGGTCGGGGAGCTCGATCGTCCCCTCCTCGATGGTCGGCGTCTCCTCGTAGATCCGTTCGCCGACCGCCCACGAGAGAGTATGCGCTTCCAGGCGCCAGCCATTCGGGGCAGCCCCGATCAGGTGCATGTTCTGGAACGGCCAGCCGCCGGCATGCGCGAGATCGAGCCCGGCGGATTCCGCCATCGCCGCGACTTTGCGGCCCTCGGTGAACCCGCCGACGTAACAGACGTTCGGCTGGACGAGGTCGACCGCCTCCTGGCGCACGAGATCCCAGTGCTGGCGCCGGTGGCCGCTGAACTGCCCGGCCGCAATCGGGATCGAAGTCCGCGAACGCAGGTTCGCGAGGCCGCCCGCTTCGTTCGTTTGGACCGGCTCCTCGAACCACCCGATCCCCGAAGAAGCGGCCCGATCGGCGAGTTCCAGGCCCCGGTTGACGCCGAGGCTCGCGTTCGCGTCGATCGCCAACCCTGGATCCTCGCCGATGGCCTCCCGGACGGCCCCGATCCGCCGGGCGTCTTCGGCGGGCGTCCGTTCCTCCCCGACGGTGATTTTGATGTCCGATCCCATCGACTCGACGACGGTCGCTGCTGCCTCGGCGAGATCAGGGACATCGGTACCGATCGTGACGTATACCTCGACCGTCGGGTCGGTCCCCCCCAACAGCCGCCAGACCGGCTCGTCGGCGGCTTTGCCCTTGATATCCCAGCAGGCGATGTCGAGCATGCTGACGGCCGCGCTCTGGAGCGATGGTGGCTGTCGATCGTCCCGAATGGCATTCTCTCGTATCGCCTCGGTGTCGAGAGGATCGGCTCCGACCAGCACCGGGGCGAGGTGGTCGTTGACGAGTGGGACGACGGCCTCGGACGGGTAGACGCCGGTCTCCCCGTAGCCGACGATGCCGGCATCCGTCCGCACTTCGACGATTACGATCGGGAAGTCGGTGCCCGCTCCCGGTCCCAGCGGTGACACCTCGACCGCGTGGGCCGAGGCCTCGATGCCTGTGATCTCCATGCCCTCGCCGGGAGCCGTCGGTCCTTATACCTCCGGTCCGAGGGCCGATCGATCAAGCCTCGAGGTACGTCCGGGCCCGCTCGAGACAGCCCCGCCGGAGGCCGGCCTCGTCGATGTCGTTGCGACCGTCCTCGATGGCGCGGTGGTGGGTCCGCCACGCCGCGGCCACCATGCGGTCGGCCAGCCGCTCCACGGTCATCGGGACGTCGGCCCGCTCCATACCCTCGACCAGTGAGGCGAGTCGGTCCTCGAGGGTAGCGACGAGGGTCTCGGCGGTCAACGGCTCGTCGGGGTCCGTCGTCGGTGGGGTTTCGTGGCGCACGAGCGCTCGTCCGCCCTGTTTGTTCCGGACGAGGGTCCCGGCCGAGGGACCGTCGTACCACGCGGACGCCGGCGGGGTGTGCGATTCGGGATCGAAGTCCCGTGGACGGACTTCCCGTTCGATCGGGTTCAGCGGAACCAGGCC
>CAYSMB010000132.1:1920-4750 GCA_964432005.1 uncultured Halobacteriales archaeon
TCTACCCTCTTTCCCACCCCGACGCTCGTCCGATCTGGGAGCGACGAGGGTCTCGGCGGTCACCGGATCGTCGGGGTCCGGTCGGCAGCCTGGACGTCCACGCCCAGAAACGAAGGCAATTCCGTCCAGTTGTAGGCGACCTCGCCACGCTGGGTAGCGATGCCGAAAAAGGTCACCGCCCCGGGATCGTCGAGGGCCGCGCGGAGCCCGTCCCGATCGAGGTGGTCGCGAACGTGAAACGTGGCATGGCGATACCCGGGCGGCAACCGGTCGGGATCGTCGACGATCCGATCCCGCGTACCGAATTCGATGAGCCCCGAGGGGAGCACCCGGAACCGCAACGGCTCGCCCTCGACGTGTTCGAGCAACCAGAGGTGGCCCTCCGAGAGGACCTTCCCGTCGGCTGCAGCGATCGATGGCGTCGAGGGAAATTCGAGCATACCTTCGTAACCGTGCCTCCCCGCGCGGAGGGGTTACGCCTTGCGGGGCGGCGTCGGGCACCCTCTGCAAGGGACCGACGTCCCGTCAACCGAGGAGAGTGGGGACCAGGGCAGGGACAACAATGCGGGACCTTCCACGGCCACTCTCCCATCGGTCGCCAGCCCGGGCCGTGCCATAAGTTTTCAGGGCGACCCCTGGTCCACGAGGAAAGATAGATCCCCGCCGGGGTCGGACGCGACGGTATGACGGCCCTTCGTGATCGCCTCAGCGGGATCACGCCACCGCTCGTGACGCCATTCCGCGACGGCGCAATCGACCGGGACCAACTGGCTGCGGTCATCGAACACGTGCTGGACGGCGGGGTCGACGCGCTGTTCGTCGCCGGGACGACCGGTGAGGCCGCGAGTCTCACGACGGCCGAGCGACGAACCCTGATCGAATGGGCCGGGGACCTCGCGGCTCCGGAGACGCCGGTGCTCGTCGGCGGGACGGGCACCTCCGTCGCCGAGACGCGCGAGTGGATCACGACGGCGGCGGACGCCGGCGCCGATGGCGTGTTCCTCACCGCGCCGTATTTCCATACCTCAGAAGCCTCGGCGGGGTATCGGGAATTCTTCGAACGGTCGGTCACAGACAGCCCCGTCCCGATCGTCCTGTACAACATTCCCGGCTTCGTCGGTCGAGAGATCCCCACGGACGTCGTCGTCGAGCTGGCCGACCACGAGTCCGTCATCGGGATCAAGGACTCGAGCGGGGATCTCGGCTACGGGATGGAGGTGGTCGATCGGACCCCGTCGGAGTTCCTGGTGCTCCAGGGCGTCGATGCGTTGCTGTTGCCGTCCCTACGGATGGGGTTTTCCGGCGGGGTGAACGCCGGGTCGAACGTGCTCCCGGAAACGTACGCGTCGGTCGTGGCCGATCCCGACGGCGAGACCGCTCGCACCCGCCACGACGAAGCGATTCGACCGCTCTTTGCGATGTGTGCAGAGTACGGCTTTGCCCCGGGGATCAAGGCCGTCTTGGCCGCCAATGGAATCCTCGAAACGGCGGAAGTGCGGCCCCCGCACGTCAGTCTCGACCCCGCGGATGTTCCGTCGTCTCTACGGGCTGGCGATTAAGACTCCTCATTCCGCCGGTTGCGCATGCGACCGATAATCAGGCCGATCAGGATGTCGGACATCCCGAAGGCCATCGCGAACGTGCCGATCACGATCGGTTCGAACCCCACGCCGAAGCGGGAGGTCTCGATCATCCCGATGCCGCCCACGAGGGCGATCCCCGCGCCGAGACGTCTCGGATCGACCACATCCGGCCCAACGAGCATGTAGCCGACACCGATCACGGCGGTCGCGGTCGCGCCGAGCGCGGGCGGGGCCAACCAGGTAGTAAACACCAACAAAAGCCCGCCCACGACCACGCCGACCCCGGATTCGCGCAGCTGGATCGGCGCCGGTTCGGTCATAATTTTGCTCTCTGGGAGTCCCGGAAAACCGTTGTCGTTCGTCGCTTGGGTCGTCGAACTCAGGCCGGTGTCCGTTCTCGGTCCTCTGGTTGTCCCCGGCCCACCGGCGTATTCAGGGTGCCCCCGCCCTGGTGTATGTGAGCATCAGATCCCCGTCTTCCGCGTAATATCGCTACGTCCCTGGAACGATGAACGGGAGGAATGCCCGTTGGAGACCGCTATTCCGTAATAGCTTTGGCCGGATGTCAATTATATGGGACCGCGCCAAGGTGGCAGAGTTCGGCCTAACGCGTCCGCCTGCAGAGCGGATCATCGCCGGTTCAAATCCGGCCCTTGGCTTGCTTGAAATCTTCAGAGCCAGAGGTTTCAATTGTAGTCCGGGGAGGTGCGCCAAGAAATAGAAGAAATATCAAGAATGCCCCAATGGTGATGGAACCCCGTAATCACATACTCCCGGTTGTCTCAGTTATCAAAGCGTAATCGAGAAAGTCGGGGAGACCGTAAGAAGAACCAGCATGTCCAAAATATTGAGCGTCGAAGGGATGACCTGCGGTCATTGCGAGCAGACCGTCGAGGAGGCCCTCGAGGACGTCGGCGGGGTTACCGACGCAACGGCCGACCGGGAGACGGAGCAGGCGACGGTCGAAGGCGACGCCGACGCGGACACCCTCGTCGCCGCAGTCGAGGACGCGGGATACGAAGCGAGCGCTTGACAGGACGGTTCGGGAAGCCCATTCGCGTACTCGAAGGGTTGGATCGACGAGGATCAAATGCGGTTGGTTGCTATCGCGCAGTCGCTTCAGTCGGCTGGTTTCGCTTGGGAAGGGGCGGACACACCGGGGAGGCCCGGCACCGTCAGGTCGACTCGGCGTAGCAACTGGGCGTTGATCGCCACGATCACGGTCGACAGCGACATCAGGAGCGCCC
>CAYSMB010000133.1:0-4702 GCA_964432005.1 uncultured Halobacteriales archaeon
GAGCGTGATCACGCCAATGTGAAGTTGTATCCGGGGACCGAACGCGCCCTGGACGTCTGCGAACGCCGCTACGATATCGGACTGATCACGAACGGGCCGCGGGAGACCCAGTCGATCAAACTCGAGGCGGCGGGGATCTCCGATCGCTTTGACGTCACGGTGTTTGCGGCCGACGAGGTTGCCGCCAAACCTCACCCTGCCCCGGTCGATCGGGCGCTGGGCGCGCTCGATGTCGGGCCCGGGCACGCCTGGCACGTCGGCAACTCGTTCGAGGCGGACGTACAGGGAGCCCGCGAGGTGGGAATGAAACCCGTCTGGATCACCCACGGCGAGGTCCCGGCGTCCGACGTTGACGTCAGGCGGATCCCGACCATCGGGGCGTTGCTCGATCTCACCCCGATCCAGCAGTCACTCGCTGACTGAAATTATTCCAGCGAGGCGTACTGTTCCCGGAGTTTGTCGGCGGCCTGCTCGAGCCCGGCGCGCTCGTTTTCGCTGAGATCCCACTCGATGATCTCTTCGACCCCATTTTCACCGAGCCGGACGGGGACGCCGAGTCCAACGTCCTCGAGTCCGTACTCGCCTTCCAGTCGGACCGAACAGGGCAGCACCTCGCCGGTGTCCCGGAGGATCGCTTCGACGGTATGGGCGACCCCACGAGCGGGTCCCCATTCGGTTGCGCCCTTGCGCTCGATGACGTCCATGGCGCTCTCCTGGAGTTCGTCGAGGATTTCCTCGCGTTCTGCCTCGTCGAAGGACGGATCTCGGCCATCGACGCGCACTTTCGAGAAGACGGGGACCTGGTCGTCGCCGTGTTCGCCGAGGATGGTTGCCTCGACGTTTCCGACGGGGACCTCGAACCGCTCGGAGAGGACGTACCGGAACCGCGCCGAGTCGAGGCGGCCTCCGAACCCAACGACGCGCTGTCGGTCCCGATCATCGACCTCGTAGAGGTGTCGGTTGAGGAGGTCGACGGGGTTCGACGTGGTCACGGTGACGAAGTCATCGGAATGTTCGGACAGCGACGCGTTGATATCCTCCATGATCGGCGCGTTATCACCGGCGAGGTCGAGTCGGGTCTGTCCCGGGGACCGCGGGATCCCAGCGGTGATCGCGACGACGTCCGAATCCGCCGTGGCGGCGTAATCGCCCTGCCGTACACGGGTGTTAGCGTCGTAGGCCACGCCGTGATTGGCGTCGGCGGCCTGGCCGACGGTCTCGTCTTCCTTGTCCGGGATGTCGACGAGTACCAGTTCGTCGACGACATCGCGCAGCGCGAGGGAATACGCCGTCGCCGCGCCCACGGTACCGGCCGCTCCGACGACACTCACTTTCGCCATGTCGAACCGTTACCGGTTGGGCCATTAACCGCTTCGGGATTGCCGTCAGAGGCAGTCAGAAGTGCTTTCCACTCTGAAACACAAACCGGCGTACATGAGCGAATTCGACAAGGAAAAGGAACGCGAGAAACTCCGCGAGCAGCTGGCCGCCGACGAGGAGGCCCGGAAGGATACCCAGGAGATGAGCGAGCTCCTCCTGCGTGGCGCGACGATGCTGAATATCCATTGTAACGAGTGCGCCTCGCCGATCTTCCGGTACGAGGGCGAGGAATTCTGCCCGAGTTGCGAGCGCACGGTCGAGGAGATCCAGGATGGCGAGGGGACGGTGGAAGAGGGCCCCGAGCCCACCCAATCGGAAGCCGATCCCCAGCAGCCGGCCCCAGATCCGTCCGGGGATCGGGAACGCCGACAACAGCCCGTGCAGGTCCCCGAAACGAACGCCGGCGAGGCCCTCGAGGCGACGATCTCCCGTCTCGCCGACCGCGCCGCGACCGCCGAGGATCCCCGCCAGGCCGCCGAGCTGCTCGAGGCCGCCCGCACCGCCGCCGAGACGCTCGCGATCGTCGAGGGTCGCCCTCAGTCGGGCTCGTAGGTACTGGCGACCACGTCGCGAATCCGTTCCGCGGTCACTTCTCCGACTCCCTCGACCTCCAGCAATTCCTCCTCGCTGGCGGTCATCACCGCCTCGACGGAACCGAATGCTTCGAGCAGCGACCGAGCGGTGACCGGGCCGACGTCCGCGATCGATGAGACGACGTACTCCTGCTGTTCGGGCATCGTTCGACCGCCCTTCTCCCCGTGGACCGAGACCTCCCGGCCCGCGGTTTCCTGCTCGCGCTCGGCGATGATCGCAAGGAGCTCCGTGGTACCCGCCGCGTCATCGGTGAAGAGTACGCTCGCGCCGAAATCGACCACGAGGCTCGCCAACGCCCCCCGGATGGCGTTCGGATGGACGTCCCTGACCTCGAAGAGATCCGGTCCTTCGACGATCACGAGTGGACGGTCGTAGTGAGCGGCCATCTCCTGGACCTGTCCGAACAGCGATCGGTCGCCGCCCAGCAGCGTATCGAGGAAGTCTTCGGTGGTCTTTCGCTCGACCGCGACGCGGTCGGAGAGGACGTAATCACCCACCTCCAGGGTCTCAAGCCGCACCTCGACCCCATCTCGGGCCGAGAGATCACGCCCGATCGAGGCCTCGAGTTCCCGCTGGTCGGCCACGATCTCGATGGATTCGTCCCCGCCGGCGCGCGCGACCACGGTGCCGGAACCGTCCTCGGGCTCGAACTCCGCCAGTCCACGTTGTCCCTGATCCTCGGTCGAGCCATCGGCTTCGGGATCGCCGTCGGCGAAGGACGCGAGGTCGTCCTGCGTGCCGCCCAGCGCGGCCTCGAGGTCCCCTTCCATCTCTTTTAATGTCTCGAGTTCGTCGGCCATCTTCTCCTCGCGCCGCCGGGACATCCAGAAGTACGCCTCATCACGGGTATCTTCGGCCATCAACACGACGACCTTCCCCGGCGCGTGCCGGCCCGTTCGACCACGTCGCTGGATCGCTCGAATCGCGGTCGGGACGGGTTCGAAGAAGAGGACGAGATCGACTTCGGGGACGTCGAGGCCCTCCTCCGCCACGGAGGTCGAGACCAGCACGTCGAACTCGTTCGCCCGGAAGGCCTCCAGGGTCTCCTGTTGTTCCCGCTGGGTCATGCCCTTGCTGCCCTCGCGATCCCCCTGCCCCACGAATCGACGGGCGTCGAAGGATTCATCGAGGAACTCCGTGAGTACTTCCGCCGTATCCCGGGACTCGGTGAAGACGATCACCCGTTCGCCGTCCCCGATACCGAGCGTCCTGGCGACGAGGATGCGGGTCTGGGAGAATTTCGGGTGGAGGCCGTCGTACTCCGCCGCGAGGTCCATGACCCGCTGGATCCGGGGATCGCTCACCATCCGCTCGCTGGCCTTCGATCCGCTCGAGCTACGGGCGGATTCCTCTTGGCGCTCGAGATAGCGCCGCAAGCTCTCGACGCTCTGGGTCTCGGCAACCTCGAGCGCTCGCTTGAGTTTCATCACCTCGGCGTGGAGGGACATCCCTTGGTAGCCGTCCGGATTCCCGGCGTTGATCAGGGACTGGAGCTTCCCTCGCATGCGATCGAGTTCCCGCTGGGAGAGCTCCGGGTCCGTCGTCCGGGTCACGTCCATGGCCGCCAGCTCCTCGAGGCGGTCCCCGATGACGTCCTTGAGCAGATCGCGGATCTCCCGGATCTCCTCCGGGAGGGTCACGGTTTCCCACTCGAGTTCGGTCTCGTAGGTGAACGCGTCGACTTCCGGATCGTCCTCGGTGGCGACGGCGATCTCCTCGATCCCGAGGTTGCGACAGACCGTCAGGATCGCCTCCTTGGAATCCCCCGGGGAAGCGCTCATGCCGGTCACAAGGGGTCGTTCGGCGATGGCATGGTACCGTTCCGCGATGAAATTATACGCGTAGTCGCCGGTCGCGCGGTGGCACTCGTCGAACGTCAGATGGACGACGTCGTCGAGCGCAATGCGGTTGCCGATGAGGTCGTTCTCGATCACCTGTGGCGTGGCGATCACGATCCGGGCGTCCGTCCACGCTCGCTCGCGCTGATCGGGCGAGACCTCCCCCGTAAACACCAGGATATCGTCCGTATCGAAGGTCAACGCGTCCCGGAAGAAGGCGGCGTGCTGTTCGACGAGCGGCTTCGTCGGCGCGAGAAAGAGTGCCTTGTCGGCGGGCTCGTTGAGCCGGTTGACGGTGACGCGGAGGCTGACGGCCGTTTTTCCGAGGCCCGTCGGGAGACACACCAGCGTCTGGGCGTCCCGGGCCGTTTCGACGAGGGCGTCCTGGTAGTCCCGTCGCTCGATCGTCTCCGGGGCGATCCGGGGGTGTTCGACGAAATCGACCGCCCCGTCGGTCGCCGCCATAGGAGGATTCTGTCCGGGCGTCCGAATAAGGGTTCGCGTCGGACTGGAGGTGATCCGTTACAGGACGGTGACGGCCCGGTAGGCGACCCAGAGCGCGATCGCACCGAGAACGGGGATCGAGAGGTTGTCATCGATCACCACCGCGCCGACGGTCGGTTTGACGGCATCAGCGATCGTCCCCGCGAGCGCTCCCACGATGGCGACGCCGATCCCCAGCCACAGGGCCTCGAGGTTGGCCGTCGCGATCGGTACCGTGACCCCGAAGGACACGACAAACATACCGGCCATGGCTACGGGCCGTTTGACGGGTCGGAGCTCGCCGCTGCCCAGGGCGCCGCTGACCGGATCACCGAGCATGAGCATCAACATCGCGGGGACGGCGACCGGCGGCCCGAAGACGAGCCCCACGGCCGTGATGCTGAACA
>CAYSMB010000134.1:0-4697 GCA_964432005.1 uncultured Halobacteriales archaeon
GGTCGTTCGCCATCCCCGCGACCTCCTGGTAGAAGTTGTCGATCGCCTCGAGGCGAAGGCGGGCGAACCGCTGGGCGGATTGGCCACCTTTTCGCTGTTTGCCGGGAACGAGCGACGTGGCACTTTTGACCGGCTCGACCCGTTTGCCCCGCAGCCAACCGACGTTTGCCTCGCGTCGATCGAGGACGATGAGGCCATAGAGGCCCTTCTCGGCCAGCATGTCCTCGAGGGGCTCGGTCAGGAAGTTCGAATCGCAGTGATACCGGAACGACTGGATCGGTTGGGGTGGGTTCTCGAGGACGCGCGTGACCATCTCGGTCTGTCCACCGCCGGTGTCGATCGCGCCGCTAAACAGCACCATCCCGTTTTCGGGCGGGGTATCGTAGTATCGCAGGCGGTCCTTGATACTTTTGAGCGCGTCCTGGACATTCGTCCGGGTGGATTTGGACTTGATGTTCGAGGCCTCGCTGTGTTCCTGGGTGACGTGCTCGACGACATCGCTGATCTGTCGATCCGGGGGAACGTAGATCGTCACCAACTGGGTGCCGGACCCCTCGTACCCCTGGAGCTCCTCAATGACCTTCTGGAACTCGTATTTCCTTTTATCAGAGGAATCTTCAGTATTACTAATATTGGATGGGCCCATGGAGGCTCTTATGAGCAAAAACGTCGTGAAGACAGTAAAGGTGCCCCCTTCTACGGCGCAATATTGGGAGCGGTATGTGCCCGAACGTCAGACGTTGATAGCCTGAGCCACCTGATCCGACTTTCTGATCACCGGTAGATGGATGGCAGCTATCGCGACCCCCGAACGGAATCGGACATCTCGGACGAGCGAATTTCCGGCGAGGTGCTGACTGGCTTGCGTGGGATTCAAAAAGGGATAGAGGACTTCGACCGTTCCGCTTGCGGATATCCGCTCGTGGAACTTACGGCGTTATTTGCCGTTCTGCCGGGTTCATCTCCGATCGACTCGACGCATCTCACATTGTCGTACCTCCTTTCACGGGTTCATCGGCACGTCCGACAGTACACTTAAGGGATCCCCTTTAATCGCTAAGGGCATGTGGCGACGGCGATTCCTGCTCGCGACCACCGCTATTGCAAGTCTCGCGGGGTGTGTCGGGGATGACGACTCTGCGGATTCAACCGACGAGGACGCGGGGGATTCGACCGACAGCGATTCCGGGGATACCACCGACGGCGACGATCCGGACGCCGACGACGCGGACGATGACGAGGAACCCGAATTGGCCAGGGGCCTGCGTGAAGACGGGATTGATCTCGACCAGCTTCGGAGTGCGCTCGACGAGCTGGTCACGTCTGGGGACTTTCGGAGTATTGCTGGACTCGATTACTTCGAGGAGGGCGAAGTCGTATCCACTTTCGCCAGAAGCGTCGAAGGAATCACCGAGGCCGAACGCGGCCGAGAACTGGAAGCCGCTACGATTTTCGACAAGGTCGATGGGGGCATCCTGCCGTCGGAAGCAACGATCGACGTGATGTTCGAATACAATCAGCGGTACAGATATTTTGAGGACGGGATGCTGTATACGAATCCCGACGATCCCGGCTCGAGGGAGGTTCGCTACGAGGATTACCTGCAGGTCGTGGCAAGCTATGCCGACGAGATCTTCTCGATGGCCGAGGCCTTCGAATACGGGAGTCCGGAATGGGATGCCGACCTCGACGTGTTCCGCGTGCCGATCACCGGGATTCAGGAGGAGACAGTGAATTACGAGGTCGAGCAGGCCGAGGTGCGGGTCACCAGGGATGGCCTCCCGGTCGCTGCGGGTGGACGGCTCGTCCCGGCCGAAGGAGCCGAGGATGATGCCCTGATGGAGGAACGCCTGATCGTGTTACGCTCGGATGGGATCGAGATCGAGCGCCCGTCGTGGGTCGAGGAGGCTGCTTCGGGCGGTTGATGTGTGAGGACGTGCGCGAGATCATTGTTTCGTCCGTTCGAATCCCCGCAGCACCGTCCAGAGGCCGATAGAGCGAAAACCGATAGACAGCGGACGGTTATGGCACCTGTGGTCGTATCACTTAGTATACCACATGTAATTGGAACTCGTATTTCCGGCGGTCCGCACCCTCCCCCTCGAGGCTACTCATCGTCGAAACTCATGCGATGTGGGAGTAAGCACCTGTTAGACCCCGCTACATCGAACGCGGGGCCTCGAGCCCGAGGATCTCGAGGCTGTTCGCGAGGGTATGACGGGTCGCGATGACCAGCGCCAGCCGCGCGGATCGCAGTTCCGATTCCGCGTCCAGGACGGGACAGGCACGGTAGAAGCCGTTGAAGGCGTCCGCCAGATCTCGGGCATACGTCGCGACCTGATGGGGCGCGAGCTCCCCGGCGGCCTCCTCGACGACGGCCGGGAACCGTGCCATGGTCTCGAGCAGGGCGACCTCCTCGGAGGCGGTCAGGGGCGTCGCGTCGGGATCGTTCGGCGGGTCGCCGTCGGCTTCATTCTCGATACCACAGCACCGAGCGTGGGCGTACTGGAGGTACGGGGCGCTCTGGGCCTCGAAATCGAGCGCCCGGTCCCAGTCGAAGGTGATGGATTTCGTCGGTTGCTTCGAGACGATGTCGTATCGCACCGCACCGATGCCGACCTGTCGCGCGATCCGCTCGATGTCCTCCTCGTCGAGCGTGTCGTTCCGGATACGCGTTTCGAGACGATCCTCGACCTCGGCCCGGGCCCGATCGATGGCCTCGTCGAGGAGTTCGTCCAGATCGATCCCGGTCCCCTCGCGGGTCGACATACCCCCGCCGCCGGGGAGGTTGACCCACCCGTAATGGATGGCGGTCAGCCGGTCGACGTCGTTGTCGAGAAGATCGAGGGCGGCCCGGACTTGCGCGGCCTGGAGCTTGTGGTCCTCCCCGAGGACGGTCACGGCACGGTCGAACCGCTCGAGTTTCCATTCGTGATGGGCCAGGTCGCGGGTCGGATAGAGGCTGGTCCCGTCCGAGCGGAGATACACCAGGCGTTTCTCGATGTCGTACGCGGAAAGGTCGAGCTGCCAGGCGTCTTCCTCGTAGATCGACTCGTCGAGGGCCTGTAGCCGTTCCACGAGGCCCTCGGTCGAACCGTCGCGGAGAAACCGCGTCTCCTTCACGAACTCGTCGAACGGTGCGGGGAGCCGCTCGAGGCTCTGGCGCATGCCCTCCAGTACGCGATCGACGACGTTCGCGACCCGCCGGTAGGTCTCCTCGTCCCCCGCTTCGAGACCTTGCATGATCGACGCGATCTCCTCCTCGGCCGCCGCCCGCTCGTCGTCGGTGGCCGCCTCAAGTCGTTCGTTCCCGGCCCGGTAATAGCGGACAAGCTCGTAGTCGGGCTTGTCGCGTTCTGCCGGCGGGAGCTCTTCCTCGGGAATCGTCTCGTACGCCCAGGTGAACACCGCGACCTGTCGGCCGGCGTCGTTGACGTAGTAGTGGCGCTTGACGTCGTGGCCCGCATAGCCCAGCAGTCGCGCGAGCGCGTCCCCGATGATGGGGTTGCGGGCTCGCCCCACGTGGACGGGACCGGTCGGATTCGCGCTCGTGTGCTCGACGACGATCCGTTCGTCGGTCGACGGTCGTTGGCCGTACGTATCCTCCTGGGCCGCATCCAGGGTCGCGGCATAATACCGGTCGCTCGGTTCCACATTCACGTACGGGCCGGTCGCCCGTATCGCCCCGATGTACGTCGCTCCTGTAACGTCGGCAGCCCCCGCGATCTCCTCGGCGACCGCTGGCGGCGGAACCTCGGCCTCCTGGGCGAGACGGAAGGCCACGCTCGAGGCGAGGACGCTCTCGACGTCCTCGGGAGGTTGTTCGATCGCGAGATCGTCCGCGGCATACCCAGCCGCAGAAAGAGCGGCGGAGAGGACCTCCTCCGCCTCAGACCGCAACGACAGCAACATGCACCGCGCTATTCCGCAGTCGACTAAAGGCGTTCTGAATGTCGGTCCCGTCCCGGGAGGGAGAGACAGAGCCCGAGCCGGCGCCAACAGATCGGTCGACGCCGGATGCGGAGGCCGATCGACAGTGCCAGGAGCGTGCTCACGCCCCCGATCACGACGCCGCTGCCGACCAGGATCGCCACGTCGGGGTAACTGATCGCCCAAAGCGAGAGCAACCCGGCTCCGATCAGGAGGTACGCGGCGAGGATACTTCGCCATGTCAATCGCGGCATCGGGTCCGGACGGCGACCGAGGAGTTCACCGGAGCGCATCACGGTGAGTGATACGATGGCCCGACCCTTCAATATAATCTGAATGATATTTTTGTAGCCGACAGGACAGAAGCAAATTCTTGTTAGCCGGTTGAACGTCGCTCGGTCTCGAGCACGGACAATTCCGCGTCGGCGACCGCCACCAGCGTCTCCCCCTCGGCGTGCATTTCAACGGCGAGGCGCCACGGGTCCTCCGACCGAACCGTGAGCGGTTCGTCATCGACACACCACGGCAGTTGCCAGTAGCGGGTCTCCGAGAGGTCGATCCCTTGATCGGCGTAGAACTCCACGACCGGGGGTTGGTCGAGCAACGCCAGGCCCACCGCCGAGCAAAGTTCCTCCCCGCATTGCTGGCAGGTGTGGATGGCATGCGTCCCCGCGCCGAGACAGCACGGCTCCCCGTGACGAATGCGGGTCTCCATCCGGCCGTTGCAGCTCGGACACACTCCGTCCTTGGCCAGGCAGTGAAGATGA
>CAYSMB010000135.1:0-4580 GCA_964432005.1 uncultured Halobacteriales archaeon
CGATGAACTCGCCGCGGCGACCGAATCGGAACTCAGAGAGCTCGGTCTCGGCTATCGCGCGCCGTACGTGCGCGAGACCGCCCGGATGATTGCCGAGGGCGACCCGCCCGAACGGGCCCGCCAGCTCGAGTACGAGGCCGCCAGGGAGGACCTAACTCGGTTCGTCGGGGTCGGCGAGAAAGTTGCCGACTGTGTGTTGCTCTTTTCCTTGGATTTCCTCGAAGCCGTGCCGCTTGACACCTGGATCAAGCGGGCGATCCGCGAGTCATATCCGCAATGCGACCGGGAGGGATATGCAGAAACCTCGCGAGCCATTCGAGAGACCTTGGGCGGGACCTACGCCGGGTACGCTCAGACGTATATCTTCCATGGACTTCGGCTCGACGACCTGACGACCAGCGCATAGCCACCATAGATTTTGTAGGTGCCCGCCGAAGCAACGACCATGGCGAACACGCGGGCTCACGTCTACGTCAGTGGTCGCGTCCAGGGCGTCTACTACCGTGCGACCACGCGGGATACGGCACAGGAACGTGGCGTTGACGGGTGGGTCAAGAACCTCGATGACGGCCGGGTCGAAGCCGTTTTTGAAGGGGAGGAAGCGGTCGTCGGGGCCATGATCGAGTGGTGTCACGCGGGCAGCGCGCGGGCCGACGTCGACGAGGTCGAAGTGGCCTACGAGGAGCCTCGAGGGTTGTCGGGCTTCGAGATCCGCTACTGATTCGCCTCGAAGTACTCGCGGAGATTTTCGACGGCCCCCTCCCGCGTCGCCGGGTATGCCTCGACCTTCCCCCGGAACTGAATGCCATCCCCCAGGGCGATTGCCCCCTCGCGGTAAGCCAGCTGTTTGTCGAATCGGATGAAGAACGCACAGTCCCCGTCGACGCGGTCGGCCAACTGATCGACGACGGCCTCGAAGTCCTCGGCCTCGGTGATGCGATCGAGGACATAGCGCATCTCGTCGGCCAATTCAAGGCGCGTCGACAGGACGAGGATGCGATCCCCGTGATGCCCGGTCGTTTCGTCCCGTTCCAGCGACGTCTCCGGCGGTAAAAACGTGCGGAGTGCCCCCGCCACGCGCTCTTCGTCCTCGGTTTCGTAGCAAAAGGTTCGAAAGTCGAGGTAGTGAAACGGGACGGCCGCCATCGCCTACGCGTCCGCCGGCTCGAGGGCGTCCTCGGGGACGCCCGTTTCCTGGCCGGAATCGAAGCTGACCGTGTAGGTTTCGTCGCCGAACATCGTTTCCATGACCTGGGTCACCCGGCCGACTTCCCCGTCGTGTTCGCTGTGCGGATCGTTGAGCACGACCTCGTCGTCTTCTTCGAACGCCATACTGGATGTCCCGCCGGGATCGATAAAAACGGACTGATCCGGGCCCTTCCGCGCTCAATCGACATGAATGTAGGCCGCCAAATCCTCCCGGACGATCGACCCGCAATACATGCACCGCACCCCGTCGTCGAGGACGCCGAACTCGGTCTCGACGGGTTCGTCCTCGTTTGTGATACACGCCGGATTCGGACACGAGAGAATCCCCCGGACGATCTCGGTGCGCTCGACGCGATGTTTGTCCACGACCTCGTAATCCCGGATGATGTTGATCGTCGCGTCCGGCGCAATCAACGAGAGTACGTCGACTTCGGCGGGCGTGAGCTCGCGGCCCTCGATCTTCAGGATGTCCTTGCGGCCGAGCCGCTCGGAGGGGACATGCATCCCGACGCTCACGGTATCCCCCCGGGTCCCGTCGATGCCGAGGATGGCCAGGACGTTCAGCGCCTGCCCGGCGGCCACGTGATCGATGACGGTCCCGCTCTCGATCTTGCTGACCCGCATCTCATGGTCGTCGGTTGAGCTCATAGCAATAGGTCCAGTAGCGCCATGCGGACGGGGACGCCGTTGTGTGCCTGTTCGAAGTACAACGCGTGATCGGTGTCATCGACCGCTGGATCGATCTCGTCGACGCGGGGGAGCGGATGCATGATCCGGAGGCCCGGATCGGCCGCTTCGAGGGTATCCACGTCGACGCCATACTGGCCGGCCACCTCACGATATTCCTGTTCGTCGGGGAAGCGTTCTCGCTGGATCCGAGTCATGTAGAGGACATCGAGTTCGGGGAGGACGGATTCGAGAGACGCGTGTTCCTGAACTTGGGCCCCGGCTTGGTGGAGATCGTATCGAACGCCCGGTGGGAGCGCGAGGCTCTCGGGGCTGATGAAGTGCTGGGTCGTGTCGAAGCGGGTCAACGCAATGGCCAGCGAATGCACCGTGCGTCCGTACTTCAGGTCACCCATGATCCCGATGGAGATGTCATCGAGACCGACGCGTTTGCGTATCGTGTACAAGTCCAAGAGGGTCTGGGTCGGATGGTGTCCCGCGCCATCGCCGGCGTTGATCACCGGCACGCTAACGAATTCACTCGCCATCTGGGCCGCGCCCTCGCTCGGATGACGAAGGACGATCCCGTCGGCGTAGCCGGCGATCACACGGACGGTGTCGGCGAGCGTCTCACCTTTCGAGATGCTCGACCCCTCGACCGCCCCGAGTTCGATCGCGTCCCCGCCGAGCCGCTTGATCGCCGTCTCGAAGCTCATCCGAGTCCGCGTACTCGGTTCGAAAAACAGCAACGCCAGCACGTCGTCGCCGTGCGCCACGTCGGCGGGCACGCCGTCGCCATCGAACGTCGCCGCCCGATCGAGGACTGCCTCGATGTCCTCACGCGAGAGGCCCGTCGCGGTGATGACGTCGTGGTGGCGCATCTACGTTGATGGGCACGGTGAGGTCTCTTCAATCCCGCGGTAAGCCGATCCTTCCGAGGACCAAACAATTATGTAGATTCTGGCACATGCGATTGCCATGCTCCACGCAGCCGGTACGCTCCTCTCGATCGATGTCGGGGCACGTGAGGCGTCCGTCGAACGGATCGACGACACGCTCGCGGAGTTCATCGGTGGCCGCGGGATGGGGACCTATCTCGCGCACGAACGCATCCCGTTCGACGCCGATCCGTTCGGGCCCGAAAACCGACTCTACCTCGCCAGTGGACCGTTACAGCAGTCCCAGATGAGTTTTACCGGCCGGATGAGTCTCACGGGGCTATCCCCGTTGAGCAACGGGTTGCTCTCCTCGAATGCCGGTGGCTTCCTTTCCCGTAACTTCGTGGACACGGGCCACAGCGTCGTCGAGCTAACGGGACAAAGCGACGAACTCCTTGCCATCCACGTCACCGACGATGGCGTCGAATTCGGGGAGGTCCCCGAACTCGCGGAGGCGACGGTCACCGACGTGACCGAGGTGATGAACCAACGGCACGGCCTCGAGAGCGAGCATCTCGCGACCATCGGCCCGGCCGGCGAAAACGGCGTCCGATTTGCCTCGGTCATGACGTACAACGACCGAGCGTTCGGTCGCGGGGGGCTGGGGGCGGTCATGGGATCGAAGAACGTCAAAACGCTCTCGTTCCGGGGCGATAGCCCGCCCGACATCGACCTACCGGCCAAGGATCTCCACCAGGACATCCACCGGGACGCCGCGACCAGCGATGACATCATGCGGCGACAGGGGACGACGAACCTCACCGATCTCGTCAACGAGCAGTTCTCCCTGCCGACGCGGTACTTCTCGGAGATGACCTTCGAGGAAGCCGACGGCATCAACGGCGCCGCCGTCGAGGAAAAGAAGTACAAGAAAGCCTCCTGTTCCGTGTGTGCGTTCGCATGCAAACTGCCGACCCGTGACGAGGAATCGGGCCTCGAAACCGAGGGGCCGGAATTCGAGACCATCTTCTCGTTCGGCTCGAACTGCGGGATCGGCGATATCGTCGACGTCATGCAGGCCAACGAGCTCTGTGACGATCTCGGGATGGACACCATTTCCGCCGGCGTCACCGTGTCGTCATATCTCGATAGCGAGGATGAGTTCGGCAACGCCGACCTCGTCCACGACCTCGTCGAGAAGATCGCATACCGCGAGGGGGTGGGCGATCAACTCGCCGAGGGCGTCGATCGAGTCGCCGCGGATCTGGGGGTCGAAAATTGGGCGGTCAAGGGCGTCGAGCATGCCGCCCACGACGGCCGTGTCGCTCAGGGCCAGGGGCTGTCCTACGCGGTCGCCAACCGTGGCGGCGATCACCTCTACGGCGGGATCATGATCGCAGAGTACCACGGCATGATCGATCCGGAGGGCACGGCCGGGAAGGCCGAGCCCCTGATCGCCAGCGAGAACCGGAATGCCGTCCAGGACAGCGCGGTACTCTGTGTCTTCAGCGGCCAATACATCCCGGACGAGGATCTGGCCTCCCTCCTGAACACCGATCCCGGTCGGGTCCAGGAGGTCGGTGCCCGGATTGTCGAGCTCGAGCGTCACTTCAACAACAAGCGGGGCATGGACATCGAGGACGACGGGGTCCCCTACGAGCTCCCGGACCTCGAGGATTCGATTCAGGAGTACTACCAGCTACGCGGCTGGAACCCCGACGGCACGGTCCCGGAGGGGCAGCTGGCTGAGTACGCCGCGAGCGACTAGTCCCATCGCCGGTCTTCGGGGGAACGTTAAAACAGGGGAACGGTCGAACCATGCACGCA
>CAYSMB010000136.1:0-4539 GCA_964432005.1 uncultured Halobacteriales archaeon
AGGCGTTCGTCGACCGGGCGCGGCGCAACCGAAAGCTGTTCGGCGGCGGGATGCGACAGGCCGGCATCGTCGCCGCGCCCGGGCTCGTGGCGCTGGAGAATCGCCACCGCCTGCAGGCGGACCACGAGCGAGCCGAGCGACTGGCCGCCGGTCTCGACGACGTCGACGGCCTGTCCGTGCGGGAACCCGAGACGAACATCGTGCTGGTCGAGACCGACGCGCCGGCGTCCGAGTTCCTCGACGCCTGCGAGGACGAGGGCGTCCTGGGGGTCCCCTTCGACGACCACGTCGTCCGCTTCTGTACCCACTGGAACGTCGACGACGAGGACGTCGAAGCGGCCGTCGCGGCCGTCGAGCGGGCCGCGTGAACTGACGGATGGCCCCGAGAACGTCGTCGAACTCCGGAACCAACCGACAACTACGCGAACCCAATTCACCAATTGCTAAGTAGGCTCCCCCGTCACACACGGAGTATGAGAACCGTCATTCTCGACGCGGACGAAAACATCCTCGAGGGCACCGAGATTATCAGCGAGGAAGGCGCCGAGCAAACGCTCGAATTCGTCGCCAGCGAGGAGATGGATCGGTACATCTGCGAGGTGCATCCGGGGACGATGGCGGGCAGCATCGAACTCCAGGGCGAGGCCGATGGACCCGCCGGCTGGGACGTCTTCTTGGATATCAGCGACCGCCTCGTATCGCTCGGCATCGGTCAGCTCGGCGGCTACGACGAGCGTGGCCTGTACTCGCTCGCGTTTCATCCCGACTTCGAAGATAACCGGACGTTGTCCGTCCGTTTGGCCGCGCGGGGGGACCCGGGCGTGGGATACAACCACGTCGCCGTCCTCGCCGACTCCGACGCCGCGGCCGGCTTCGACGCGGCCGATGCCGATTCCGAGCGGCGCATCATGGAGGTGGGACAACCCCAGAACAACCACAACGGGGGACAGCTCGCGTTCGGTCCGGACGGCTATCTCTACTCGACGATCGGTGATGGCGGAAACGTCCACGACATCGGGCTCGGCCACGTCGATGACTGGTACGACGAGAACGACGGCGGCAACGCCCAGGATACCAGCGAAAACCTTCTCGGTGGCGTCCACCGGATTGACGTCGATCCGGAAAGCGATGAGGAATTGGCCTACGAGATCCCGGACGATAACCCCCTCGTCGACGCTGACGAGTTCAGGGACGAGTATTTCGCATGGGGGTTCCGGAACCCCTGGGGGATGTCGATCGATGAGGACGGCACGATCTTTGTCTCGGATGCCGGCCAGCACGCGGTCGAATCGCTGTACATCGTCGAGAACGGTGGCAATTACGGGTGGAACGTGAAGGAGGGCTCGTTCTGTTTCAGTACTGACACGCCGCTCGAACACCCCGACGAGTGTCCGGACCACGTCGCCGATGACGTCCCCGACCCGCGCGGCGGCGAACCGCTCCGGGAGCCAATCGCCGAGTTCGCTCACCGCCGGCTCAGCGAGGCCTTCATCGACAGTTCCGTGGTGATCGGCGGACAGCGCTACACCGGCGAGGCCATCCCCGAACTCGAGGATACCTTCGTGTTCGGCAACTGGAGCAGCCTCGGCGTCGAACGAGCGGACGGCGAAATCCTCGTTGCCACCGAACCCAGCGAGGCGGAAACCGCCGATGACGAGGAGCGCCCGCCCCAGTGGGAGCTCGAGGAACTCCAATTCGCGAAGGCCGACGACCAATCGCTCAACCGATACGTCTACTCCGTCGAACGCGACGAGCAGGGCGAGCTATATCTGTTGGTCAATACCGACTTCAGGCCGTTCCCGGCCACGGGGGAACTGTATCAGATCGTTCCGGAAGAAGAGGGCGAGGAGGTCCCCGCCCCGGAGGATCCGAACGAGGTGGGGCGGCCGGACCCGGACGAAGATGGGAGCGACGCGTCGGAATCCTAGTCCGCCCCCGTTCGGGAGCGTTGCATGGACGCTTGCGAGATGGCCTTCCAGGTGCCCGACCAGTAGCGCCATCCATTGATCAACGCCCGCGTGTACGTGTTGGCGATGATCGAGAGATAGATCGCCGCGATGCCCAGTCCCACGCCCGGGGAGATCGAGACGCCCCAAACCGTCACAACGTACCCCGTAGGGAGCGCGAGGAAGGCGATGGGAAGCCGCATCACGTAATCGCCGGCGAGGGTACCGTAGAACGGGAACGTGGTATCGCCGGCGCCCCGGAGGGCCCCCTGTAACGTGCCGGCGATGCTGGAGCCGACGGCCATGACCCCGAAGAGATACAGGAACTCGACGGTCAGCGCAACGTTCTCGGCATCGAACAGTAACGCCAGCTGTTCCGCAGCGAGGACCATCGCCGCGACGAGAGTCACCTGCGTCGCGATGCTAATCCGGAGCGTTTGCCACCCAGCATACTCCGCCTCGAGAAACTCGTCGCGCCCGATCGCCTGTCCGACCAGCGTGCTCGCCGCGGTCGCGTAGCCCCGTCCCGGCATCCGGGCCAGGTTCATCGTGCGACGGGCGATCGAATAGGCGGCGACGACGTTCGTGCCGAGCACGCCGAGCACGAAGAGGAACGGAAACCTGGCAAAGGAGATCGCGATCCGTTGGCCCGTGAGCGGCAGGCTGACCCGGACGATCTCACGAATCAAGGAAAGATCGATCTGCCGGCCCCCTCTGTACAGTTGCACCGCGAAGCGGCCCGAGAGGAATACGATCGAGAATAGGACGGCCTGAATGAAGTTCGCGACGGTCGTGCCGATGGCGGCGCCGACGACTCCGAGCGCCGGAAACGGCCCGAGGCCGAAGATCAGCACGGCGTTTACGAGCGTATTCGTCGGGAGGGATGACGTCCGGATGATCATGGGCGTGCGCGTATCCCCCGCTCCCGCCAATGCACGCGACCCCACCAGCGTCCAGACGTGAAACGGCGTCGAGAGCATGACCACCCTGAGATAGTCCGCGCCACGACCGATGACGGCCGGGTCATTTGTCAGGAGGTCGACGAGCGGCCGCGCCCAGATCCAGCTGGCGGCTATCATGGGGATAGTGATCAGGACCGTGAGCCACAGCGATTGTTTCAACGCCAGGCTGACGCGCTCGTAATCTTCGGCCCCGTAGAACCGGGCGACGACGCTGATCGTTCCGCCGGATAACGCGAGACCGAGGCCCATCGCCAGCATATGAAACTGGTAGCCGAACGTGATCGACGCGACCCCCGCCGAGCCGATCGCGATGCTGATCATGAAGATATCGATCGTCAGCACCAGGGTCCGCAGACCATCGGTGATCATCACCGGGATCGCGAGATCCCAGGCATCCTCGCCGACCTCGCGGTCGACGATTCCCAGCCGGCTCAGGAGTGCCGGGAACACCATCAGGGCAGCGTGGGCTCGTCTTCGCAGCATCAGCGCCGTGTAGCGAACCGTTTACCGGCGCGTATTTATAACACGGTACTCGATCCCGATGGGTCGACCGGGCGTCGGGACCGAGGACGCGTGATGGTCGATGTGGCGGTAGACCACGCTATCTCGTACGCCTTCCGAGCAGCATCCCTCCCATCGGCCAGTCCGTTATCCGCCGGCGGATTCGCTCGTCGGCGCCACGGAACTGCGACCTGGTCGGTGAACGGCTCCTCGGAGGAGCCAACCGACCACGACGTTGATGAGCATCAAGACGAGCAACACGACGAGAACGAAGCTCGCTGGGGTCGGCGTCAGCGCGTTTACGATGAAGGCAACCGTCTGCGCGATCAGCAGAACGCCCATCGCGGACGGGAACCGATCGGATCGAATACACGCGATACCGATGAGCGGGAACGGTAGAACACTCCCAACCAACATCATTGGGAGAAAGATCGGTTCGAGCGCGGCTAACTCACCCTCCGGGATGCCGGCCACGATCGCGACGAGACCGGCAGTCATGATCGCGTATCCCACGAAACCGATTCCGACCAAGACCGCCCGGATCCGCGCCAGCCACCGGTTTCCGTCGGCGAGGATCCCGTTTATTCCCAGCAACCCCAGGAGACCCGCCATCCAGCCGAGACCGACCGTCAGTTGGCCCCACTGGAGACGGAACGTTTCGGCCCCGACGGCGAGATCGACGACCGTCACGGCGGCCGAGAGCAGTAACATCACGCCGGCCAGAAGGAACAGGCGAGGGCTCCAGCGTTCGAAACGCGAGTGCGTCGACATGGCTCCTGTCATCACGCGTTATCCGAGGGACAACCGACCCCATAACCCTATTCGGTAGACGAGTACCGTTGGATGATTAACATCGTTCGCCGGCCCAAACATTTTCCAACCATCGCATCGGGGGTCCGTACGGCGTATGGCATCTGGTGAATCCAGCGATCTCTCCCCCATGGGCGCGTTCTCGGTCCTCGGGAGCGAGATCCGTCTCGAAATTCTACACGTTCTCGGGCGAGCGCGAAACCCGCTCACCTTTTCTGAGCTGTTCGATCGGTGCGAGTACGAGGATTCCTCGAATTTTGATTACCATCTCGACCGGCTTCGCGGTCAATTCATCCAAAAATCCGCGGATGGATACGAAC
>CAYSMB010000137.1:0-2115 GCA_964432005.1 uncultured Halobacteriales archaeon
ACCGCGGTCACTTTAAACGCACTAAACCGTCAGACGTCCGTATGCCGCCGCGTCGAGGCGACTACGCACCGTCGACGGCCGCGAGAAAGTTCTCGAAGACCTCCTCGCCGCGCTCGGTGTGGGCGACTTCGGGGTGCCACTGGACGCCGTAGAGATCCCGGTCGACGTCGCTCATCGCTTCGATGTCGCAGATGTCGCTGCTCGCGGTGACTGCGAATCCCTCCGGAACGGCGGTGACCTCGTCGGCGTGACTCGCCCAGACACGGGTTTCGGGGGCCAGCGACCCGATCAGCGGATCATCGGTATCGCGGATATCCACGCGAACGTCGGCGTATCCGCCGTAATCGCCGGGGCCGACCTCCCCGCCCAGCTCGTGGGCGATGACCTGCATCCCGAGACAGACGCCCAGCACCGGGACGTCCTGTTCGAGGTAGGCGCGACAGCGCCCCCGGCGATCGATATCGGGGCCGCCGGAGAGGACGTAACCGTCCGCGGCGACCTCCGCGGGGGGGACCTCGTTATCGACGATCTCCGGCTCGACACCCATATCGCGGAGTGCCCGGTGCTCGAGGTGGGTGAACTGGCCGTGGTTGTCCACCACCGCGATATGAACCATTACCGGGACGGACGCGCGGTCGGCTAAAAAGCCGCACGATCACGCCCCGTCCCGCCGGTCGGCCGCCGTCGGGAAGGTCAGCTCCTCGCCCTCCTCGCCCCGGCGTCGTTCCCGTTCGGCCATCGCCTCCGGATCCGGCGAGACGTCGTCGTCGATCCGGGCCCACGAGCGATGGACCTTGACGTGACACCACCGGCAGAGCGTGACGGTGATCTCGTGGGCGAGGTCGTCGTCGGGGTACGCCAGGTGATGGGCCTCGAGGAGCGGTCGGCGATCGTCGGCATGCGTGTTCGGTCGCGCCTCCAGGCCGCACCGGTGACACGTCCGTTCGTCCGTCCGCGATCGAAAGTGGGGACATTCCCCCCACGACCACTCCTCACTCCCCACAGGGCACCGAAAGTCCTCATCGCGGCGGGATCGGGCGAACGCCGGATCGCGTTCCGGTCGTTCGATGGCAAACCGACAGCGCCCGTCGTCGGTGCAGTGGTCACACCGATCCACGTGCGCGTAGGGATCATCGACCCCGACGGGCGTGCCGGTCGGCGTGTGCTCCATCGGGCGATGGGAGGCACGCGGTTGGGAAATACGGCCGCCGTACGCGGTGGAAGTGAACGGAAGGATATCGCTTTTTGTGCAGTATTCGGGAGAGGCGGTATGGAGGTCGTACACGTCGGTGGCGCGGGCGAGGCCGTCCTCGCGGACGACGTCTCGGTGGCGGACGGCCCCACCGTCAAGATGCTGGGACGAATGGGCCGGCCACCACTCGAACCCGGGCAGGCCATGGCGTTCCGGTTTCGCGAACCGGCTCCTCGGCGGGTCCACACGTTCTTCGTCCGCGGCGGGTTGGACGTCATTTGGATCGTCCGGGAACGGGTCACGGCGACGGCGACGCTCTCCCCCTGGCGGCTCGGGTCGCGACACCGGGCCGATACGATCGTGGAACTTCCGGCGGGTACTGCCGACAACGTGTCCGTCGACGACCGGATTCGGCTGGATCGGACCTGATAGCTTTAAATAGTACGGGGGCCCGTTCCCTGACGTGGTAGCTATGACCGGTGATCGATTTATTGGGGGACTCCCCCGCCTTTAATCTCTCCCCCGATACGACCGTCCAGTTGCTCGATACGACGCTTCGCGACGGCGAACAGGCTCCAGGCATTTCGCTCACCCCGGACGAGAAAACGTCGATCGCTCGTGCGCTCGACCGGGTCGATGTCGATGTGATCGAAGCCGGGAGCGCCTGTACCGGTGCCGGCGAGCGTCGGACGATCAAGGCCGTTACGGCCCTCGACCTCGATCCGATCGTCACCAGCTTCGCCCGAGGGATCCGCGAGGACATCGATCTGGCCCTCGACTGTGACGTCGACGGCATCAATTTGGTCGTTCCGGCGAGCGATCGACATATCGAAGGCAAGGTCGGCTCCTCCCGGGCGGAGGTCCGCGAGCGCACGGCCGAGCTGACCGCATACGCCAAAGAGCACGATCTGTGGGTCGAGGTG
>CAYSMB010000137.1:2125-4537 GCA_964432005.1 uncultured Halobacteriales archaeon
CGAGGTGCTCGGCGAGGACGGCTCGCGGGCCGACCCGGATTACCTCGTCGGGTTGATGGAAGATGCGATCGAGGCCGGAGCCGATCGGGTTTGTTACTGCGATACAGTCGGATACGCCGGGCCCGAACGGACCTACGAGATGGTCTCGCGACTCGCAGACGTGGGACCGACGAGCACCCACACCCACGACGACCTGGGCCTCGGGATGACGAACGTGCTCGCGAGTCTGGCGGCCGGTGCCGACTTGGTCCACGCGACCGTCAACGGGATCGGCGAACGGGCCGGCAACGTCGCCCTCGAGGAGGTCGCGATCGCCGTCGATCACGTTTACGAGATCGAGACGCTCGAACTCGCCGAGATATACGGGCTCGCGCGGGCGGTCTCGCAGGGCACGGGCGTTCCCCTGCCGCCGAACAAGGCCGTCATCGGCCAGAACGCCTTCGCCCACGAGAGCGGTATCCACACGGATGGCACGCTGAAGGACGAGCGCATGTACGAGCCGTATCCGCCCGAGAAGGTCGGCCGCGAACGCCGCATCGTGCTCGGCAAACACACCGGACGGGCCGGTGCCCGGGCGACGCTGGCCGAACATGGCGTCTCGGTCTCCGAAAACGAGCTCGCCGAGATCGTCGAGCGCGTCAAGGCGATCGGCGATCGCGGGAAGCGCGTGACCGACGAGGACCTCCTGACGATCGCCGAGGAGGTCAAGGGGACCGCTCACGACCGCCGGGTCGAACTGCTCGACCTGACGGCGGCCAGTGGCGGCGGAACACCGACCGCCAGCGTCCGGCTGCGGGTCGACGACGAGGAGCGGATCGCCAGCGGGACTGGCAGCGGTCCGGTCGACGCCGCCGTCTCCGCCGTGCGCGAGGCGATCGGCGACGTGGGCGACGCCCAGCTCGAAGCCTACCGCGTCGACGCCATTACCGGCGGAACGGACGCCGTTGTCTCCGTTGAGGTCACGATGACGATGCACGACGAGACGACCACCGTCAGCGCGAGCGATGCCGACATCACTCGGGCGAGTGTCGAAGCGATGGTCAACGCGCTCGATCGCCTGTTCGCGAAGAGTGGGCGCGACGACGCGCTACTCGCCGACGATTGAAGAGCGCCGAGGGGGAGATTTGAACTCCCGAGTCCTTGCGGACAGCAGATCTCGAATCTGCCGCCTTGGCCGGGCTAGGCTACCTCGGCAAGCACCGAAGCATAACCCAGTCGCCTAATTAGGCGTTTCGCAACCACCCGGGTATTTACCGCCCACCGCGTATCCCCCGGTATGGTCGTTCGCGCCGCGATGATGCGGATCATTCGGCTCATCTTTCGCGAACAGAAAACCCGCCTCCAGATCGACTGGCTGACGGATACGGACGAGCGCATCCTCGAGTATCTAGAGGAGAGCGGCCCGGAGACGCCGGCGACGATCGCTGCCGATATCGACCGCAGCGGCGAGTATGTGTCCGATCGGTGTCGGCAGCTCGCCATCCGCGATCTGCTCGCGGCCGAGGAAGCCGAGGATCCGGTCGCCTATCGGATCGACGATCTCGGTCGGGCATATCTCGCCGGCGAAGTGGATGCCGAGGAACTGGAAGAACGGGCCGGAACGCCCCCGGATTAATCGCCGTCGATCGAATCCGGTGTCTCGAACCACAGGCACGGGCGCAAGAGCAAGTCGTAGCCGGTCCCGTCGCGCACGTTCGAGAGGTTCGCAGCGAGCGTTTCCCATTCCTCGTCGGTGAGGGTCAGGGTGTCGTTCGTGCCCATGATCCCGTCGTTGTCCGGGTCGTTCGAGTGACAGAGCCCCAGATGAGCGATTTCGTGGAAGATCAGCCGGGTTTGCTCCCAGGGGTCCGCCCGTTCGGCGGCGATCGCTCGATTCCCGAAGTTCATGCCGTTGACGAACCCGCCGGGATGGGAGCCGACGGCATCGGCCCACGGACTGTAGATCTGGCCCCGGTAGGGGCCATCGGGTTCGCCGGGTACCATGACCAGCTGGAGCGCGACATCCTTGAGCCCCTCTTCGATCTCGCGTCGGTAGAAGCTGTCTCGCGCCCAGAGGATGCGACGCGCGTTGTTCCCATACTGCCGCTGCACCCGGTCACGATCGTAGCGGTCGGGATAGTCGAGCCACTGGAGGTAGATACCGTTCTCGCGAAAGCGTCGTTCCAGCCCGCGTTTGATACGGTCCGGAACGGTGACATCGCCGACGTAACGGACGTCGAGCAGCAGGTCCTTCCGGCCCGGCTCGAATCCTTCGAACTGGCCTTCGAAGGTTTCGTCGATCCGCTCCGCGACGGCCGGGGACGACTCTCGCCGGTCGGGGATGCCGTCGGCATCCCCATCGTCATCCCCTTCCGCGAGAAACGCGCCGCCGAGAAGCGACATCGAGACGCCGACACCGAGTGTTCCGAGGAG
>CAYSMB010000138.1:0-4412 GCA_964432005.1 uncultured Halobacteriales archaeon
GAGGAGATGATCGATGTCGACCCCGAACGGCTCCGGTACGCGATGTTCAATTTCTTCAACGATCTCGACGCGTACGGGAGCGATCCACCTTCACCAGAAGGGTAACCGTCCGAGACGGTACCTTAATGAGACCTATCAACAATCCTCGGGATAGACGGGACGGATGCCCTCGACCATTCCCGGTGACCGCTGGAGTTACGTGACCATCGCCGCGGGCTTCGTCCTCGCGGTGATCCACGGGCTCCACAGCGACGAGATGCTTTATTATGGACCGGTAGGCGTCATCCTGGAGGGGCTGGTGCCGCTGTTTATCGCCGGGGTCGTTGGGGCCTCTAGCCCGATCCTGGCGTATGTGGGGTATTCGGGCGAGGAACGAGCCCAGGTCGTCAAGTGGATGGCGATCGGCGGGATCCTCGTCGGCCTGCTGTTCGCATGGACGCTGAGCCATCAATACGTCCTCGGCCTACCGTTCCCGCATCGCGAGTACGTGATGACGACGAACGTAACGGTCGGCGCGCTGCTGGGCGGGGTCATCGGCCTCTACGACGTTCGCACGCGACGGCATCGCGAGGCGGTCGAGGACGAGCGGACGACGATCACGCTCCAACGCACCCGGCTGTCCGTGCTCAACCGGGTCCTCAGACACAACCTCCGGAACGACGCGACGGTCATCATGGGTACGCTGGAGGAGATCGAGCGGCAGGCGTCCGGGGAGATCGCCGAACTCGCTCAGGGCGCACGCGAACGGACGGACGACCTCGTCGACATGAGCGAGAAGTCCCGGCGGATCGACGACGCCCTCTCCGTCGATGATGCGCCGGTCGAGACCGACATCGTCACCCTGATCGAGGACTGCGTCAGGGACTTCGGGGGCCAGCAGGGTACCGATATCGAGGCGACGCTACCCGACGAAATGGTCCTCGACACCCACCCTCGTTTGCTCGACGCCCTGGTGCGCGAACTCGTGACCAACGCCATCGATCACGCCGAAGACGAGGCCATCACCGTCCAGCTGCGTGCAGAGCGCGCCGATGACGGCTGGGCCGAGATCGAAGTCACCGACGACGGCCCCGGGATTCCGTCGATGGAACGTGCGTCGCTCGACGCGGGGATCGAAACCGATCTCGAGCACACGAGCGGGCTCGGCTTGTGGTTCGTGCGATGGGGGGTCGAGACCCTCGGCGGTGACGTGGTCTTTGAGGATCGCGACGACGGCGGGACGACTGTGACCATCCGGTTGCCGCCCGAATAACGCTCAGGCCGGGAGGCGCACCTCCCCGGTTGGAACTTCACGTCGAGCATCCCAGAACTCGAGGCGTTCGACCGTCCACCGATACCCTTCGAACCCGCGGAGCCCCCGGCTCTCGAGCGCTTCGATGTCGCCATCGCCTCGGGCGATCGTGATATGGGGCACGTACGCATCGCCCTCGATCGCCCCCACCGCCCCGAATCGATCGACCAGTTCCGTGTGGAGGGTCTCGAGTCGCGGGCTTTCGACGGCCAGATAGACGACTGGTGCCGGACCGGCGGGCGGATCCTCGAAGACGTCCCAGCCGGCGATCTCGGCCTCGAAGGGGGCGACGTCGGTGAGCTCCTCGCGCATGGCCCGCTCGCTCGCGGCGAACTCGCCGGCACCACGGGCCTCGAGACGTTTGACGACGAGCGTGAGCTCGTCCCGGAGCCGATCGAATCCCGACAGCGACGATCGCAGGTCCCAGACTTGCGAGGAGACGGCCCCGGGAATGGGGACGTTCAGGCTATACACGTTCGAACCGTCCCGTCCCGGCGTACAAAATCACTCCGGGTGGACGAGGACCTCGCCGTCACTGTGGACGGTGACCCGGCGATCCTCGATCGGGAAGGAAACGTAGGTCTCCCCTGTGTCGTCGTTGAACGCCGCCACGAGCGCCTCCGGTTCGATCGCGTCCCGGACCGGGATCGGCTCCTCACCCGGGTCGCGGTCGAGCGCGTCCCCGAGGACGCGATAGATCCTGGCAATGAAGTCATCGGTATCGGGCCGACCAGTCCCACGGCGTCCGTCGATTTCGGGCGGGGCGCATGCGGACTGGCGCATGTCTAGTCTATTGTGACAATTCCAGGTTAAGGGTTGTCCGCGCGAGGTGAAAATAAAACGCGCCTTCGAAAGCGTTTAATAGCGACTCCGGATATCGCCCGCTACAATGCCGGTCGTGCGGGCACACGCCCGACTCCGACGATCGCGAACGGGCCTCCGATAGGCCCACCTCATTCTCCATTTCCGTCCGGCAGTCTCGCTCCCGTCGCAGTACCGACGGCGATACGTACCATTCGACGAAACGACCAACCATGCCAAACGACGAAACAACGCGCGTCGCGCTCGCCTTTTCGGGCGGGCTCGACACGACCGTCTGCGTGCCCATCCTGGAGGAGGAATACGGGTACGACGAGGTGATCGGGGTGACCGTGGACGTCGGCCAGCCCCCGGCCGAGTTCGAGGAGGCCGAGGAGACGGCGGCCGCGCTCGATCTCGATCTCCACGTCGTCGACGCCACCGCACAGTTCGCCGACCTCTGTCTCGATGCCGTGAAAGCCAATGCCACCTATCAGGGCTATCCCCTGGGGACGGCGCTGGCGCGACCGGTCATCGCGGAGGCCATCCTCGAGGTGGCAAGCGAGGAGGATTGTGATGCGCTCGCGCACGGCTGTACCGGCAAGGGCAACGACCAGCTCCGCTTCGAGGCGATCTGGCGCGGTTCCGATCTCGAGGTCATCGCGCCGGTCCGCGAGCTCGGGCTCACCCGCGAGTGGGAGATCGAGTACGCGGCCGAACGGGACCTCCCCGTCGAGGCCGGCAACGAGGGCGTCTGGTCGATCGACCAGAATCTCTGGAGTCGGGCGATCGAGGGTGGCGAGCTCGAGGAGCCGAGCTACGTCCCGCCCGAGGAGATCTACGAGTGGACCGCCGAACCCGCCGGCGAGACCGAGATCGCCGTGACCTTCGAGGCGGGCGTCCCGACCGCCATCGACGGCGAAGCCTACGATCCGGTGGCCCTGATCGAGACGTTGAACGACCGGGCCGGCCAGTACGGTGTCGGCCGGACCGATGTGATGGAGGATCGGATCCTCGGCCTGAAGGTCCGCGAGAACTACGAACACCCGGCCGCGTCGGTGTTGCTGGCCGCCCACCGTGGCCTTGAGGATCTTGTCCTGACGAAGGAGGAACGCCGGATCAAACAGGGGATCGAAGCCGAGTGGGCCGAGAAGGCCTACCACGGTCTCGTCTTCGCCCCGGCCGTCGAGGCCCTCCAGGGCTTCATCGACGCGACGCAATCCCGCGTGAACGGTACCGCAACGGTCCGCCTCTCCGGCGGGAGTTGTCGGGTCGTCGCCCGGGAGAGCCCGTACGCCGTCTACTCCGAGGAGATGGCCTCGTTTAACACCGAGACCGTCGCCGGGATCGCCCAGGCCGATGCGACGGGCGTTGCGAAGTATCACGGCCTCCAGGACCGGCTCGCCAACGCCGTCCGGGACGAGGTTGCCGAGCGTCCGCCCGTGGCCGACGGCGGCGAACGTGGGGGGTAACCATGGACGAGGAACGCGACGGCACGGCCGTCCGCCGCGACCGCTTTAGCGGCGGCCCTGCGCGCGCGTTTCTCTCATCGATGGACGCGGACGAGCGCATCTTCGCGGCCGACCTCGCCGTCGACCGCGCCCACACCGTCATGCTCGCCGAACAGGAGGTCATCGCCGCCGAGACCGCCGGCGACATCCTCGGCACCCTCGCAACGGTGGAGGACGACGGCTTCGACGCGCTCCCGGAGGCCGAGGACGTCCACGAGGCCATCGAGACCCGCGTGATCGAGCTGGCCGGCCCCGCGGGCGGGGCGATGCACACGGCCCGCAGCCGGAACGACGAGGTGGCGACGTGTCTCCGCTATCGCCTCCGCGACGACCTGCTGGGGCTCGCGGCGGCCGTCGTCTCGCTCCGTGAAACCCTCGCCACCGTCGCCGACAACCATCGGGAGACGGTGATGCCGGGGTACACGCATCTCCAACCGGCCCAGCCGATTACTGTCGCCCACTGGGCATGCTCGTACGAACGCGCCCTCGCCCGGGACACCGAGCGCTTGCTGGCGTCGTTCGACCGGGTCAATCGTTCGCCGCTTGGCGCGGCGGCGTTCGCCGGCACGCCGTTTCCCATCGACCGGGAGCGGACGGCGGAGTTGCTGGGCTTCGACGGCGTCGTGCTCAACGCCATGGATGCCGCCGCGACCCGCGACGTGTTCGTGGCGTCCCTCGGCGATGTCGCGACGCTGTCGACGACCCTGTCGGGACTCGCCGAGGACGTCGTGCTCTTCGCCCATCGGGGGTTTCTCGAGCTCGACGACGACTACGCGTCGACCTCCTCGATCATGCCCCAGAAGAAAAACCCC
>CAYSMB010000139.1:0-4352 GCA_964432005.1 uncultured Halobacteriales archaeon
GTGAATCGCGTTGAGTTCGGGCGACATGATCTTGTCCCGGCCCATCGCGAAATTGATCCGGGATGAGGCGAGAATGGAAGCGTTGGCGGACGAGGCCGTCGCCAACAAACCCCCCAGAAGGAGCGCGACGGCCCCGACCGGGCCCATAAGGATCCGGGCGGCATCGACCACGGCCGTCTCGTTGCCCGCGATCACCTCCATCTCGACGGCAGCAAGTACCTCGAGGAGGATGAGCGCATACATCGCCGTGACGATCACGACGCTCCCGATCACGGCGCGCGGGAGGTTCTTGCCCGGGTTCTGGATCTCCTCGCCGACGGACGTGATCTGGACGAACCCCAGATACGAGACGAACACGAGGCCGGTGACCGGGAGCACGGGCGCCCAGCCGAACGGGGCGACGGGGGTCAGGGTATCGACATCCGCCTCGAGCACCCCGAATAAGGTAAAGACCGCCAGGATACCCACCAGCGAGATGACGATCACGTTCTGCAAGCGGCCGGTTTCCTTGGCGCCGATGTAGTTGACGGCGACGAAGAAGGTCGCAGCCAGCAGGCCGACGACCTGGGCGGGGATCAGCGTGAGCGGTCCCACGGCGACGCCCGGAACGTCGATGAATTCGACGACGTACGTGCCCAGACCGTACATGTAAAACGCCGAAGCGAAGGAAAGCCCGAGCCAGTTGCCCAGCCCCGCGATCGATCCGAAGAGCGGGCCCAGGCCCTGATTGATGTAGTAGTACGCGCCGCCGGATACGGGCATGGCCGTCCCCAGTTCGGAGGCCGATAGCGCGGTCAGGACCGCGATGACGCCCCCGAGGACGAAGGCACCGACCGTCAGGGGGCCCAGCTCGGCGACCGCGGGGCCCGGCAACACGAAGATACAGGCCCCGATCATCGTGCCGACACCGATGGTCAACGCCGCGAGCGGGCCGAGGTCCTTCGCGAGCTCCTCGTCGGCGTTCATCCGCACGCCTCCCGGCCAACAATCGCCACGTCGGGCGGGGACGCCCTCGATCGATCGCGCGTTACCGTGTCCATGATTGCGAGTTACGTCGAAGTACCCGGTCGAGGAGGGTGCGATCCGTCTGGCGCTCAGCGATCAGGACCGAACAGTCGACATGATTAAGCACGTCGATGGAAAGCGACCCCCGGACGAGCCGCGAGAGGACGCCGGCTTCGGTCGCCCCGATGACGATCAACGTGTGTTCGTCGGCGAGCCGCTCGATCGCCGCGCCGATCTCCCCCGTTTCGGTGCGACGGCTGGCGTCTGCCAAATCGTGATCGTGGGCCCACTCGGCCAGGAACCGGTCGGCCGAATCGTCCCCGTCGACGTGGAGCAGGGTGACAGAGACATCGAATGCGCGCTGGAACGCCCGGACCGTCGATGCCGCGAGGTCGGTGTGGGGGCCGCCGGTCGTCGGGAGCAACACCTCGGGAGGATCGAAGCCGCGGTCCTTGAAGACCAGGAGATCGCAGGGCAGCCGGTTGGCGAGTTCGTCGATCACACCTTCGGCGCGGCCGCCGACGCCCGGGATCCCCGGTCCCCACCCGAGCACACAAAGGTCCGCCTCGTATCGCCGGGCCGTATCGAAGATCGTCCCGAACTGCTCGTGGGTGAACACGATCTGTGTTTCGACCGGGACCTCTCGTGCTTCCGCGGTTTCTTCTGCGGCAGTCAGGAGGGCCCGGGCGTCTTCCCGATCCATCTGGTCCCTGGCGGCCGCCAGCGAGGTCTGGTCGGGGACTTCGATCAAGGTGACAGCCACGAGGCGGCCGTCGTGCTGATTCGCGACGGTCGCGCCGATCGTCACCAGATCCGCCTGCGTCTCCGGATTTCGAACGGGAACAAGGACGGTATAGTCCGTCCGCTGACCACCGTTGGGACTCATGGCGAACGGGGCGGCTGACGGAGGTTCCACCGAAGGCCGTTCCGATTTCGCGGACCCATCTGGCCGACGCGACGCGAGCCATCGGCTTAATAGGTGACCTGCCGGTGTGTCGATGGTCCCCACGTTAGCGGTCCTCGCAGTACTTTTTTGATTCCTCCCGGATACGATCCGGCGACGACAATGAGCTCGAACCAGCCATCCGACGATCGGCGATAGGTTCGGCTCCACCGCAGCGAAATTTCTTCGTGCGGCGGCCGGACCGAGCCCGATCCTGATCGATCGTTCGGCCATCGGCCCCCGCTCGCCTTGGTGTGTTGACGTGCCTGCTCGTTGTACGCGTGCCGGCTCGACAAGGTGTCGGGGCCCTGGCCGACTTACCGGGTTTCGTCGAGTCAAGCTCCCCGGTCAGCGACGATGTGAGTACCATGCGATACGGAAGACGAGTACGACCGCGGACGGACCGACCCAAGCCCCCTCGCGGGGACATGACGGTAGCGGAGAAAGCCGCAGCGGCGGGGTTGCTGATCGTCCTCGCCGTGGCGCTGTACACGGTGCCCACGACCGTCGCGATCATCGCGGCCATGATCGTGCTGTTCACGGCGCTGGCGCTTCTCCCGTTTGCCGTCCTCCGAGGGGTGCTCGCACTGCATACGGCCTACCATACCATCGCGGGATGGCGGGAACGATCGAACCGGTTCGGCCTCCCCCGCCCGTGGGGGCGCGACACCGGTTCCCGGGAATGAACACCCGGGGGTCGAGCACACGCTGCTACCTTCTCACGAACTGATCTCGGCGTCAGTCGGATCCGAGACTCCGTGAGTGACGTCGCTAACGATCGCGACCAGCACGCACACGATCCCGCCGCCGGCCCCCACCACCGTGATCGCGCTCCAGGTGATCCGGAGAGCGGCCGGCTCGCCGATCGCCGGGGTCAGGTAAGCCAGCGAGGCCCCCATGGCGATCGGCGTCACGGTGCTGGTGACCCGACCGGCGGACTCTGAGAGACTGATGTAGCCAGCCCGGAGATCCTCGGGCGCGACGTTCGTGAGCACGCTCCGGTACAACGACATCGTGACACCGTACCCGACGCCGAAGACCGAGACCATGAGGGCGGCGGCCAGCACCCCCGGCACGAACGCGAACGCGAAGAGCCCGACGCCGAGGACCACGTTCGATACGATCAGGGGGCGCATGAGGTCATCGAACAGGAGCGTGATGCGGCCGGCCTGGCTCGCGGCGAGGGCCATCGTCGTCGCCTGGACGGCAAAGACCACCCCGGCGACCGCCGGGGACGCGCCGAAGAGGCGAACGACGAGCACGGAGTTGTACGCGATAAACCCGATGCCCGCGACGTTGGCCAACGCTCGTGCCGACAGCAGGGCGAAGGGCCGTGGGCGCGACACCAGCCGCGCGATCGACCGGAGGTACGCGTCGTCGCTTTCGTCGGCCCCGTTTGTACCGCTCCTCGTCGGTTCCTCGAACCAGATGTATACCGCCCCGGCAATCGGGAGCGCGGCGGCGTAGAGGAGAAATGGAATTTGCCATGCGACCGCGACGATGACGCCGGCGAATATCGGGAAACCCGCCCCGACCAGGCCTCCCGCGGTCTGGCGCAGACCGTGGGCGGTCGCCTCCTCGGCGCCGTCGTAGAGATCGCCCAGGGCTGTTATGATGATCGGGCCGAGCCCGCTGACGCCGATGCCTTGAACGAGCCGTAGCCCCAGCACGACCCGGAAATCGGTCGTAAACGCGATCCCGAGCCCGCCGAGCCCGAACAGGACCAGCCCGGTGACGAGAATGGGTTTGCGACCGATCCGGTCGGCGAGCCCCCCGGCAAGCGGAATGAGGACGATCGCCGGCGCGGTGTAAAACGAGATGATCAAGCCGATGTTTGCCGCGGAGGCACCAAATGGCGAAATTAGGGATTCCAGGATCGGGGAAAGGAGGACCGTCCCGAGCGGCGAGAGGACCCCGGCGAGCAACAGGAGTTGAAAGTTCGTCCGTTTGAGCACGGACGCGTCCTCGCCGAGGAGCAGGCGGAGGGCGTCCATCGGATGGGGTGACGGGGAGGACCGTTTTGAACACCGGACATTTGCGAGCGACGGATATCTCCGCCCGACAGTTCGCTAATCGTCCGTGGAGACGGGCTCGCTCGCCTGTCCGGGACCCGGACGCCGTGTGCCGGTCAGATCCCCCTCCCGCCACGTTCCACGCCGGAACCACGACCACGCCAGGAACCCGCCGAAGACGTTCGAGACGAAAAACGCCAGCCAGATGCCCTCCGGGGCGACCTCGCCGAGGATCCACCAGTCGATCGGCACGACATCCTGTGAGGCGATATAGGCGATCGGGACCCGGACCACGGCGAGAGTCCCGATGGAAATCGCGGCGGCGACGAGGGTTTTGCCCGCCCCGCGGAACCCGCCGCTGAACGCGCGCATCACGCCGATGAACCCGAACG
>CAYSMB010000140.1:0-4349 GCA_964432005.1 uncultured Halobacteriales archaeon
GTCGTCTACCGGATCACGGAACAGGGCGAACGCCAACTGGACGCCTACGCCGAGCGCGCCGGCGTCCCGGAGCCCGGCCTCGTCGCCGGCAACTGACCGGGCTCGCCGTTTTCGATATCTTCGTCGGGAGCGGTGCGCGGGGCGATGGCGGCCCGCGCGGCCGCCTGATATACCACCTGCGTCCCGTCGATGTTGTTCTCGATCAGCGAGTCCCAGGGTGCTTCACGGCGCGAATCGCCAGCCAGGTGCACGACGACCGAGACGCCTTCGACGGCCTCCCGGATGGCCTCCCGGTCGGTGATATCGGCGACCAACGCCTCGCCCGGGGGATCACCGGTCGGCGGATCGCGGTCGAGGAGCCGCCACTCGTAGTCCTCGGCCAGTTCCTCGAGGATGGCCTGGCCGACGCGGCCCTTCCATCCCGTCAGGAGAACCGGCCCCTCCATACGCGCACCTGACTACCTGGGTGCAAAGAAGCATACGGTTCGAACCCCCGAACCGTCCGGATCGCGCGTTATTCGACGACCCGAGAGAAAGCGAGATTGCCGCTGACGTTTTCGATGTAGACGTTCACGACGTCCCCCTCGGAGGTGCCGGGCACGAAGATCGTATACTCGCCCCGCTTGGCGACCCCGTCGCCCTTCCGGCCGGTTCCCGTGATCTTGACCTCGTAGGACTTGCCCTCCTCGACGGCCTCCTGTTGTTGCTCGCTGCCGGTCTGGCGGCGGCGTTTCGAGACCGGCCGAAAGGCGCCACAGGCATCACACCGAAGCATGGGGGTCCGGTTTTCCCGCACGAGCCGGGTGTCCGGGAGCCCACACTCCGAGCAGGTCACGTACTCCTCGACGTATCGATCGATGGCCGCCCCGAAATCCTCCCCCGAGAATCGACCGCTATAGCGGGCTCGACCGTCCTCGAGTTTCCCGCTGGTTCCGAGATCGCGCTGGATGAACCGGTGGAGGTGATCGTCCTCGCGGGAGAGCGCGTCCGCGATGCTCCCGAGATTCGTCAGGCGCGTGAAGGCGCCGTCGCGTTGGGCCTCCGGGTCCGGCAGATCCAGCCGGTCCTCCGCGGTGGCGATATCCGGGACCTCGTCCATGGCGCGATCGAGGCTCGATTCGTAGTCCATACGCGAAACGATCGGATCGATACGTAAAGCGATTCCGTCACGGCCGATCCCCGCGACCGCAAGGTCCATGCGCTCTCGAGCACGCCTTGGGGCTATGCCGGAACTGACCCCCCGGGAACGGGCGTGCTTCGAAGCCGGCATCAAGTTCGGATCGCTCTATCACCAGTTCGCCGGTACGCCGGTCAGCGCGGCCAGCGCGGAGAGCTTAGAGCGGGCCATGGCCGAAAGTATCGCCAACCAGCCACACTGCGAACGGGTAGAGGTCAGGATCGATCCCGAGCGTGTCGCCGCGGCCGCGGACGACACGTACGGTTACACGGAACTGACCGGCGGGCTCTATGACTGTGAGATCGTCGTGGAAGTCGACGGCGCGCGGGCCATCGCCGAGCTCGTCGAGGTCGACGGATATCCGGAGATGCAGATCTCCTCGCTGACCGACCCCCGGTGAGGCCATTACTTTCAGGGTCCGGTGACCGTTTAACCGGGAAGAGGACCAACCATGGCATATGGCACAGGCGACCCTCGACGATGACGACCTGTTCGGCGAAGCCGTCGACGAACTCCGCGAGGACGTCGACGAACACCTCACGGCGGCAGAACGATCCCTGCCGAATCCCGAGGCGATCTGGGCGGTCGAATCGGACAACGTCCTCGGCGTCCTGAACACGTTGCGGACGAACCTCGAGGCCGAGGAGGCCGAAGAACACCTCCGGCAGGCCAAAAAGTGGTATGCGCTGGGCCAGCGGGCCGATGCCTTCGAGGAGGAGGCGGAACTCGCCGACCGGCTATCGGAGCTCGAGGAGATCCTCGACGCGATCGAGTCGGTCAGGACGGCCGTCGGCGACGCCGCCGGCTCCTTGCCGGGCCTGCGCGAGCAACTCGCGGACCGCGCCGAAGCGGCGGCACCGGCGGCGGACTAGCCCTCGACGAGGGCGTCAATGAGGGTGGCCAGGCGGGATCCGGCCTGATCGAGCAACGATCGGCCGAGCTCCGGGTCCGCCCCGGCGGGATTGCCGACGACGCCGTTCTCCGAGAACTCCGCCGTATCGACCGCGATGTTCACGCCCGCAACCCAATTGCCCCAGCGTTCGGCGGCGTCGGCACTTGCGGCCTCGAGGAGATCCTCGTGGACGAGTTCTGGTCGGGTGGCCAACATCCCGGCGGTCTCGACGGCGCCGGCATGGCCCATTGGGACCTCGGCGGGGAGGTCGATGACATCGAACCAGGTAAACGGGACACACGTCGCCGCGTCCTCCCGCGTGAGCGCAGCGCTAACTTCTCGCAGGGCGTTGGCGTTGCCGCCGTGGCCGTTGACCACGACGACCGTCGACCAGCCGTGATGGGCGAGGCTTTCGACGGCATCCCGGATCGCATCCCGAAACGTGTCCGGTGAGAGCCACATCGTCCCATCGAACGCGCGGTGCTCTTCCGCGATCCCGAACGGCAGTGTCGGGGCGATGACCGTCGCGTGGTCGGTAGTCGCGTCGCCGCGTTCGGCGACCGCCTCCGCGAGGTAGCGATCGGTCCCGAGCGGCGCGTGGGGGCCGTGCTGTTCCGTGCTCCCCACGGGGAGCAGGACGAGGTCAACCTCGGCCTCGCGGGCGTCCGTCCAGCTCAGCTCCGCCAGCTCCATATGCCCCACGTTCCGGCGTGAAGGCTTGTAGGTGCTGGTCGTCCGATCGGCTCAATCGTCGTCGTCCAGCATCTCGCGCCGGGCAGCCCGCCGGGCCGCACGCTCGATGAACTCCTCGGGGAGTTCGTCGATCTCCCCGGCCTGGACCCCCCAGAGGTGAGCGTAGAGCCCATCCTCCTCGAGGAGCCGCTCGTGGGTGCCCTGCTCGACGATCTCACCCTCGTCGAGGACGATGATCTGATCGGCATCCTTGATCGTCGAGAGCCGGTGAGCGATGGCGAACGTGGTCCGATCCTCGGTCAATTCGTTGAGGCTGCGCTGGATGAGCATCTCCGTCTCCGTGTCGACGTCGCTGGTGGCCTCGTCGAGGATGAGGATCTTGGGATCCTTGAGGACCGCCCGCGCGATCGAGAGCCGCTGGCGCTGCCCGCCCGAGAGCTTGACGCCGCGTTCGCCGACCATCGTGTCGTACCCGTCCGGGAGTTCGAGGATGAACTCGTGGGCCTCGGCCATCTTCGCGGCCTCGATGACCTCTTCGTCGGTCGCGTCGAAGCTCCCGTAGGCGACGTTCTCGCGGACGGTCCCGTAAAACAGGAACGTGTCCTGGCTGACGTAGCCGATCTGGCGGCGGATGCTCTGGAGGTTGACGTCGCGGATATCGACGTCATCGATCTCGATGGATCCCTTGTCCACGTCGTACATCCGGAGGAGGAGCTTGAGGACCGTCGTCTTGCCGGCCCCCGTCGGGCCGACGAGGGCGCAGGTCTCGCCCGAGTCGACCTCGAAGGAAATGTCGTTGAGGACGTCGTCGTCACTCTGGTATCCGAAGCTGACGTCCTCGTACCGGACGTGTCCGTCCGAAATCTCGAGCGGCGGCGCCTCGGCCTCCTCCTCGAGCCGTTTGGTCTCGTCCATGAGCCCGAGAATCCGGGCGCTGGAGGCCTCGGCGCGCTGGTACATATTGATGATCTGGCCGAACTGCGCCATCGGCCAGATCATCTGCTGGGTGTAGAGGACGAAAACCGCGAAGACGCCGGGGTTGAGCGTACCCGTGAACGGTCCGGGTGGTCCCGAGACGATCCAGTACCCGCCGATGAGGAAGGTGATGACGAAACCGAGCCCGGAGATGAGCTGAAGGGTGGGAAAGAACTTGATGCGTGTCCAAATGGCGTCCCAGTTGGCGTCGTAGTACTCGTACGAGGCGTCCTGGACGCGATCGTCCTCATAGACCTCCGTGTTCGTCGACTTGATGACCTGGATCCCCCCGAGGTTGTTCTCGAGGCGGGAGTTCAGGGCCCCGACGGTCTGGCGGAGTTTGAGATATTTCGGCCGGATGATCAGGATGAATCCGTACGTGAATCCGGCAATGAGCGGCGCGGCGAGGAGTGCGACGAGGGCGAGCTGCCAGTTTAGATAGAGCAGCACCCCCGCGATGCCGAGGATCATCACAATCAGCCGGGACGCCGAGTTGAGGCCGTCGTTGAGAAACCGTTCGAGCTGGTTGACGTCGTTCGAGAGGATGCTCATGAGCTCCCCGGTCTGCTTGTCCGAGAAGAACTCCATGTTGAGTCGCTGCATCTCCTCGTA
>CAYSMB010000141.1:0-4307 GCA_964432005.1 uncultured Halobacteriales archaeon
CCTGGACGAAAAGCCACGGGAACACCCGCACGACGATGAACCTCGCGAAGGCGACGTTCAATGCGCTGACGAACTCGGCCCAATCCCGTGTCCCCGAACACGCGCGGTCCCTCGCGGTCGATCCCGAGGAGGTGCCCGAGTGATGCAGGCAGTCGTGCAAGTTCGCGGCGAAGTCAACCTCAGCGGGGACGTCCGGGATACCCTCGAGATGCTGAACCTCGGGCGGGTCAATCATTGTACGTTCGTGCCCGAGACGCCGGCCTACGAGGGGATGATCAAGAAAGTCGCCGAGGTCGTTGCCTTCGGATCGCCGAGCGTCGACACCGTCGCGACGTTGCTCCGACGACGTGCCGAACCCGCGGAGGGCTCGACGGATATCGACGACGAGTGGGTGGCCGACGAGACCGCTTACGACGACGTCGAGTCGCTCGCGGAGGCCCTGATCGAGGAAGAGACCACGCTATCGGAGGAGGGCCTCTCGCCGGTCCTCCGGTTGCATCCGCCGCGGGGCGGCCACGACGGGATCAAACGGACGCGGACGAACGGGGGCGTGCTCGGTCGGCACGAACCGGAGGACATAGACGCGTTGCTACACGGGATGCGATAACGATGACGAGCAAGAAACGCCGACAGCGCGGATCGAACACCCACGGCGGCGGGACGCACAAGAACCGCCGGGGTGCCGGCAACCGCGGAGGCCGCGGCAACGCCGGGCGAAAGAAGCATCACGACCAGACGTCGAGCCCGCTCGGCAAGCACGGGTTCACGCGCCCGCCGGAGATCCAGCCGACGGTCGCGGAGGTCGATCTCCAGGAGATCGACGAGGAGATCGTCCTGCTCGCCGACGACGGGCTGGCCGAGGAAACCGACGACGGCTATCGGGCCGACGTCCGCGAGATCGCGTCGCCGGACGCGGACACGGATGTCGTCAAGGTCCTGGGGAGCCGGCAAGTCCGCCACGCCTTGACGGTCGTGGCCGACGAGTTCTCGGAGGCGGCCATCGAGGCGATCGAGTCGGCTGGCGGCGAAGCGATTCGCGCGGACGAGGAGTAATCACGATGGGCTGGAAGGAGGTCGCCGAACCGGTCCTCACCCGGATGCCCGGGATCGCCCGTCCGGAGGGCCACGTACCCTTCAAGCGAAAGCTCGGCTGGACGGCGGCGGTCCTCGTGGTGTACTTCTTCCTGACGAACGTATTCCTCTACGGCGCCGGTGGCGGCCAGGACATCTTCGGGAACTTCCGGTCGATCCTGGCCGGGAGCCAAGGGACGATCCTGCAGGTCGGGATCGGCCCGATCGTGACCGCCAGCATCGTCCTCCAGCTACTCGGCGGGGCCGGCCTGCTGGGATTGGATACGTCCGATCCACGGGATCAGATCCTCTACCAGGGCCTCCAGAAGTTCCTGGTCATCGTGATGACGGCGCTGACGGCCTTCCCGATGGTCTTCATGGGCGGGTTCCTCCCGCCGGATCAGGCGCTTGCGAGCTCGCTGGGGATCTCCCCGTACATGCTCAGCTGGATCATCTTCGGCCAGGTGATGGTCGGCGGGATCATCATCCTGTTTCTCGATGAGGTGGTCAGTAAGTGGGGGATCGGCAGCGGGATCGGCCTGTTCATTATTGCGGGGGTCAGCCAGCGGATCCTCGGCGGGATCTTCTCGTGGCCGAGTCTCGGCGAACGCGGCATCCTCGTGAGCTGGTGGGACTTGATCACCGGTCAGACCGAACGCGCGTCGTGGTTTACGGGCGAAGGGTTACAACAACTGTTCCTGGGCGAAGGCCACCTGCTTGCGATTATCACGACCGTGCTGATCTTCGCGATCGTCGTGTACGCGGAGTCCGTCCGCGTGGAGATTCCGCTGAGTCACTCGCGGGTCCGCGGCGCTCGCGGGCGATTCCCGGTCAAGCTCATCTACGCCAGCGTCCTGCCGATGATCCTCGTGCGGGCGGCCCAGATGAACATCCAGTTTATGGGCCGACTGATCAATACACAGCTCGGCGAGGATATGCCGGCGTGGTTGGGCGTCTATAACAGCCAGGGCCAGCCCGTCAGCGGCTTTTTCTACTACACGAACCCGATCACGCAGCGAAACGAGTGGATGTGGTGGCTCGCCGAAGGGGCGGCCCAACCGGTCTGGATGATCCTGACGCGGATCGGCGTCGATCTGACGTTCATGATCATTGGCGGGGCGATCTTCGCTATCTTCTGGGTCGAGACGACCGATATGGGTCCCGAGGCGACCGCGAAACAGATCCAGAACTCCGGCATGCAGATCCCCGGGTTCCGCCAGAACGTCGGCGTCTACGAGAAGGTCCTCGAGCGATATATTCCGCAGGTCACCGTTATCGGGGGCGCACTGGTGGGGCTCCTGGCCGTGCTGGCGAACATGCTCGGCACGATCGGTGGCGTCACCGGGACCGGGCTCCTGCTGGCGGTCTCGATCACCTACAAGCTCTACGAGGAGATCGCCGAGGAACAGTTGATGGAGATGCATCCGATGATGCGCCAGATGTTTGGTTGAAGCCCCCCGTTTGCTAGACCTTCCGATCCACCTCAGGAAGTTAAGTCATCTCACGGGCAACTGATTGAAGAGATTCGAATTCCTCATCCGAGTACGCGATGACGCCCACGTCCTCCAGTACCTCGGCCTCGTACTGGTCGATCGTTTCCCAGACGATGCGTGCCCCTCGCTCGAAATCAAAGCCGGCCGCCCCCGTCCCCAGACCTGGAACGACGACTGACGTACAGTTCAATTCCTCGGCCCGTTCGAGGCTATTCCGAGTCGCCTCGCGGATGCTGTCTTCGGTCGCTTGACCGTCACCGTAGTGAGGCATTGCGGCGGTGTGAATCACGTGGTCCGCGTCGAGGTCGTAGGCATCCGTTACGGCGACTTCACCGAGTTCGATCGGACCTTTCTCCATTGCCTCCTCGTTGATCGGTCCATTCGCCCCGCGGCGAAGTGCTCCGGCGACCTCGCTGCCCATGCGGAGGCTCGTCCCCGCGGCGTTCACGAGCGCGTCCGCGTGTTCGTGCGCGATATCGCCTTGGACGATCTCGCATTCCATGTACGGGGGTACGATCGCGATTGAAAAAATCTGGTGTGCGATCAGGCGAATGTGATCTCTGAGCGTGCGGTCGTTTCCCCGAACAACCAGTCGGCATGCTCGATGGCGTACTCCCGATGGTCCTGCTCGATGGATCCCACCGCATCCTCGACGAGGATTGGCCGGTAATCGCGCAATCCGGCGCTGCCCGCGGTATGGAGAACACATACGTTCGCCAGCGTCCCACAGATGAGGAGATCGTCGATGTCGTGGGTATCGAGGTATCCCTCGAGGTTGGTCCGATAGAACGCGTCGTAGGTGTGCTTGACGACGACGTGATCGTCCTCGCGGACGTCCAGATCTTCGACGAGCTCGGCGTCCCACGTGCCCTCGACGACGTGTTCGCCCCACCGATCGAACTCGTCGTAATAGTGCGTGTCCTCGAACTGTTCGGGCGGATGGACGTCGCGGGTGAACACGATCGAAGCGCCGGCGTCGCGACCGGCATCAATGACGTCGTTCACGGGCTCGATCGCCTCCCCGCTCCCGGGGGCGTACAGGCTGCCGTCGGGATGACAGAAGCCGTTTTGCATGTCAACCACGATCACGGCGGTCTGTTCCGGATCTAGACTCATGTCGAGAACGTATGGAGTTCGGATGAAATGGATTACGCCGACCCGCGATTGAACGCATTTTTAATCCGAACCGCCGACCGGACAAATAGGACGTATGCACCGCATATGTGATCGGACGGCGCGTCCGACCCGATCATGACCACATTCGACATCATTCCACCCGAAGCGATCGAACGCGGCGATGCGACGGACGCGTATTTCGACCGAACCGTCGAAACACTCGAGCACGCCGGTCGAAATCCGCACGTAGCGGCGGAGGTCACCGCCGATCAGTTCCCGACCGGGGGGTTCGATCTGTTTGCTGGGCTCAAGGATGCCGCGAAGCTTTTCGAGGGGATGCCCGTCGACGTCCACGCCATGCCCGAGGGGACGTTGTTCGACGGGGGACCGGTGATGCGAATCGAAGGACAGTATCTCGATTTCGCCCGCTACGAGACGGCCCTGCTCGGCTTTCTCTCGCATGCCTCGGGGGTCGCGACGAACGCCATGCACGTCCGGCAGGCCGCCCCGGACTCACTCCTCCTGAGCTTCGGAACACGCCACGTCCATCCGTCGATCGCGGCCATGATCGAGCGCTCGGCCCTGATCGCCGGCCTGGACGGATTTTCCCACGTGGCGGCGGGGAAG
>CAYSMB010000142.1:0-4266 GCA_964432005.1 uncultured Halobacteriales archaeon
AGTCCCGTATCGTCGAGACCCAGGAGCGCGGAGGCGTCACCAACCGCTTGGACGCTCACCGTCCGCTCGGCTTCGACCTGCGTGAACGCCCCGGTCGCCGCGATGGCACCCCCACCGATCGCCAACGATCCCAATCCGACCAGCGCGTTTCGTCTACTTACGGGCATAATTGACTCTGAACGTTACTCCAACGGCGATCCCCTTGGTATTTGACTACTTGAAATTCGTATCGGGAAGCTTGAACCAAGTCAATTGGGGCATTGCACCGGGTCGTTAGGGTCGGGCATTTTATTGCTAGACCGTGACGCGGTCGGTGGTCGCGACCTCGACACCATCGGAGTCCGTCGCCCAGATGGTCACTTCGAACGTTTCGCCCTTGATATTACCCTGTCCATTCCAATTCATGAAGGAATACTCCCCGTCCTGACCGTCAGTCAACTGGACCGGATTGTGATCGATCCGCGTCCCGTCTCCCGGTAACCCGGCTCCGCCCCCGTCGTCAAACACCATCGTCGTGCCGTTGAGCACGATTTCGAGTTCCTCGAACATGTCGCGTTGCCGGTTGGCCTCGTTGTCGGGGTCGTGATCGACGGCGACCGCAACGAGGTCGACGTCCTCGCTTGAGCGGTTCAGGGCATTCACGCCGAGGTCCCGGGCACCGCTTCGCGAGGCAGCGAGGTCGATGATCAGCAGCTCGTCGTCGACCAGGAACGTATCGGTCGTGGTTTTCTCCGTAGCGTTGTCGGCGTCGACCGTCACCGTGTATGTGTAACTGTCCTCCGGGAGCGTCCCGACGTCGAACGAGACCGTGATCGTTTCGCCGGCGATCTCGGGGAAATCCCCTGGTGCCGACTTCGTTTGATCGAAGACCGTCCCACCCGAGTCCCCGACGATCTCCAACCGGACGGTCAGTCCCGAGGTTTCGCTGTTGTTGATTTCGGTGACGTCGATCTCGCCGGTGATCTCCTGGAAGGACCGGTGATCGCCCAGTCCTCGAACGTCGGAGATGTCGATGATCGGCCCGCCCTTGCAGACGAACGGCAACTCGAACGTGACATCCGAGATCGTCATCGAATTGCTATCGGCGACCGCCTCGGGCACGTCGACGGTCAGCACGGGACTGTTGCTGATCTGCCCCGGCTTTGAGCACTCGAGCTCGATGGGAACCGCATCGCCGGCCGCGATCGTGATCGAGCCGGTCAGTGACCCCCCTTCCGCGGTCGTCTGGCCGTCGAATCGGATCCGCACTCCCCCCTCGCCCGTCGACAGGGTGTAGGAGACGGTCAGGGCCTCGTCGACGTTGTTCGTCAGGTACGCGACCGTCTCGAACGAGTTGTTCGGAATCGTGTCGTACGTCGCCTCGACCAGCGCGAGATAGGCGTTTTCGTCGCCCGCGGTCATGAGCGACGTGAGCCGGTCGGCGGTGATGTTTTCGAACGCCAGCGTTTCCGTCGCCAATAATACCCCACCCGCCCCCACGAGACCGATCGCAGTCCGTCGGGTCATTTTCTGTTTGTCGACCATGGTAGGGTGTGAAACCGGTCAGCCGGCCTGACTGCTCTAGAATGAGAACGATCCGAACGACGAAAAGTCTTTTCGCTTATGTGTTTTAAACATCGAACCAGTCCTCGAACTCCTCGTCCGAGGGTGTATAGTAATAGACCAGCTGCCCCTCGACGACGGCGTACGTGTCGATGTTGCCGTCGTAGATGACCCGGCGATTCGAGTCGATCGCCACATCGACGAGGTCCTCGAGCGAATCCATCCCGACGAACTCCTTTTCTCCCCGGGTCGGAATCTCCCCCCGCGAGATCCACTCCGCGTATTCGCTTCTGGCTAACTCAGTCCGGAGGTATTCGGTGTCGACCCCTTGGCGGACGAATGCCAGTGTTCCTCCGGCGAGGAGGAGCATGACCGCCCCCAGCAGGGCCATCGGAAGGTAGTCCATCGGATCAGGGGGGATCGTACGTCGGCGAGTTTCCGTTTGGCTCTCCCGCCGATCGGCGGAGAGTTCGTCCTCGAGCCAGTAGGCGCGTTGATTGATGACGATCTCGCTGCCGGCGGTCAGGTTTCCGTCGTATCGGTCACTCGCATACGATACGTCCGCGACGATCGATGCCGAGACGCTCCCGGCAGTCCCGACGCGATTTCGCGTTTGCCCGATCCGGTCCCGAACGGAATGAATCGAAACGTTGCCGCGTATTTCGACGGTATCATCCCGCGTCGAGAACTCTTCGACGGACAACAGTTCCGTCCGTTCCCAGAAGACTTGATCTTCACGTACCCCAATATATTCGATCAACAACCGTGCGTCGCCCTCGACGGCGACATCGTTCGGAGTTTCGATCTCAACTATGACCGTCAGATTCGGCGACTCGTTCAAGAAGTACACCGGCTCGTTCTCGAGCCGAGCCCCTGGTTCGTAGAGGACTGGGTCAACCGCGTCGACAACGGCCTCCGTAGTCCCGGTCAGGGCATACTCCTCCACGTCGATCTCCTCGCTGATGACTTCGGTCTCAGTATCGTTGTAGGTCTGCCAGGCCATCCCGAAGGCGGCGAGCCCAACGACGGCGAACACGATCGCGAGCACGACTCCGTAACGGGCAAGCACCAGCTTCGCGCGTGCCCCGACCGGCATCCTCTCATGCTGTGTCGACCCTTATTAAATGTCCATCGGTCGTGAGTATCCGCTATCGCGAGAAGTCCGCGAGTGACACCTGCAGAGCGCTGGCGAGCTCGGAGTTGCGCTGGAGGGTGTCCATGTTCACGGGGAGGTGCTGGACGAGCTGTCCGATGGCCCCGTGCAACGATTCCGCCGTCCCGGCCTCGCTTGCGAACGCGTTCCGGACGCTCTCGCGGACTTGCCAGACCCCCACCGGGCCCCAGTAGTCATCGGAGACGTGGCGCAACACCAGCACTTTCGCCTGCCGATCGCGTTCGCTTAGGTGTTCGAGGACCGCCAGCCGCGTCGCGTAGTAGGCGCCGGCGGTCGCGCCGACGTACCCGGTCCGTCCCTCGAAGGCCTCGTAATCCGATCCGATCCAGAGGTTTCCCTCGGGATCGGGGTTCCAGATGCTGCCGGCGCCCTTGAACTCGACGAGCTCGAATTCCCAGCGCCCCGGCGCAAGGATCACCCAGTAGGCGTTGCCCATGAACGTGTTCGAGTACACCTCGACCGCATCCACGCTGGTCGCGTTGCGGAGTTGGCCGCGGAGGTACTTGCTCACGGTATCGTCGACGGCAGTGATCGACCACCGCGTGGGCACGAGGCGGCGCTCCTGAGCCTGTCCCAGCGCGCCCGCCGAGAGGATCCGGTGGATGTCGTAGACGTCGAAGTCCCGTTCGTAGAGGTAGGTCATCGCGCCCTCGGCCCGCCAGTCGTCGTCCGAGAGCGTCTTTTCGACCGCCCGGGGGACCTTTGGATTCTCGGCCAGCCCGGCCGACTCCGCCGGCGCCCACGGTCCCGTCGGGTCCGCGACCTCGTCGACCGTGACGTCGAAGGATGGCGTGTCCGCGAGGCCGATCTCGACGTCGACCGGCCGCTCGGCGATCGCGACCTCCCGTTGGGTACCAACGAAGCCGTCCCACTCGTCGTGGACGTTTGGCAACCGCGTCGGCTGGCGGGCCACCGCGTTGACGTCCATCCGACGGTTGGCGTTCAGCAGCGCCGTCCGGCGGCGAAACACGTCCGAAATCCCCAGATCCTGCTCGTACCAGGAACTATCGGTGACGAACGCCTCGGCCTGATCTTCGTTGCCGACCGGCGAGAGGAGGCCCGCCGGGACCTCGGGGTAGTTGTTGTGGCCGACGAAGACCGAGGGGGCCGTGCTGCCGAAGAGGCTGTCCCCGCTGGTGACCGATTCGAAGCGCTGCTCGACATCCTCGAGGTACTCGGTGATCTCGTAGGACCGTTCCTTGGCGAGCTGCCGGCGCTCGGCGGCCTCGTCGCGCTCGAATTCCTCGAGGAGCTCGTCGAGGCGCATGCGCCCGAATATCGGGCGCGCGCCCGCTTGAACCTTGCTCCGGCGCGCTCAGCTGTGGATGCCCATCGCCTCGATCTGTTCCTGGTAGCGATTCCGGATCGTGACTTCGGTCACCTGGGCGACGTCGGCGACCTCGCGCTGGGTTTTCTTCTCGTTACAGAGCAGGGAGGCGGCGTAGATGGCCGCGGCGGCATAGCCGGTGGGGGACTTGCCCGAAAGGAGGCCCTTCTCCGCGGTGGTCTCGATGATCTCGTTGGCCTTGGCCTGGACCTCCTCGGAGAGT
>CAYSMB010000143.1:0-4266 GCA_964432005.1 uncultured Halobacteriales archaeon
ACGTTTGCGAATATGATCGAGGGTGGCGTCACGCCGTTTTTGGCGGCGGGGGAGGTCGAGGACATCGGCTTCGACCTCGTCGTGTACCCGCTCTCGCCGCTCTTTGCCGCCACGGAGGCGATGGCCGAGGCATATGGGACGCTGCACGATACCGGCACGACCGAGAACGTGTCGACGGTCGCCTTCGACGAGTTCGAGGAGATCATCGACGCCGAAATGTATCGCGAACAGGAGCGAGCGTACGCCGATCTGTATACGGACGGCTGAGCTTCGGGCCGTTCCGAAGGCGCTGATCCCCCAGCGTGATCGCGAGTGATTATCCCCGCTGTGAGGTGCTGACGTGTTCGGGTTCGATCGCGATGATGACCCGTTCGGTCTGGATCGGTCCCGGATAGTCCTCGCCGATGTAGCGACGCGAGAGCTCGTCGATATGCTCGCGGGCGTTCTCGGTCGTGACCTCGTCGACGACGCCCCGGACTAGGATGTATCGATACGGGTCGTCGGGATCGGTCATGCTGACCGCGACACGTGGATCCTGGCGGACGTTTTTCTCCTTGCGCCGCTCGCGTTCGGTGTTGACCAGCACCCGGTTTGCCGACGCGTCGTAATCGATCCACACCGGCGAGGTGTGGGGTGCGCCGTCCGGCAGCAGCGTCGTCACGTGCGCGATCGTCTCCTCCTCGAACAGGTGACGGTAGTCCTCCGGGATCTCGGCCATCGTGTTCGGTGTTTCATCCCGGGCTCTTGAAAGGTTCGTGCTCGTCGTTTCCACGGGCTGGGAATCGCCAGCCCCCTCTTAGGTCCTCCATGATCGATCGTTGCATATGAGCTCGACAACCATGCGGGCGGCGGTCGTCCAAGAACCGGGAGAGCCCCTCGCGATCGAGGAACGGGAGCGCCCGGAGCCCGAATCTCACGGGATCGTCCTCGAGATCGAGGCCTGTGGCATCTGTCGCTCGGACTGGCACGGCTGGATGGGACACGTCGGGCCGGTCGAGGGCACGGTGTTGGGCCACGAGCCCGCGGGGACGGTCATTGCGGTCGGCGAAGAGGTCGAGCGGGTCGACATCGACGATCGGGTCGCCGTCGCGATGAATCTCGCGGACGGTACCTGTCCGCGCTGTCTCCACGGCAAGTCGAACCTCTGTGAGAACCAGCGCGTACCCGGATTCCATCCCGAGACCCAGGGGGCCTGGGCCGAGGAGTTCGCGGTACCCTGGGCGGACGTAAACGCGGTACATCTCCCGGATGGAGTGTCGACCGCCGAGATGGCGGGCCTGGGCTGTCGGTTCATGACCGCCTTCCACGGCCTCGCCCATCGAGCGGATATCGAGGCCGGCGACTGGGTCGCGGTCCACGGCTGCGGGGGCGTCGGGCTCTCGGCGGTCCACATCGCCTCGGCGCTGGGGGCCACCGTCGTCGCGGTCGATCTCCACGATGACACCCTCGAGATGGCCGCGGACCTCGGCGCGGACGCGACGGTCAACGCCTCGTCGACCGAGGACGTCCGGGGCGAGATCCAGATCATCACCGACGGCGGCGCGGACGTCTCGGTCGACGCGCTCGGGATCGCCGAGACGTGTCAGAACTCGATCGACTCCCTCGGTCTCGCAGGCCAGCACATCCAGATCGGCGTGCCGGGCGACGAGAGCGATGCCGTCGAACTGCCGGTTTCGGCGATGCTCGGCCAGGAGCTTGACCTCCTCGGCTCGGTCGGGATGCCGCCGACGCGGTACGACGAGATCCTCCACATGCTCGAGCACGGGAAGGTCCACCCCGAGAAGCTCATCACCCGGGAAGTCTCGCTCGAGGACGTCAACGATCGACTCGAAGCCATGACGAACTACGAGACCCGCAGGATCGAGGTCATCACGGAGTTCTGACGAACGGCGATCTGTTGCCCACGATCGATGGAGGTGAGCGCGCCGGACACCGTTATTCGCCTACGGTGCGAGCTCGGTCACCGATTCGACGTCGAACCGGGTGACGTTGGATTCGCCAGCGGCCAGGTCGGGCAGGGCCGCCTCGAACTCCTCGAAGTGGTCCGTCTCGGTGTGGGCCTCGAACGCCGCCTCGTCTTCGTATTGCTCGAAGAATCGAATCACGTTCGGATCGGTCACGTCGGTCGCGGCACGGTAGTCGATCATCCCCGCTTCCTGCTGGGACTGTTCGACCAGCCATTCGATCAGCTCGAGCGCTTCGTCACGTTTCGCCGGGTCTACACGGAATGTAGCGTGTAAGACGATCATCCGGGTGGAGCTGAGCGCGGGCGCACCCATAAATCCCTACCGACAAGCGCCCTTCGAGAGCACTCTCCACGCAGCCGCTCGGGGCGCGGTGCCGCCCGAACACGTCGCACGCCTCTTCGAGGACGTGCGGATCCCGTGGATAATCCAGCGTTGTCCCTATTCGGCCTGTTCGTGTTCCTCGCGGACGTGCTCTTGGAGTTCAGACTGATCGTCGAACGATGCCCCACACAACTCGCATTCGAGGGAATCCGCCATGGTGCCAATAAAACGTCCTGCGTATCTATAAACCCAGGACCGGCATGTGCAGACAGCCGGGCGTGAAGTTCACTCGCGATCGTGGCCCACAAGTACGGACGAACCGTGCGCTGCTCGGTCGCTCCGCTATGATCTCGCCCATTTACTGAAGCAGATCGGATTCGTCCGAACGGACGAAACAGAGCGATCCACACGTCGGGCACAGGAATCGGTCCCCCTCCCGCTCGAATTCGGCGATCGTAACGATCTGTGTCTCACACGCCCGACAGGACAGCGGGACGGGCCCGGCTTCGGAAGTCTCCATGGCGTCATCCCCACGGCTTCGACCTACTTGAACGGCGGGCCGCTGATTCGTCGACCGGGCACGAGACGCTTATTAGTCGGCTGGCCGATCCCCCGCCAATGTCCGACGACGACCTCCCCGAGACCGTCGGCGAGCTCGCCGACGACCTCGATCGATTTATCGAGGAAAAGCGCAATCAGCAACCGGATCCGCGCCGGCCAGGCGAGCAGGCCAGCGAGGTCGAGGCGTTGCGACACGCCGACCGGGCCAAACGGCAAATCCGGGAGTACACCCAACGGGTGAAACAGGAATTTATCGACGCGTATCGCAGCGATCTCTTCGAACTCGCCGACGCGCTCGAGGAGGAAGGCCACGATACCGACCGGCTTCGACGGCACGTGCGCAATCCGTCGAACCTGCGTTCGATCGAGAAGATTTCCGAGGAACTCCGGTTCTTCGAGAGCGACGATGAATAACGGACCCTACACCCTCCCGATCGGGGATCAGGGCAGTCTCACCCGCTTTCGATTCCCAACCAGTCTTGTCCTCGAACCGGGCCGGCGGTGACAATCGGGACCACCGGTACCGATACGATCCGGGTCGACCTCAACCGGATTGGTCCCCTTCCATCAGTCGCTCGTTGACAAACTCCGCCGCCGTGGGAACCGCCTCTCCGTACGCCTGCAGCCAGGCGAGCTCGCCCTGCACCCGCGTCCCGTCGGCGTAGCCCTCCTCGATGCGGAGGGGAATGGACTCGAAGATCCCGAATGCGTTCCGTGTTAACTTGACCGCGAGTGGATCGTCACGCTCGCCGACTTCGGCCAATGCCGAGCGCGCCCGGTTGCACATTCGATCGACGGTCTCGACCGAGACTTCCTCCTGCTGGGCGCCGTTCTGAATGCCCTCGATCACGGTCTGGAACGCCTGCATCGCCGCGAGCGCCCGGCCGGCGGCGATGACCGCGTTGGCATAGTCCCCGTCGCGGCGGTACCGGTCGTAGCGATCGCGCGCGGTCGCCGCCCGGTCTCTCGCCGTGATGTACTGCCAGCGTGCCGGGGTCTCCTCGAGGTCGGCTTCGAACGGGGGCTCCTCGTGTTCGAAGAAGTCCCGAACCGTCGAACGGGCCTGCGAGACCGCCAGCCCGAGGTGTTCGGTGCCGTCGATCAGCGCGGCCCACTGCGGCGTCGTGTCGCCCTCGTGGGTTCGGTACGCCCCGAGCAGCCCGCGTGCATCGGCGAGCGTCGCCCGGACCTGCTCGACCTGACCGACGGCATCCCCGGCGACGAAGGGCTCGGCGATCGGATCGGCGGGATACGGCGGATCCGGCTCGAGCCGCCGGCGAGCATCCGCGACGAGCTCTTCGATCGGGGCGTGGGCGAGCACGGCGTCGACGGGCGAGCCCGCCCGATAGTCGAGGTCGGCGACGAACGCGCCGAGCTCCTGGCGGGCGCTCCGGCGGCGCGTCTCGATCGCCGACGC
>CAYSMB010000144.1:0-4211 GCA_964432005.1 uncultured Halobacteriales archaeon
TCCCGAAACACGAGCGGGCGCACCTGCTCGATGATCCACGCCACGGGCACGAAACGTGGGACGCCAATCGCACCGGCGTCGGCGGTCTCGGCGTCGAACGCGATCCGCAGGGTCACGCGGGTACCGTCGGCGGTCGGGTCCAGTTCCCAGGCGCCGTGGGCCTCGAGCGGATCGACCGCCCGCCAGGCGATCCGCTCGGGAGGCTCGATCGCGGTCACTTCCGTCCGCGCTCGATAACTGATCCGCCACCACTTCGCCGTCAGTTCGTACTCCGTGCCCACCCCGCCATCCCCGTCCTTGCGGACCTCGGCGAGATACTCCGTGTACTCCACATAGCGATCGAACTCGGCGAGAAAGTCGAAGGTCTCGGCGGGCGGGACGTAGATTTCGGTGCTAATAACGATCTCGTCCACGTCCGGCCCACCCGGCCAGGATCAGTCGGCCGCTTCCTCGTCGACGAGCCCATCCCCGGATCCGAACTGGGAGGCCCAGCCGGTCGAGATGTGCGGTGCAAGGGCGAAGAACAGCACCGCCCCTACGGCCACGATCATGGCGATCGCCGCGACGGCGGTGGTGGCGAGAATAGCGGTGTCGTATGGCAATCCGAAGACCGAGGCGAAGTTCCAGGCGATCATGCGTTCGTACGGATTTCTACCGCCGAGGCGGTCAAGAACGTTCCCATTTCCGGGAGGTAACGGTTTAATGCCCGAGGGGGTCAACGGGACAGGTATGCTGGCCGGCCGGAACGTCGCCCTCGGTGTGACGGGCTCGATCGCCGCGGTGCGGACCGTCGAACTCGCCCACGAGTTCCGGAGACATGGCGCCGCGGTCCGAGCGGTGACGACCGATGAGGCCACCGGGATCATCACCCCGGAGGCCCTCGAGTTCGCGACCGACCACCCGGTCGTGACCGAGCTCACCGGCCAGGTCGAACACGTGGACCTCTGTGGCAGGGAGGGGTGGGCCGACGTCCTGCTGATCGCCCCGGCGACGGCGAACACGATCGGCAAGCTGGCGAGCGCGATCGACGATACTCCCGTGACGACGTGTGGAACGACGGCGTACGGGGCCGATGTCCCGGTCGTCATCGCACCCGCGATGCACGATCCGATGTACGACCATCCGGGGATCGACGACGCCATCGAGCGGCTGGAGTCATGGGGGACCGAATTCGTGCCACCCAGGCGCGAGGAAGGCAAGGCAAAGATCGCCGACGATGAGGCGATCGTCTCGTACGTGTCCCGCGCGACCGGTGACCGGCCGCTGGCCGGGTCGCACGTGGTGGTCACGAGCGGACCGACCCGCGAATCCGTCGACCCGGTGCGAGTGCTCACCAACCGTGCGTCGGGCAAGACGGGCCGCGCGGTCGCCCAGGCGTGCTTTGCTGCCGGCGCGGAGGTAACCGTCGTCCACGACGGGGGCGAACTCCCGTACGCCTCGGTCGAGCAGGTGGAGACGGGCGCCCAGATGCGTGAGGCCGTGATCGAGGCTGCGGCGGAAGCAGACGCCGTCGTCTCGGCGGCCGCGATCGGCGATTTCGAGCTGTCCACGGCCGAGGAAAAGCTCGATTCCGGCCGCGCCTACGAACTCGAACTCTCCCCGGCGCCAAAACTCCTCGATACCGTCCGTGAGTCGTATCCCGACCTCGCCATCGTCGGGTTCAAGGCCGAACACGACCCGCCGGACGACGATCACCTCGTCGCGGCGGCCCGCGACCAGATCGAGCGGGTCGGGGCCGCCTTCGTCGTGGCCAACGATGCGGCCGTCATGGGCGAGGAGACCACCCGGGCGTTGCTGGTCGGTGACGTCGAATACGAGGTCGTCGAGGGCACGAAAGGAGACCTCGGCCGGGCGATCGCGCGACGACTGGCCGAGACTCTCGGGTAGGCGACACTACAGGACGACGGCCAGGAGCAACAACACGCCGAGTATCACGACGAGGACCCAAAGCCCGGCGCCGATATCCGCCCGAAGTGGATGGGCCCGCTCTACCCGGTCGCCGAGCAATCGCCGCGAGCCCGGCAGGTCTCGGACGGTCGGTCCGGGTTCGGCAGCCACCGTTCGCGCCGTCGACGCCATGGCGAGGACGGTCCGGTCGACCGCGGCGAAACCATCGGTCACCCCTCTGGCGAGCCATCGGGTGAGATAGAAGCTGACCGGATTGTAGACCGCGTCGATATCCGGCACGGACGTGACCCGTCCGAGCGCGTCCCGCAGGATCGCAAATCCCACGAGGCCCGCGACGGCCAGACCGAAGCCCTCGACGAGGTGATCGATGGTATATGCGGTGTACTCGATCTCGGCGCCAGCGGGAAGGATGGCGGTGAGGGCCGGGGGATAGAGCCCGAGGAACACACAGAGTGCAGCGACGACTATCATGGCCACGCTCTGGCCGGGGGTCGCATCGCGGACGAACCCATCGTATTCGCCGGCGATGAAGCCCTGATAGCCGAGTTTGATAAACGACAGGAAGGTCCCGACCCCGCCGATCAGCAGGAGATACCAGAGCACATCGAGGTGTTCGTGATGGGCCGCGCCGATGACCATCCCCTTGGACACGAACCCGTTGAAACCGGGGAAACCCGCGATCGAGAAGGCGGCGACGAAAAACGTGATGGCGGTGAGGGGCATCCGTCGCGCGAGCCCCCCGACCTCTTTGAGGCTTTCCCGGCCGGTCCGATAGATGACGACGCCGACCGCCATGAACAGCAGCGACTTGTAGAGGATGTGATTGAAGACGTGTGCGAATGCCCCGGCGCTGGCGAGGGTGGTCCCGATGCCGACCCCCGCGACCATGTAGCCGACCTGGGACTGGATGTGATAGGACAGCAGCCGTCGCATATCCTGCTGGAGGAGCGCCACGAAGGCGCCGAAGACCGCCATTCCGCCGCCCATGTACGCGATCCAGAGGTGTCCCTCCGGAAACGCCCGGTACATCGCGAACACGCCCGTCTTGGTGGTATACACACAGAGGAACACGCTCGCGGCGACGTGCGGGCGCGGGTACGTGTCCGGCAGCCAGGCGTGCAAGCCGATGAAACCGACATTGACCCCGATGCCGATGGCGGCCAGGAGCTGCGCGATCCCGGGGGCGATGCCCTCGGCCGAAAACGCGAGTTCCTCGAGGGTGGCCACGTGCCAGACAACGGCCGCAAGCAGGAGGCTCCCGCCGATGCCGTGCAGGAGCGCATAGCGGAATCCGGCGCGGACCGCGGCGCCCCCATAGTGCCAGACCAGGAGGGTGCTCGTGACGGCCATCAGTTCCCACCAGACGATCAACGTGAGCCAGTCCCCCGAGAACACCGCGCCGAGGCTCGCGCCGACGTAGCTCAGCGCGAACGCCGTCTGAAGCCCGGGGGCGTCGCTGGCGGCCGAATACAGCACCGCCATGGTGCCGATGAACGCGAAAATAATTCCCATCAGGCGAGCCACTGCATCGCCGGCATACGGGATGGCCTCGAACCCGAACAGCTCGATCGCGTAGATCGGCCCCTCGGGAACGACCCAGGCGATCGCGAAGGCGCTCACGGTCGCAACCAGTCCGACGGCATGCGCCGGCCCCCTTGGCAACAGCGCCGCCAGGAGGGCCGCCAGTAGCACCACCGCGGCGGGGGGTACATACCCGATCGCGTCGATCATCCGCTCACCTCCGCGACCACCTGTGCGGCGAGCTCAAGGAACCTGGCCTCCGCCGGGATGATGCCGAGGATGACGGCGCCGGCCACGATCGCCGCGATCGGCCCGAGCATGAGCCAAGTGCTTTCGGTCCGGGGCGAGCGTCGCTCCCACCCGTTATCGCCGCCGTTCGCGACCGCGATCCCGGGATCCGGTTCGGCGCGGCGGGTTCCCCCGAGATCGAAGTCGATGACCGGCTTGGCGTCGTGGGCGTCCTGGGTCTCGAAGAACGCCGCGTAGACGATCGGCCAGAAGTAGGCGATGTTCAGGACTCCCGAGACCAGGAGCGCACCTGCGAAGGCAATCCCGGCGGTGGTGGGCTCACCCACGGCGAACGCCGGGTCGGTCATCCGCACCGCCCCGATCAGCATGTAGAACTTCGAGACGAACCCTGCGACGAGGGGGATTCCTGCCATTCCCGCGGCGGCGATGCCGAACGCGACCATCGTCAGCGGCATCCGTTTGCCGATGCCCGCCATTTCGGAAATGTCGTCCGTATGTGTCTCGACGTGAATCGCACCAGCACAGAAAAAGAG
>CAYSMB010000145.1:0-4136 GCA_964432005.1 uncultured Halobacteriales archaeon
GCCCGGTATCGGCACTCGGGGGACACCTCGGAGGACATGACGAGTTCGGCCAGTCCAGTGGTCGCGCCCGTAAATCCGAATCCAGCCCGGGCCATCGCTCGAAACGCGAACGGGTTGTTGACCGCGATCCGGACCTCTCCGTAGCCGGCTTCGGAGAATCGAGAGCGCAGTTCCGCGGCCAATCGCGGACCGATCCCTCGCCCACGGCGGTCATTCCTGACGGTGATATAGCGGATACACATGACGTCCTCGTCGGTTCGATCCTCGCTGAAGCTTGTGGCCGCCAGCACATCGCCCGCCTCGCGGACGACCGCCTTGCCCGATTGGGACATGACGAATTTGCCCGCGTAACTGAACCGACGATGGTCGAGATCAAGGGTCACACCGTCGCCGGGCCACCCGAGGATCTCGAACTCCATGGCGACCAATCTTGCTCTGCGGCCAAGACATTGGCGACGAGTCGGAGGAGCGATGACAGCCGGACACGAACGCTTCCGTATGCGCGTTCAGCTCGGTCCATCACTCGACCGTCGCGCTCGGACGGTCGCCGTGGCGGCCGTGGATCTGGGGGTGATCGCCCTCGTCATCGGTTACGGCGTCACCTCCCATGGCGGCGATCCCCTCGCCGAGCCGGGATACGTGCTCCGCGTGATCCTGCCGTTCTGGGTAGGCTGGGCGGTCGTCGCCCCGGTGGCCGGAGCATACGGCCCGGAAGCAGCCCGACGCTACCCGGCCGGGATCGCATCAACGATCGTTGGATGGATCCTCGGCGTACTTTTGGCGAGCCTCGCCCGGACCTCGCCGTGGCTGCCCGGTGACGCGCCGCCGATCTTCCTGCTTGCGGTGAGCGTCGCGGGGCTCGTCGGTCTCCTTCCCTGGCGGCTGGGACGGGTCCTCTTCGAGCGTAAGTTATGAGTAATATACACATTGAATTTTCAAATCTGTTAACACACCAATGTGACCTTTGAACAAAAGGTAAGCAGTCCATATCTCCCAAATATTTATAATCCATCCGTTCCTACTCTTCATTGATTATCATGGAGTATTATGATCTCGTCCTCGGCTCGATCCCTGCGAGCATCCTTTCCTCGGTCGGGATGCTCTACTTGGTTGGTATCGGCGTCATGACCGGCATCCTGGTCGGCGCGACCGTCGCCGCCCTGTTCATCCTCCACGCCCTGTTCGTGCGGGCGCCCACGGCGACGGTGTCGCCAGAATCCTCTACCTCCCGGTCGTCGTATCAGTCAGCCGACTAGCCCGATCAGGACCATTTCTAGGCCGATCGCTGCGGTCGGACCGGCGCCATCGACGAGCGCGCCGACGAAGAAACCGGCTAGCGCTCCGGCATTCAGAAAGGGCAGCCCCGGTTGCGGCCCCCGCCGGCCCAATACGACGAAGAGGACGATCACTCCGGCCAAAATCCCGACGATCGTCCCGATCGCCGCCGGCGTCACCGGGAGCCCGGCCATCGCGATAGGACTCCCGGGCCCGTGGGCGATGGCGGCGCCCACCAGCATGCCGGGCACGATCACGTCCCCCAGACCGATCACGACGACCGCGTCGTCTTCGAGACCCGGATCCTCGAGCGCGGAATCGAGGGACGTCGGCACCAGCAACATCACCGGCAGCCGCGAGCTCATGGCGCCTTCGGCGAGGGAAAGCATGTGCCCGGTCCCGTAGACGCTGATCGCGTCATAGATCGCAAGGAGGACGAGCAGGACGATGGCCGGCAACGGGCCGACGCTCAGGCCGAAGAGCGCTATCGCGCCAGCTCCGAGCACGATCCCGACCAGGTCGATGACCCACCATCGCGGAAACGCGAGCAGCGCCACACCCGTCAGGATCGTCAACGCGACCGCCGGGGCGTGCACGCCGCCGACGGATATGCGTGGGACGAGCGTACCGAAGACGATCCAGGTCAGGCCCATGGAAACGAGGGCAACGAATCCCCGGAGAACCCATCCGAGCCCTCTGCGAAAGACCACGAGCATCAGGGCGCTCATGACCAGTAACGCTCCCACGAGCACGATGCTCAGCTGGGGGTCGGTGGGGTCGGTGCCCGGATCGACGTCGGCGGCGAGAAACGACGACAGCACGGCGATCCCCAGGAGGTAGATCGCGAGGAATAGGATCACCACCCCAGCCATCCCCGAGATCAGGTCAGCGGGCCGGCGTCCCACCTCGAGTTCGGCGTCACTCATCGCAAGTACACTATCTCCGAGAGCGTCTCCGCCGCCGAAATTCCCTCGGCCGGGGATACGGCCAGGAAGGGGCGCTCGACCGGCCCGAACACGTCGACGACAGTTCCCAACTCCTCGAGCTGATCATCGAAAATCGGCGCCCCGATCTCCGGCGGTTCAGACTGTTCCGACCGCAGCACGAGCACGCCCTGGGTGTTCGCGACGACCCGGCCAGCTCGGCGCATTATTCACGCATCGCGGTGAGGTATGCCGCGAGGGCCTGAATGAGATCGTTTTTCGCGTCTTCGACATCTTCGACGATTACCCGCCCGCGCGGTTCGAACTCCTGTGGATGGCTGGCATCGGGGTCCACCCGGGCACCGTAGCCGACCTGTTCGACGGCGGCCGCGATCTCCTCGACCGTCGGCTCTTCGACCGCGAGATCGAGCGGAACGCGGCGCCCGGCCGAGCGAGAACGTTCGGCGTCGAGATAGACGGGCCAGATCACGTTCTCGACCATGCACCCGATCGGCCGCCTCGACACAAAGAGATGATGATCCAACCGCCCGCCGGGGTGGATACGACGGGCAGTTGAGGGGGTCTACCGGGAGATTTAACCGACCTGCCGGCGGTTTTCGAGCATGGCCGGCAAGTGGCGCCAACTCGCCCCGCACTTTCTGGCGATGTTCGTGATCTACCTGATCGGGTTTCAGATCGTCTGGATGCTCGCGAACGTGCGAAATTTCTGGGTGTCGCTCGGAATCGCGCTGGCCGTCGCCATCGCGTATCCGACGCTCGTACGGGCGGTCGGCCTGGAACCCGAGATCTGGAGCGAGGAGGCCGGTTGAACCTCACTTCAAGCGTTCCTGAAGGAAACAGGGATGAGCCGCGGTGACGCCGTCGATCGCGAGGATCTCGTCGCGGATGACCTCCCCGACTTCGTCCCCGTCGGCACCGCGGACTTCCGCCATCAGCATGTGGTCGCCGCTCGACGAATACAGGGCCTCGACGGCCTGGACCTCTTTGAGGGCCTCGGTAACCCCCAGGAAGCGTTCGCTCTCCGCGTCCAAACCGACTAGCGCAATCGACCGCGAGGCCAGTTTTTTGGGATCGATCTCCGCGGAATAGCCGACGATCACGCCCTCGTCTTCGAGTTCCCGAATATACTTGCGGGCGGTGGGCTTGGAGACGTTGGCCCGCTCCGCGATATCGGCAAATGAGGCCTGCGCGTCATCCTCCAGCACGGCCAGCACCCGCTCCTTCGTACTCTCCGATGACACGTATTGAAATTCGCATCGAGCAAAAAATATCTTCCGAACTCGAAAATGGCTGGACGCCGTTCAGAGGTGATCCTGGACGAATTCGTACGAGCGCTCCCACTCGTAGTCCTCGTCGAAATACCGTTCGGCGAGTGATTCTTCCGGGAGCTCGCCGATCGCGCGTTTTTCCTCCTGGTAGGATGGACGATCCTCGTCGACGTAGTAGCGACCCGTCAGGACGGTGCCCTCGTGGAGGGCGGCCTCCGTCTCGGCCATCATGTCCGCAGCCTCGCGACGATCGGTCACGTCGAAGTCATAGTCCTCGGATTCCTGGACGTCAGTATAAGGCACGTACTGGCGAGCGTCCTTGTTCCAGGTCGGACACTGGGTCAGGAAGTCGATGTGTGCGAAGCCGTCATGTTCGATGGCCTCAACGAGGATTTCCTTGGCCTGGTTCGGATTGACCGCGGCCGTACGGGCGATATATGAGGCCCCACTGGCCAGCCCGAGGGAAAGCGGTCGGACCGGGTCCTTGGCGTTTCCGGACGGCTGGGTTTTTGACTTGTGACCCTTCGGGCTCGTCGGGGAGCTCTGGCCTTTCGTGAGCCCGAAGACCTCGTTGTTGAACACGATATACACCATATCGTGGTTCTCCCGGGCGGAGTGCATGAAGTGGTTCCCGCCGATGCCGTAGCCG
>CAYSMB010000146.1:0-4126 GCA_964432005.1 uncultured Halobacteriales archaeon
GATCAAATGTCGCGAGACCGGCGAGGAGAAAGTCATCGCCTTCCTGCACTGCGGTCATGGCTTCTTCGACATGGGCGCGTACGCCGAGTACTTCGCAGGAGAGCTCGATCACGTCGAGTACTCCCAAGAGGCCGTCGACGAGGCGATGGCGCAGCTTCCCGAGATCGGCAGTCCGTAAGCGGAGGGCCCCCAACGCTTTACGGTCGGTTCGACGAGCCTTGCGCATGGTCGATCCGCCGTATCCCGGTGGCCTGCGGGGATTACAACATAGCGTAAGCCTGCCGGATGACGAGATGATCGCGGCTGACGCGGAGGGCTGTTATATCGAAACCACATCGGGGGAGCGGTACGTCGACTACATGCTGGGAAGCGGCGCGGTGATCTGCGGACACGCCCACCCGGCGATCACCGAGGCGATTCAAGATCAAGCCGCTCGGACACAAACCCCGATACTCGCGACCGAACCCGGCATCGAGCTGGCCCATCGCCTGACCGATGCGATTCCGTGTGCGGATCAGGTGATCTTTACCTGTACGGGATCACAGGGCGTCTTCTTCGCGGTGCGGTTGGCGCGGGCCTACACGGGCCGACGGAAGGTCCTGAAGTTCGAGGGCGCATATCACGGCTATCACGACGCGGTCCTCAAGGGCACGAGCTGGGGTCCCCGCGAGGAGATGGAATACCCCGACGGGACCGTGGACTCGGCGGGGATCCTCTCCGAAACCGCCGAGCACACGTTGATCGCGCCGTTTAATGACCTCGACCGGACCCGGGACATCGTTGCCGAATACGCCGATGATTTGGCCACCGTGATCGTCGAGCCGATCCACCGATCGATCCCGCCCGCGGACGGGTTCCTGTCCGGCCTCCGCGAGATCTGTAACGATCATGGCGTCGTGCTCATCTTCGACGAGATCGTGACCGGATTCCGGATCGCTTGGGGTGGCGCCCAAGAACGCTACGACGTGACGCCGGACCTGGCGGTTTACGGTAAGACCATGACCGGTGGCGCCCCGGTGGGGGCGGTCGGCGGCGATGTCGACATCATGCGTCTGGCCGGTCCGGACGTCTCAGTCGAGGAAAGCGGCGTGCTCGTCGGCAGCACGATGAACGGTAACGCCATGTGCGCGGCGGCGGCCAACGCGACCCTCGAGGTAATATCCGAGGACGGGGGCTACGACGCGCTGGAGGACTATGCGGACCGGTTCCGGGCGTTTATCGCGGAGCTGTTCACCGACCATGGCGTGCCGGTCACGACGATCGGGGACGGGGCCATTATCGATTTCGCGATTACGGAGGTCGACGAACTCACGGACTGGCGGGCGTCGCTCCGGAGCGACACGGAATTGCAGCGCGAAATCGAACAGGAAGTCATGAACGAGGGGGTCCTGCTGTTCACGGGTTCGAAAAAGTACATCTCGCTCGCCCACCACGACGAGGCCTTCGAGCAGACCAAGGAGGCGTACAAGGCCGCGATGGAGCGAGTCGAGTTCGAGTGAGGACCGCGAGATCCCCGGGTTGTCTTCCGTGCCTCCGCTCCGGGGGAAGACCTGTGCCGGTTCGCTCCCCGAGCGCCAAGCTGATCGAGCGATAACGCTGCTGTCGGGGAACCGCCCTGGCGGTGAGATCGGGGGTCGCGTTGGGACCCCAACGGCTTTGATCCCGATCAGCGATGCTCGGCACGATGCGCAAAACGGTACTCCGCCCCCAGGATCACGCCGGGTACGCCCGGGCTGTCATTGTCGAGTCCCCTCAATACGAACATGTATCGATGGCCGGAGTGATCGCGACCGACGAGGCAGGACTCGTCGTCGGGGAGGGCGACATGGCAGCCCAGACCAGGCAAGTCTACGACAATATCGCGGGGCATCTGCAGGAACTCGGAGGCGGCCTCGAGGACGTGATCCGCCATCGAGTGTTCGTGACAACGATGGACGACGACGCGATCAACGGCTATCACGCGGCCCATACCGAGTACTTCGAGGAGCCCGCCCGGTTTCCCGCGGGGACGCTCGTCGAGATCGACAGTCTCGTCCTCGAAGAGGCGATGGTCGAGATCGAGATCGAGGCCATCATCCCGGACGACGGCTGGGAGACCACCGTCCGCCGACCGGATGAGCGATAGGGACCAATCCCGCCGCCAAACGGATGATGGAAAACACCGTCTCGTTCCCGCTCACTCCGCGACCGGAGATCGCCGACCAGTTCCTCGTCGAGGACCCGGGACGATCGGGTGGCGGTGTGGCGAGCCGCCTTCGGATTCCTCGCCTGCGATGTCGTCCGAGTGGCCGAACGCGCCAGGATCGAAACGGGCGTTGTCGAAGTGCAGTTCGAGATTCGTGCGCTCGGATCCCATATCCACGTCGCTTCCCAGCCGATGATCTACCGACGAGACGATTCCAGCCACGCACCCTCGATCGATCAACGCCTCCTTCATCGAGGCGTTGACCTCCAGGGACTCGCCACAGGCGGGACAGCTGAAAATATAGGTGCTGTCCTCGTCGGGGGTCATCTCTTTGAAGGAGACGGACTACCGCGATAAATGCCCCTCTGCCTTTCCGAGTCGCTGAGAACACCGCTTGTCGATCGAACTGGGGACGTGAAAGGACGTCAGGAGGGCCGACCTACCACCTGCCGTCGAGCCGGCGAGTACGTCGGCGGTTCGGCAGCGTCCCCGAGCAGGTCGCGAAAATGGCAGCTGCGTCGGCGGCGCACAACGCAGGTGCCGGCCCGGATCGGCGGAGAACCCCTTCCGGGTCAAACTCAGTGCTCGTGGGCATCGGCGCGGACGAACTGTCCCGCGAACGCCCGGTCGACGACCTCCGACAGTGCGGGGTGGATGTGGACGGCGCCGCCAACGTCCTCGACCCGACCGTCACCCGCTGTCATCGCGACGACGACCTCCTCGATCAGGTTCGAGGCCTCCGGCCCGATGATGTGACAGCCGAGGATCGTACCCTCGAGATCGATGAGGACCTTGACGAACCCCTCGGCTTGCATCGCCGATCCCCGGGCCGTTTCGTCGTAGGCGTACACGCGTTTCGCATACGGAGCGTCTTCGGCAGCGAGGTCCTGTTCGGTGCGACCGACACCGGCGACTTCCGGCGAGGAAAACACGGCAAACGGCATCGCCGTGTAATCGACGGGCCGCAGCTCGTCGCCGAAGATGTTCCGCGCAACGGTCTCGGCCTCGTGGTTGGCGTTGTGTTTGAGCAGGTACTCGCCGACGATGTCGCCGAGCGCCCAGATGCCCTCCGCGGTCGTCCGGAGGTACTCGTCGGTGCTGACGAATCCGTCCTCCCCGACCGCGACGGTCGTTTCATCAAGCCCGAGGATATCCGTATTGGGTCGCCGCCCCGCCGCGAGCAACAGCCGATCGCCCGTGACCGAGCGGGTCCGCGACTCCGCGTCGGCGTTTGCGTCCGGAAAAGGCTCGGCGTCTACACGGATGCCCTCGGCGGTTTCGGTGACGGTCGTGGCCTCGTAGCCGGTGAGCACGTCGAAGCGATCCCGGTAGCGTTGCGTGAGGGCCTCGCCGACCTCCTCGTCGGCATCCGGTAACAGATGCGGCCGGCGACCGATCACCGTCACGTCGCTGCCGAACGTGTCGAAAAAGTGGGCTAGTTCCGCCGCGATATAGCCGCCACCGACGATCAATAAATGCTCGGGGGGTGTCTCCAGTTGGAGGGCCTCGGTGCTCGTCAGATAGTCGACCTCGTCGATCTCCGCGATGTCGGGAATGGCCGGTCGCGTGCCCGCGGCGATGAGAACGGTGTCCGCGGACACCCGCTGACCCGCGTCCGGACCTGAAACGATCTCGAGGGTCCGTTCGTCGACGAACTTCCCACGTCCCTCGAGGTGGGTATGGTGCTCGGAGTCCTCGAGCCCACGGGCGAGCGCGTCGGCACTCTCGGAGACATCCGCGTTGACCTTGCGGACGATCCCAGGAAAGTCCACGTCACGAATCTCGACGTCGATCCCGAACTCGGCGGCCTGCTCGACCGATTGCAGTATTTCGGCGTGATAGAGCAGATGCTTCGAGGGAATACAGCCGCGGTTGAGACACGTCCCCCCGAGTGGGCCTTTTTCGATAACCGCGACCGATTGGCCCCGGTCGGCACCGACG
>CAYSMB010000147.1:0-4116 GCA_964432005.1 uncultured Halobacteriales archaeon
GTATCCGCGCCGGCGACCGCGGCCGCACGCGAATCCGGATTCTGGATCACGTAGCCCTCCGGGACGAGTTCGTCGACCAGTTCCTCGACAACGGCCCTCCCCCGCGCCTGAAGGTGTGAGCCGATCAGCGGGAGACTGCTGCCGGTCACTTCCTCGGGAGCCCGCCCGATCTCAGCGAAGAACTCGAGGTGTTTTTCCCGGAAGTTCCGGGCGTCCCCGTTATAGACGGCCGGGACCGCCACGCCGACGACGAGCGCGATCGAGTCCCGGGAGACGTGCGTGCCCCGGTAGGGTTCCTGTAGGATCGGCATCGCCTGGTACGCCTCCGCGATCCGCTCGATCGCAGCGAGGGCGTTCTCCGGGGTAACGTCGTCCGACCCACCGACCATCACGAGATCGGTTCCCGCGAGAACCTCCAGATCCTCGGGCAGGGGCTCGGCGGGATCGACCTTCGTGATGTGGGAAACCGGACCCCAGTCGATTGCCATAGCGAGAGGTCCCCGGCAGGTCCTTTTCGTCTTATCGTTCCGTGATTCTCGCGCATTTATAAGCGCGGCAGCTGAATGCGCCGGCATGGCCGCGAAAACCGCCTGGATCCAGCTCCCGCGACACGTGGTCGTCGGGGAGGGTACTCTAGATCACGTCCCGGAGGTCATCGAGGACCTGGATCTCGAAGGCCGTGGCCTGGTCGTCACCAGCCCGACGCCGAAGGCTGTCGCGGCGGAGGGGATCGCGAAAACGGTCCCGGATATCGACATCGAGGTGATCGAGAACGCCGACGACGCCTCCATCGAGGCGGTCATATCGACCGCGGGGGAGGCCGACTACCTTATCGGGGTCGGTGGCGGCACGCCGATCGACGTCGCCAAACTCGCAAGCGAACGGCTCGACCTGCCGTTCCTCGCCGTGCCCACGACCGCGAGCCACGACGGGATCGTCAGCGGCCGGGCGTCGATCCCGGACGGGGAAACCCGACACAGCATCGCCGCCGCCCCGCCGCTGGCGGTGATCGCGGACACCGCGGTGATCGCGGGGTCGCCGTGGGATCTGACGACCGCCGGCTGTGCGGACATCATCTCGAATTATACGGCCGTCCGGGACTGGCGGCTCGCCCACCGGCTCCGGAACGTGGCGTACTCCGAGTATGCGTCGGCCCTCTCGGAGATGACTGCGGAGATGCTCGTCGAGAACGCCGCCTCGATCCGCCCCGGCCACGCGGATTCGGCCTGGATCGTCGTCAAGGCGCTTGTCTCCTCGGGGGTAGCGATGTCCATCGCCGGCTCCTCGCGGCCGGCCAGCGGCGCCGAGCACCTCATTTCCCATCAGCTCGATCGGATCGCGCCCGATCGGGCGCTGCACGGCCACCAGGTCGGCGTCGCCTCCATCGTCACCGCATATCTCCAGACGGGCGAGGCCGACGACTGGCGCCGGATCCGGGACGCCCTCGAAAGTCTCGACGCGCCGACCACGTCGGCCGAATTGGACATCAGTGCCGACGAGTTCCTCGAGGCCATGACGACCGCCCACGAGATCCGGGACCGGTACACGATCCTCGGGGACGGCATCGAGGAGCACGCGGCCCGCCAGGCTGCGACCGTGTCCGGGGTCATCTAGGCCGTCGGCTATATGGGGTGGGGGGTTGCAAGCGCACGCGTGGACTCACGACATCGCTTCGGGATCGGGGCCGCGATCACACTCCTCGCGGGTCTCGCCAGCGTCCTTGCCGCATCGGAGCTCCCCGCCGAGATCGTGATCAACTGGGACGCGGCCGGAAACCCCGGAGGGACGATCCGGACGACGACGGGCCTGGGCTTGCTCCCGGTGGTGATGGGGATCCTGCTCATCTGTTTCGCCGCGATCCCCCGGATCGATCCGCTCCGGGAGAACATCCGATCGTTCCGGCGGGCCTACGACTGGTTCGTCGTGTTCCTGACGGCATATCTCGGGGTCATCCACCTCGGCATCCTCGCGTTCAACCTGGGATATCGGTTCGACGTGACGCTGCTGGTCCTGGCGGGCACGGCGTTCCTGTATTACTTCGTGGGGATGGTGCTCTCGCGGGCCGAACGGAACTGGTTCGTCGGCGTCCGGACCCCCTGGACGCTCAGCGACGACGAGGTCTGGAATCGCACCCACGATGTCGCGGCACCGTTGTTCAAAGCCTGTGGTGTCCTTGCCGCCGTCGGCCTCGCGTTCGGAGACTACGCGGTCTACGTTGCCTTCGTCCCGGTGGTCATCACCGCGCTTGGGACGGTGGTGTACTCGTACTATCTCTACGAACAGCTCGACGACGGCGATCCGGCGCGCGGCTGAGTTACTCGTCGGCGCAGAGATCGACGAAGTTTTCGAGGATCCGCAGGCCGACCTCCCCGCTTTTCTCCGGATGAAACTGGGTCCCGAAGACGTTGCCACGCTCGTTGGCGACGATCGCCGGGAAGGTCTCGCCGTAATCGCTGGTCGCAACGATCGACCCCTCGTCATCCGGCACCGCAAAATAGGAGTGGACAAAGTAGGCATACCCGCCGTCGACGCCCGCGAACACGGGATGGTCCCGGATCACGTCGAGTTGGTTCCAACCCATATGTGGGACCTTCCGGTCGCCCGAGAACCGGACGTTGCGCCCCGGTATCAGCGACAAACCGGTGACCTCGCCTTCCCCCGCGTGGGCGGCCTCCTCGCTGCTCGTCAGGAGCATCTGCATGCCGAGACAGATCCCGAAGATCGGGGTACCTGCCGCCGCAGCATCCGCGAGCGGATCGCGATACGGCCCGGCGTTCTCGACGCCCTCCCGGAACGCACCGACGCCGGGCAGGACGATCCCATCGGCGGCGCCGAGTGCATCGGGATCGTCAACCAGGGACACCCGCGCGCCGCCACGTTCGAGTCCGCGGGTGGCGCTCCGGATATTGCCCAGGCCGTAATCGACGATGGCGATGTCGGCCCTCTCCTGCGTTCGGGCGTGGGCGGTCGTTTGATTCATATCGAGGTGATCGGCGGATGGTGCGTCTCCACGCTGGCCGGGAGGTCGGTATCACCCGTCAGATAGGTGTCGATCTCCCGGGCGGCGTCACGGCCCTCGCCGATCGCCCACACGACCAGCGAGGCACCGCGGTTCGCATCCCCTGCGGCAAACACCCCTTCGACCGTGGTCATCATGTGCTCGTCGGTCCGGAATGACCCGTCCCCGGCCCGCTCGACGTCGAGGTCCGCGAAGGGATCGGCGTCGGGACCCGTGAAGCCGATCGCGATGAGGACGAGATCCGCGGGGATCTCCAGATTGGACTCGATCACGTCCTTGGCGACGCGTTTGCCGTCCTCGTTGTACGACCAGATCACCCGCTCGGCTTCCAGCGTGTCGACGCGTCCGTCCCCGTCGGTATCTCGGAACGCGGTCGTGTCGACCTCGAACTCTTCGTCGCCGCCTTCTTCCTGGGCGTAGGTCTTCTTGTACGTCTTCGGCACCTCGGGCCATGGGTTCCCGACCGGCCGCTCGCTCGGCGGCTGGGGATTGATGCCGATCTGAACGACCTGCTCGGCGCCCTGCCGGTGGGCGGTCGCGACGCAGTCTGCTCCCGTATCGCCTCCGCCGAGGACCACGACGTTCTTCCCCGCAGCGTGGAGTTTGGATTCCGCCACGTCCTTGCCCGATTGCCGGCGGTTTGCCTGTTTGAGATAGTCCATGGCGTAGGCCATCCCGTCGAGATCGCGTCCGGGGAGATCCAGATCCCGGTGTTGCTGGGCGCCCACGGCCAGCAGGGCGGCGTCATATGCCTCGAGCCGAGCGACCGGCACGGATTCGCCGACCCCCGCATTGGTATGGAAGGTGATCCCCTCCTCGTCGAGCTGCTCGATCCGTCGCTGTACCTTCCATTTCTCGATCTTGAAATCGGGGATGCCATATCGCATCAGCCCGCCGAGTTCGTCGTCGCGTTCGTAGACCGTCACGTGGTGGCCGACGCGGTTGAGCTGCTGGGCCGCGGCCAACCCGGCCGGCCCACTCCCGACGATCGCCACCTCGTAGTCCGTTCGCGTGCTCGGGGGCTCGGGTTCGATCCAGCCCTCTTCCCAGCCCCGATCGGCGATCGCTCGCTCGATCGACTTGATCGTCACGGGGTC
>CAYSMB010000148.1:0-4037 GCA_964432005.1 uncultured Halobacteriales archaeon
GCGGGAAGAGGTCCACGTAGCCCTGCTCGCGGTGGACGTCGAGCATGAACTGGATCAGGGCGTGCTCGAGCCGGGCGCCGTCGCCCTTCAGGAAGTAAAAGCCACTCCCCGTGGTTCGGGCCGCACGCGCCTCGTCGATAATCTCGAGGGACTCGCCGAGCTCGTAGTGGGGTTCGACGGGCTCCGGGAGCTCCCGTATCTCCCCGAAGCCCTCCCGCCGGACTTCGACGTTGTCGCTTTCGTCCTCGCCGATCGGGGCCTGCTCGTAGGGAATGTTCGGTAGCCGAAGCATCGCCTCCTCGAGTGCGGCCTCGAGATCGTCGGCGCGCCTCTCGACCGACTCGAGTTCCTCTTTTAACGCCGCGGACTCCTCGATCGCTTCTTCGGCGGCGTCGTCCTCGCCCTCGCGCTTGAGTTCGCCGATCCGGCGGCTGATCTCGTTGCGGCGGTGTCGCAGGTCGTCGCCTTCGGCCTTGAGCTCGCGCCACTCCTCGTCGATCGCACGGATCTCCTCGAGGTCGACGTCCTGGATGCCCTTGACCTCCAACGCCCAGGCGACCTTCTCGGGGTCCTCGCGGAGGATCCGGCGGTCAAGCATTATTCCCGCGTTCTAGACGGGTGGGGAAAATCATATCGACACGGCGAGGAACCCACGGATTCATTCGTGGGCGGAATCGCTTCGACTCGCTCCCGTCATTCAGATAGGATGAGGCCGCCAACGACGGTAGTCCGATCGGGCCAAAATTGCCCGGTCGGACGGGCCTCCGTAGGCAGGCCCCGAACCGCGGACCCATCGACCTGGTCTCACCCGGTTTGGCCAACGAGGCCGGTGAAACAAGCGAGGGTCATGCGGAAGCCCACGAGTTCAACTCGTGGGTAGCTTACATCGCCTGCGCCCAGAGGACCTACATACCTCCCGCTCGTACGAGGGCCCAATGACCGAAACGGCCACGCTCGGCGGCGGGTGCTTCTGGTGTGTCGAGGCGGCGTACAAGGAACTCGAGGGCGTCGAATCCGTGACCTCGGGATACGCCGGCGGACACACCGACGATCCGAGCTACAAGGAGGTCTGCTCGGGCCGGACGGGTCACGCCGAGGTCGTTCGCGTCGAGTACGACCCGAACGTCTTGACATACGAAGACGTCCTCGAGGTGTTTTTCACCATCCACGATCCGACCCAGCTCAATCGGCAGGGCCCGGACGTTGGCACGCAATATCGCTCGATCATCTTGCCCGAAAGCGACGAGCAACGCCGGATCTCAGAGCGGTTCGTCGGGGCGCTGGACGAGGAATACGACGACGATGTCGTCACGGAGATCACGGACCTGGTGACGTTCTATCCGGCCGAGGAACACCATCAGGATTACTTCGAAAGGAACCCGACCGACGCCTACTGTCGGATGCACGCCCAGCCCAAAGTCGAGAAGGTCAGAAAGCAGTGGGCGACGGCGACCGACGCCGCCTAACGGGAACGTTCTTTTCCCCCTGGGCCCGAACCGCTCGGGCATGGAATTCGGGGACGTTCGACCGGTCGAGACAGGCAGCTGCGATGACCTCTATCTCGTCGAGACGGGCATGTACGAGACGGAGGGATACGGTGCCGTCTACATCCTCGATGCCGAGCGGCCCGCGATCATCGAGTCGGGGATCGGGACGAACCACGAGCGGATCCTCGAGGCGTTACCGGAGGTCGGCCTGTCGCCGTCGGACATCTCCTTGATCGCTGTCACCCATGTCCATCTCGATCACGCCGGCGGCGCGGGCTTGCTCGCCGAAGCGTGTCCGAACGCGACGGTCATCGCCCACGAAATCGGGGCACCCCACCTCGTCGACCCGGAAGCGCTCGTCGAGGGAACCAAAGAGGCCGTCGGCGCTCAGTGGCAATACTACGTCGAGCCCCGCCCCGTTCCCGAGGATCGCCTCGACCCGATCGTCGACGGCGACGCGATCGACCTCGGCGATCACCAGCTCCGGGCGCTGCATGCCCCTGGACACGCCCCCCACCAGGTCGTCTACCACGACCCCGCTATGGCTGCGGTATTCACGGGCGACGCCGCCGGCATTTGGATTCCCGAGTGGGAGGCGGTGGGACAGACGTGTCCGCCTCCCCAGTTCGACCTCGATCAGGCCGTCGCGGACCTGGATACGATCGCCGGGCTCGATCCGGAGACGCTCCTCTATACGCACTTTGGCCCCGCGCCCTACTCCGATCGCCTCCTCGAGGCCTACGAGTCCACCCTCGCCGAGTGGGTGCGGGACGTCGACGAGCTCTCCCGCGAACTCGACGATCGCGACGCCGTCGTCGAACACCTCCACGAGCGATCGGATCTCGAGGAGGTATGGGGCGAGGAGAAGGCTCGCGGGGAGATCGAGGTCAACGTCGACGGCGCGTTACACTACCTAGAACGGATCAGGAGCGAGGAGTGAAATACCCCCGGAGGTATGTGCGGCCATGTCGTGGCGGGACGCGGAAGCGGCCTACGAGGACGAACTCATCGGGGATTCGCCCATTCCCCGGCTGTTCGAGACCTGCGCCGAACGTCACGCCGATCGCTCGTATCAGCGGTACAAGGGTGGGATCTACGACCGGGGGCTGACCCCCGATCCCGTCCCGGTCGCACCGGAGGGTTCCTACGCGAGTTTGACCTACGGGGAGGTCCGGCATATCGTCCGGCGGCTGGCGGCGGGGTTCCGGTCGCACGGGATCACCACGGGCGATCGCGTGGCCATCCTCTCGCGGACGCGCATGGAGTGGGCCCAGCTCGACCTCGCGATCCAGGCGGCCGGCGGCGTGGTCACCACGATCTACGACGACGCCGCCTTCCAGACCGTCGAACATATCCTCGGTGACGCCGAGCCGATCGGCGTCGTCGTGGAGGACGCGGAGCGGGCCGAACGCGTCCGCTCGGCCGACTCGGACCTCGAGTTCCTGATCCAGATCGACGGGGCGGCGCCGGACCGACCGAACGAGTATGCGATCGCCGACCTCTACCGTAGTGGCCGTGACGAGTTCGATCGCGCCGCGTACGAGGGCTGGATCGACGAGCTCGGTCCGGATGACCTCGCCTCGATCGTCTACACGAGCGGGACGACGGGTCGACCGAAGGGCGTGAAACTCACCCACGGGAATCTCCGCGCCAACATCAATCAGCTCCGCAAGCGCTACGGTCCCCGGCCCGATAGGCCCTCCGAACTCCCCCGACTTAATGCCGACAGCGTGTCGGTCTCGTTTCTCCCGCTCGCACACATCTACGAGCGGATGGCCGGTCACTTCTCGATGTTTTCAGCCGGGGCAACGGTCGCGTATGCGGAGAGCCCCGACACGTTACGGGAGGATTTCCAGGCGGTTTCGCCCTCGTCGGCGACGAGCGTCCCAAGGGTCTACGAGAAGATCTACGCAGCGATCCGGGAAGAGGCCGAGTCTTCCCCCGTCCGCGAGCGTATCTTCGACTGGGCGGTCGGCGTGGGGGAACGCTATCATGGAACGGACGATCCGGGCGTCGGATTGCAGCTGGCCCACGCCCTCGCCGATCGCCTCGTCTTCCGTCGGGTCAAGGATGCCCTGGGCGGGAATATCGAGATGCTCCTCAGCGGCGGCGGGAGCCTATCGCCCCGCCTGAACGCACTGTTTCACGGCATGGGGTTGCCCATCTACGAGGGCTACGGCCTGACCGAGACCTCCCCAGTCCTCATGTGTAACCCGGTCGAGGCGCCGAAGGTCGGCACGATCGGCCCGGCGCTCGTTAACGTCGAGACGCGCCTGCGTCCCGTCCCCGGCTGGGAGGGGGAGGACGTCGGCGAGTTACACGTGCGGGGCCCGAACGTCTCGCCGGGATACTGGGAGCTCCCCGACGAGACCGAGGACACCTTCGACGCGGACGGCTGGTTTCGGACCGGCGACATCGTGCGAGAACGCCCGGACGGCTACTTCGAGTTCGTGGAACGGGCCAAGGAGGTCATGGTACTCTCGACGGGCAAGAACGTCGCCCCGGGGCCCATCGAGGACGCCTTCGCCGCCAGCGATCTCATCGAGCAGT
>CAYSMB010000149.1:0-4015 GCA_964432005.1 uncultured Halobacteriales archaeon
CGATGACACGGTGGTGACGGTCGTCAACGGGAAGTTCGGACGGCGCTTCCGGCGGATCGCCGAGCGATACGCGAACGTCCGGTCGGTCGATTTCGAGTGGGGCGAATCCGTGGATGTCGACGATGTCGCCGCCGCGATCGACGAGAACACGGCCATGGTCACGATCGTCCACAACGAGACGAGTACCGGCCTTCTCAATCCCGTCGAGGAGATCGGTGAACTCGCGAACGAATGCGACGCCCAGTTCGTCGTCGACGGCGTGACGAGCATCGGGGGGGACGCCTTCCATCTGGATGAATGGGGAGTCGACGTCGCGATCACGGACGCCCAGAAGGCCCTGGCAGCCCCGCCGGGTATCAGTGCGCTCTATCTCGCCGACGGTGCCGAGGCGGATCTCTCAGCCGAGAATGCCCCGTTCTACGGAGACCTGCCGCGGTACGTCGACAAGGGCGAGCAACACCAGACGCCGTTCACGAGTGCGGTTCCGCTGGTCCGCGGGATGGCCGTCGCTCTCGAGGAAATCGAGGACGAAGGGATGCCCGAACGGATCGCACGCCATCGCCGCCAGGCTCGCGCGTTCCGGGAAGGCTTCGCCGCCATGGGGCTCGATCGCTTCCCCGACCTCTCCGGTGATAGCACGCTCTCGAATACCGTGACCGCCATTTCGCTCCCGGCGGACATCGATCCGGACGCGTTTTTCGATGCGGTCGCGGCCCGCGATGTCTCGATCAGCGGCGGTCAGGGCCATTTGAGCGGTGACATTTTCCGCGTGAGCAACATGGGCAATCTCCGTTCGGTGGACATCGTTCGGGGGATTCGCGTCGTCGGGGAGGCGCTCGAGGCGACCGGACGGGAGGTTGACGTCGAAGCGGCCCTCGAGGCGGCACGTTCGGCACTCGATGGGTTGACGGTCGAGGACTGACGACGGTTCGTTTCGAACCGATCGCGTGATGCGTTCCATTGGGACGAGCCTCCCGGTAGAATATTCGTTCTCAGGTCCCCGTTATCGGGATGGTATCCTCGAAGCGCCGGAACCAGGGTGTCGCGAGGATCGCTATGCCGATTTCGAGCCCGCCGATGGCCGCGAAGGCGACCGCGTATCCGTAAGCGTCGGCGAGCGTTCCGCCGAGCAGGACGCCGGCCAGAAAACCCAGGCTACCGGCCACGTTGAAGCCGGCCATCGCGCTTCCTCGGCGCATCTCCGGCGCGATATCCGTGACCATGGCCATTGTCGCCGGGGAGACGAGGGCGCCGAACACCCCCACGGCGATCATGACGACCCCGACCGTCGGGAGCGTGGGCATCTGCCCGACGAGCGCGATCCCGATCCCGTAACAGATCGAGCCGCCGACCACTGGCAGGAATCGCCCGACACGATCGGTGACGAACCCGAATGGGTATTGGAGCAGGGCGAACGGGGCGAAGAACAACATCAAGAAGATCCCGACGCCGACGGGCTCCAGGCCGAACTCCCCGAAATAGAACACGCCAACGAGGGCAAAGGTGCCGGCCGTCAGGCGGTCGACGAAGCCGAAGGCGTACGGGACGGCCAGATCGGGATGGCCAAGGACGTCCCGCAATGCCGCCCGGATGCCCGGTCGATCCGATCGGGGCGCGCGATCCCGGACGAACGTCAGCACCGAGGCGATCCCGAAGAACAACCCGCCGGCGACAAAGAGAGGCGCGAGCGGGCCAAGCGTCGAAACGGCCCCACCCAGCGGAGCCCCGAGGGCCGTTCCGCTGCCGATCGCGATGCCGGCGGCGCCCATGTTGCGACCGTGTCCCCCCGAGAGATCCATGAGCATCGTCATGGCGAGCGAGAAGGCCCCGATCGTACATGCCCCCTGGAGGATCCGCACCACGAGGACGGATCGGAAGTCGGCGACGCCGACGATGCCGAGTGCACCGAGGCCGAGATAGCAGCCCGCCGACAGGAGTGCGCTCGTCGCGATCAGCGGCGTCCGTACCCCGAGCCGGTCGCTGAGTGCACCCCACAGTGGTGCGAACGCGATAAACGCCGCAAACTCGGCGGCGAGGAACCACATCCCCGGGTCGAGCTCGGAGGACGCCCCCAGCGCCCGGACCAGCCCCGAGAGACCGGGGTAGAGGAGGACCTGGGCCAGTAGGGTGATTCCGATCACCCCGGCCAGGACCGCTCGCTCCCGTCGAACGTCGTTCACACGCTCGCTGCACACCAGGAGGACAAAATGGCGTCACTTTCCGGCGAGCAGGTATTGCCGATAGTGCCGGTGTATTTGCTGATCCTGGTCCCACGGGATACCATGAGTGACGACGAGCCGAACGGGCGGACCGAAAGCGTCCATGCCGGCCAACACGTCGATCCCGCGACCGGTGCACGGGCCCCGCCCATCTACCAATCGACCTCCTACGTGTTCGAATCGGCCGAGGACGCGGCGGCTCGCTATGCCCTCGAAGGCGACGCCGAGATCTATTCACGCTTTGGGAATCCGACGGTCCAAACACTGGAACGGCGTCTCGCCACGCTGCACGGGGCCGCCGATGCCGTCGCGACCGCGAGCGGCCTCGCCGCGCTCGACGCTGCGACCTTTGTCCTGGCCGCCCCCGGCGACAACATCGTAACGGCGTCCGGCATCTACGGGGGGACGACGTCGTACTTCCGACATACCGCCGGGCGACGCAACATCGAGCCGCGGTTCGTCGACACCCTCGACTACGAGGGGTACCGGGAGGCGATCGACGACCGAACGGCGTTCGTGCACCTCGAGACGATCGGCAACCCGGCCCTCGAAACGCCCGACATCGGTCGTGTGGCCGACATCGCCCACGAGCACGACCTGCCGCTGCTCGTCGACAATACGTTTGCCTCGCCGGCGCTTTGCCGTCCGCTCGAACATGGCGCGGATCTCGTCTGGGAGTCGACGACCAAGTGGATCCACGGGAGCGGAACGACGGTCGGCGGAATCGTCCTCGACGGCGGCACGTTCGATTGGGACCCGGACCGGCACCCGGAAATCGCCGGGGACAACCGGGCGTATCACGACGTCGACTTCGCGAGGGATTTTCCCGACGCCCCCTGTGCCGCAGCGGTCCGGTATCGGTCGGCCCGATCGCTCGGAAACTACCAATCGCCGTTCGACGCGTGGGTCACCTTGCAGGGTCTCGAGACACTGCCACTTCGGATGCGTCAACACTGCGAGAACGCCGCGATCGTGGCGGATTGGCTGAACGATCACGACGGGGTCGCCTGGGTTCGCTACCCGGGGTTGCCCGATCACGAAACCCACGCGAACGCGCGGGCATATCTTGAGGGCGGGTTCGGCGGGGTCATCTCGTTCGGGCTCACGGAGGGATACGAGGCAGGCAAACGGCTGTGTGAAACCGTCGAGCTCTGTAGCTTCCTCGCTAACGTCGGGGACGCCAAGACGCTCGTCATCCATCCCGCCAGTACGACCCACGGCCAATTGAGTCCCGAGGAGCAACGGGCAAGCGGGGTCACCCGAGACCTGGTCCGGCTCTCGGTCGGCATCGAGGATCCCGCGGACATCATCGCCGACCTCGACCGAGCGATCGAGCGGGCCAGCGAGTGAGTGGTGTCGAATATTGCCGACAATGAGCAGATTATCCCCACGGCCTCTCTTGTATCAGTCAGCGAATAGCCGCCGGACAGGGATACTGGGAGGGACACGATGGTGAGCCAAACGCGGTCGTTCGGGACATTCGAGTTCGAGTGCGGGGAGTCGATCCCGGAGCTCGAGCTGGCCTACGAGACGTACGGGGAGTTCGACGGGGACAACGCCGTCCTCGTCTGTCACGCGCTGACCGGGAGTGCCCACGTGGCCGGTCGGGGGCGCTCCGAGACATCCGGGCAGGCCTCGGGGTGGTGGGATGCCGTCATCGGGCCCGGCAAGGCCATCGACACGAACGATTACTTCGTCGTCAGCGTGAACGATCCCGGGTCCTGTTACGGCAGTTCCGGACCGCCCAAGCCCCATCCCGAGACCGACGAACCCTACGGGCCGGACTTTCCGCCGGT
>CAYSMB010000150.1:0-3996 GCA_964432005.1 uncultured Halobacteriales archaeon
CTGGGGGGCGACCGGCCAGCTCGTCGTCCAACTGTTCGAGTTAACGACCGATTGGCGGGCCGATCATGCCGCGACGACCGGCTGATCAGTTCTGTGCGGGCGATTCCACCCGGTCGGGCTCGTCCTCGGCAACGGCGCCGTCCCGCGGCACGGTGATCTCCAGCGTGCCGTCCGCGCGGACCGTCGCCTCGCCGCCCTCAGCATCCATCTCGTCGGCGTCGGGGAGCGGCACCTCGCCGGCGAAGGCGAGACGTCGCGTGGTGACGACGCGACGGTAGCCGTCATAGGATTCGCGCCGCCGATCGGCCGACGCAACGATCCGACCGTCGAGGAAGCGTACATCCACGTCCTCGGGCTCGACGCCCGGTGCGTCGAAGATCGCCGTCACGCCGGCCGCATGTTCGATGACGTCAGCGTCCAATTCCGCCGGATCCAGGCGCCGGTCCTTGATGTCCGCCAGACGCGTGCGAACCCGCCGGACCACCGCGGACGCCCGCGCCAGCCGACTCATCCGGTTTCACCCCGAGCGACGATCGGGTTCCGTGGGAGGGCGACAGCCATGCGTCCGACATCGAGCCGGGGGACGTTAAAGGTACACCTTGGCAGCGCCACCGCCGCTCACAACTCGATTTCTTCCAAGCAGCCCGAACCCCCGCACACGGGGCAGTTCAGGTCTCCCACGCCGTGGTCATCGGGCATGTCGTAGGTGTAATGATTCTCGAACATGTCGAGATAACAATCCTCGTCGGTACAGCGAATTTCTAGGGTCGGTGGCATAGGTAAGCGTCCTGAGCTCCAGGTTCAAGAAGCTACGCTTAGGGGAGCTCTTCCTCGATAATCTCCCCGACCGCGAAGTTCGACTTGACCTCCGTGACCTCGATTTTGACCTGTTCGCCAACCTCCCCGCCCGGGACGATGATGACGTATCCCCGCTCGACCCGGGCGATCCCGTCGCCCTGTTTCCCGATGTCCTCGATCTCGACGTAGCGGACCTCGCCGACCTCGACCGGCGGCTGGGGCTCGCTCGGGGGTCGGCCGGTGGTCGACGCGGCGCCGCGATCGCCCTCGCCATCCTTTGCGATGACGGCGATCCGGTAGGTCTCACCGGCCTCGATGGATCCGGTTTCGATCTCGCGCTCGGGAAGTTCGATGTGATAGCTGCCGTCGTCCTCGCGGACCTCGGCGTTGAACAGACACAGGAGTTGATTCGAGATTTGCACGCTGTAGCCTCCTGAGCGGGCGATACGAGGCCGAGGCCTTAGTATTGACGTCGTTCCGGCTCACTCCAACGGCGTGCCGTCCGGTCGCCGCCCCCTCGGCGTCGTGGACGATCGTCCCGCCGGCGTCCCCTGCCGGCTCGTACTGTTCCAGAAGCGACTGGGCGGCCCGGATGTCGGCGATCGACCGGGCCTTTAACGCCTCGGCCAACTCGCGGGCCCGCTCCATGGAGATATCCCGTCCGAGGCCCTCGCACGGATAGGCCATGACCGGACCGGATCGCTCGACGACCTCCCCGGTGGATTCGGTCATGCCGGGGAGATCGAGCTGGAACGGATAGGTCCGACAGATCACCGGTCGATCGTCGTAGATCCCACACGCCGTTCGTCCGTCGCCAGTTTCTTGCAAGAATCGGCAATCGCCGCAGCCGTCCGTCTGGAGCGCCCACTCGAACGTCTCGCTCTCGCCACCCTCGAGACCGTAGGGCATCGGCCGGCCGATATCCTGCCAGGCCTTCCCGGTCGACGCCCGGATCCGACGGATCTCGTCGGGGTGGATGGTCGCCGTGTGTGGCTCATCCTCGTCCCCACGACAGCACTCGCCACACCGGGTACATTCGAACCCGATCCCCTGGATCTCCCGCGCCAGCTCCTCGACATCGAGATTCCGGGATCGTTCGAGGGACGCCACGAGCTCGCTCATGCCGGTCGATCTGACGGCCGCCGACATAGGACGCTCGATCCCGGGGATCAGTAGCGTTTTATCCCAGTCGGCATACGGCCCACGCAGTGAAGGGCAAGGAGTGGTACCAAGCCACGGACGTGGCCGAGGAGTACGAGGACAAGCGCTTTTCCCGCGGGGGCCAGCTCATCGATCGACGGGAGCGCCAAGCCGTTCTTGATGCCATCGGACCGGTCGAGGACAAGGAGATCCTCGAGATCGCCTGTGGGACCGGCCGGTTCACCGCCATGCTCGCCGAGCGCGGGGCGGACGTCGCCGGGATCGATATCTCCGGGCCGATGCTCTCCCAGGGGCAGGTCAAGGCGCGTTCGGCGGGGATCACCGATCGAGTGGCGTTCGCCCGCGGTGACGCCGGACGATTGCCGTTCCCCGACGACAGCTTCGATGCCGTCTTCGCAATGCGGTTTTTCCACCTCGCGCCCACCCCCGAGCAGTTTATCGAGGAGATGGTCCGCGTGAGCCGGGATGTCATCTTCTTCGATACCTTCAATTCGTTCAGTACGCGCACCGTCTACAACTGGCTCCTGCCGATGGGATCGCGACTGTACACCCCCGAGGACGTCCACGAACTACTCGCGGTAGTCGAGGCCGACCTCGACCAGGTCGATCACGACTTCATCCTCCCATACGGTCTCTACCGGAGCATCCCGGATTCGATCGCGCGAGGCCTGCGGCGGATCGATGCGCGCCTCGTGGAAACCCCGCTCGGAGCCCGGATCGCCTCCGTTTCTTTCTGGCGGGCCAGGCTCGCCGAATCATAGGGACGCACCGTCGATCGCCACGAACGGGTTTTAAACCCTCTCGGCGGGACGGGTACGCATGCGGCTGTCAGTTATCGTTCCGACCCACAACCAGCGGGACGAGCTGGCGGCCTGTCTCGATAGCATCGCGGACTCGGCGCCGGAGGCGGAAGTGATCGTGGTCAACGGCCCGTCCACCGACGGGACGTCCGGGATGGTTCGGGAACGGGGGGACGTCGACGTCCTATTGGATTGTGCCTCCCGGAACATCAACGTCGCGCGTAACGCGGGGCTCCTCGAGGCCTCCGGCGAAGTCTTCGCGTTGCTCGCGCCGAGTTACCGGATCCAGCCGGGTTGGCTCGAGGCGGTCGTGGAGAGCCTAGACGGCGAGGCGGACCTCGTGTCCGGGCCCGTCCGGGTCGGCGATCCCGATCCGCTGGATGCGGATCCGGGCGGCCTCCGGATCGTCGGCGGGAATCTCGCGATGACCCGCGCGGCCGTCCGGGCGCTGGATGGTTTCGACGACTACCTCGTCTACGCCGGGACCACCGATCTGGACCAGCGAATCACTGGCCAGAACCTCCAGGTCGTCTGGCATCCCGAAATGGCGGTTCGAGCCGAACCCGCCGAACCACCCCATCGGCGCCAACACCGTGGCGGATACGAGACCGCCTGGGGGAGTGCGGATGAGATCGACTGGGCGAGCCGGTATCGGTCACTGGCCTACCGCACCGTCAAGAACGACGGCCTGGGGGTGCGGTCCATCGGTCGTCTCGCCGTCGGGGCGGTCCGCGACGGTGTAGGCGTGGGTCGGGAGGTCCTCCACGGCGGGGTGAGCCTTCCCCAGTGGGCCGGGACCGGCTGGGGCGTACTCAAAAACAGCCTCCGGGGGATCCGCGACGGGTTCCGGGCCCGGCGAAGCGATCGCACCGCGGCGGCCAATCCCCACGGATTGTCCCAGACGGGTGCCGGCGTGGTCGTCGACCGCCACGGATCGTAAGGACAACAATTATATAGAACCGCTAGATACTTCTTGGTGAAGAAACTATGTCAGAAGGATCTGCGCAGCGACGCATGGGCGGACAGCCCGTATTCATTCTCAGCGAGGGGAGTGAACGCACACAGGGCCAGGACGCCCAATCGTCAAATATCGCCGCCGGGAAGGCGGTCAGCGAGGCGGTACGGACGACGCTCGGGCCCCGCGGGATGGACAAGATGCTCGTCGACTCGTCCGGGGACGTGGTGATTACCAACGACGGCGCCACGATCCTCAACGAGATGGACATCGAACATCCCG
>CAYSMB010000151.1:0-3950 GCA_964432005.1 uncultured Halobacteriales archaeon
CGAACAGATCGTCGACGCCCACAAGGAGGAGGCCCGCAAGCGAAACACGATGCGGTCGATCCTCATGTGGCTCATCATCATCGTGATCCTCGGGTACTCGCTGTTTGCGAACATGATCCTCCTTGGGATCATCGCCGCGGCCGTGATCTACCTCGTGTTCAAATACGTGAGCCGGGGCTCGGACGCGATGATCCCGAACCTCCTCATCAACAACGCGGACATCCAGGTCGCTCCGTTCGAGGACGTCACCGGTGCGCACGCCGGCGCCCTCCTTGGCGACGTCCGCCACGACCCCTTCCAATCGGGCGGCATGGAAACGCCGAGCCACGACCGCGTCGAGGCCGGCGGCATCCACAAGGCCCACAAGGGGGTCCTGTTCATCGACGAGATGAACACCCTGGACATCAAGTCCCAGCAGAACTTGATGACGGCGATCCAGGAGGGCGAGTTCGCGATCACCGGGCAATCCGAACGCTCGTCGGGCGCCATGGTCCAGACCGAGCCCGTACCGACGGACTTCATCATGGTCGCGGCGGGCAACCAAGACGCGCTTCAGAACATGCATCCGGCCCTCCGTTCGCGGATCAAGGGCTACGGATACGAGGTCTACATGGACGACTCGATCGAGAATACCGAGGAGATGCGCCGGCGCTACGCGCGCTTTGTCGCCCAGGAAGTGGAGAAGGACGGGCGGCTCCCGCACTTCGATCGCGACGCGGTCGCGGAGGTCATCCTCGAGGCGAAACGCCGCTCGGGGCGCAAGGACCACCTGACGCTTCGCCTGCGTGATCTCGGCGGGCTCGTCCGTGTCGCCGGCGACATCGCCCGGGCGGAGGGCCGCGAGAGGACGACCCGGGAGGACGTCATCGAGGCCAAGCGCCGCTCGCGCTCGATCGAACAGCAGCTCGCGGACAACTACATCGAGCGCCGCAAGGACTACGATCTCACCGTCTCGGAAGGCGACGTGGTCGGGCGGGTCAACGGGCTCGCGGTCATGGGCGAGGACTCCGGGATCGTCATGCCCGTGATGGCCGAGATCGCGCCCGCCCAGGGTCCCGGCGAGGTCATCGCGACCGGGAAACTCCAGGATATCGCCAAGGAATCGGTCCAGAACGTCTCGGCGATCATCAAGAAGTTCTCGGACGAGAACCTCTCGGAAAAGGACGTTCACATCCAGTTCGTCCAGGCCTACGAGGGCGTCGAGGGGGATTCGGCCAGCGTCACGGTGGCCACGGCCGTCATTAGCGCCCTCGAGGACATCCCCATCAACCAGGACGTCGGCATGACCGGCTCGCTGTCGGTCCGCGGGGACGTCCTCCCCGTCGGCGGGGTCACCCACAAGATCGAAGCCGCCGCGAAGGCCGGCATCGATACCGTGATCATTCCCGCGGCCAACGAGCAGGACGTGATGATCGAGGACGAGTACAAGGACCAGGTCGACATCGTGCCCGTCTCGCACATCAGCCAGGTCCTCGACGTCGCGCTGGCCGGCGAGCCGGAAAAGGACTCGCTGGTCGATCGGCTCAAGCGGCTGACCGGCTCCGCCCTCGATCCGAGCGTGGGGGCCGGCCCCACTCCGAGCCCGCAGTAGGGCCGACCGTGGCCGCGTACGGCGCGTTCGGGCTCGGTTCGATCGTTCTCGTCTCACTCGTGGTACTACTCGCGCACGTGACACAGCGCGAGCTGACGCCGGATCCGGACGGCGGGGCCCAGTTGGGCGAACGGCCGCTGTCGGCCCAGGATCTCTACGCCAACATGGTCGTCTCCCAGCTCGTCGTGGCCGGCCTGTTCGCCGGCCTCGTCTGGTTGGCGGGGGTCCCAATCACGGCGCTGGGGATCGACCTTTCGCCGTCGGCAACAGAGGTCGTCCTCGCCATCGCGCTCGGAGTCGGGATCTATCTGCTCGACGAAGGCGGCGTCCGGCTGCTCGATCACGTCGGCCTCGCCTACGACGAGGGGCTCCGTCGGGCCCTCGCGCCCGCCGGGCCCGGCGGCTGGGCGTTCTTGCTGATCGTGGTCCTGCCGGTCATCGCGATCGTGGAGGAGTTGATCTTCCGCGGGATCCTGATCGGGGCGCTGGCGAGCGGGTTCGCCGTCCCGACGGCCGTGCTGGTGGTCGTCTCGACGGTCGCCTTCGCGATCGGGCACGGTCTCCAGGGAACCGGGGGCGTGCTGGTGACGGGGGCGCTGGGCCTGCTCCTGGCGATCGCCTTCGTCGCCACGGGCAGCCTCCTCCTCGTGGTCGTGGCGCATTACCTCGTCAACGCCCTCGAGTTCGTCGTCCACGAGGGCGTCGGTTCTCAATCGTAGGCCGTTACCTCTCGAGGCCCTCGAGCGCCCGGAGGGCCTCGCGCACGTCCGTTGAGACGCCTCCCCCGATCCCCCTCACCCGGTGATCAGGGACAAGGATCGGCACGGGGTTGCCCGCGAGCGCGTTCCGCACGATCGTCGAGCCGTCGTCTTCCGGGGTGAGCACAGCGGTCCGTTCGACCACTTCGTGAACCGACCATGACGTGCCATAGGGGATCGATCGCACGGTCTCGTAGACACGGCGATTGGTCGTCGGGACGGTCAGGCCGATCTCGACGTCATCGAAGTCCTCCGGGGCGGATTCGTCGAGGTATGCGCCGATTCGATCGAGGACCGGGTGATTGGGGGAGGCCTCCGGTGGTTCGTCCTCCGGGAACGCGACGTTGATGACTTTCCCGCCTGCCAGGCCCACGCGGACCCATCGGTCAAGGTAACTGGATCGCCTCGCAAACATCCCTGACGTGGGCTCGACCATGTATCCCGACGGCCCGATCGCCAGCCGATTCAACATGTTGGTCGTGACGGAACCCTTATGTACAAATCCGTTCGTCAGTGTACAACCATGAACTCTAATGGGGATCTCGCGTCCCCCGTCGAGGACATCCTCGCGGCCGCAACCGCCCGGTCGCCGCCGGACGGTGGCCCGATCGCGGTCGACGCGCGGTCGATCGATGCGGCGATCGAACGGTGCGAGGGCGAAGGCCTCGTTCCGATCATCGCCGAGGTGAAGCCGACGAGTCCCACGAGCGAGCACGAGCGCGATGACGATCCCGTGGCCCTGGCCCGGTCGATGGAGCGGGCCGGCGCTGCCGCCATCTCGGTACTGACCGAGCCGACGCATTTCGGCGGAACGCCGGAGGATCTCGAGGCGGTCCGATCGGCCGTCGACATTCCGGTCCTGCGGAAGGATTTCGTCCTCGAGGAACGCCATCTCGACGTCGTCGCGGCCGATCTCGTCCTCCTCATCGTGCGCTTCGTGGAAGACGAGCTGGATCCCCTCATCGCCGCGGCGCGTGACCGCGGGTTTCAGCCGCTCGTCGAGGTCCACACCGTCCGGGAACTCCAAGTGGCGATCGACGCCGGCGCCGAGCTCATCGGCATCAACAACCGCGATCTCGGCCGACTCGAGGTGGATCTGGACACGTTTCCCCGGGTCGCCGCCCACGCCCCAGAGGACGTCCGCCTCGTCGCGGAAAGCGGTATCGCCGGCCGGGCCGACGTCCGCCGGATGCGCGAGGCGGGGGCCGACGCGCTGCTGGTTGGATCCTCGATCATGGCCGGGGACGTCGAAGCATGCACCCGCGCGCTCGTGGAGGCCGAACGATGACCGCCGACGGCGAATTCGGCGCGTACGGCGGGCGATACGTGCCGGAGGCACTCATGCCGGCGATCGAAGAATTGACCGAAGCATTCGAGGAATACGTGCTCGCGGACGGTGAGGGCTTTATGGCGGATCTCCGCGAGCACCTCCGCACCTTCGGCGGACGCCCGACGCCGCTGCAGTACGCCGAGCAGCTCAGCGAGCGCTACGGCGCGGACGTCTACCTGAAGCGGGAGGATCTGCTCCACGGGGGCGCACACAAGCTCAACAACGCGCTCGGGCAGGTCCTCCTCGCCCAGTCCATGGACAAGGACCGGAT
>CAYSMB010000152.1:0-3926 GCA_964432005.1 uncultured Halobacteriales archaeon
GGATGGCCAATCCGAAGGGCGTCCACGGCATCCGCGAGGAGCTCGCCGCGGTGTTTGCCGAGCACGACTCGCTGTATAACTTCCTCCATATTCCGGTCCAGAGCGGCTCGAACGACGTGCTCGGGGACATGCGTCGCCAGCATCAGGTCGCCGAGTTTCGGGAGGTCGTCGAGACGTTCGACGCGGCCCTCGAGGAATGGACGCTCTCGACGGATTTCGTCGTGGGCTTTCCGACCGAAAGCGAGGAGGACCACCGCAAGAGCATGGAGCTGCTCGAGGCCGTCCGCCCAACGAAGATCAACGTGACACGGTTTTCGAAGCGGCCGGGGACCGACGCCGCCGACATGAAGGGGTTGAACGGGACTGTGAAAAAGGAGCGTTCGCGCGAAATGTCCGGGCGCAAGCGCGAGATCGTCGCCGACGCTTATGCCGAGCTCGTCGGAACGCGGCGGGAGGTACTCGTCGTCGAGCCAGGGACCGACGAGTCGCTCAAGTGCCGGGACGACGCCTACCACCAGATCATCATTCCCGGCGGGGCGGGCGAGGACATCGAGATCGGCGACCGCGTCACGGTCGAGGTCACCGCCAGCGAACCGATGTATGCCTTCGGCGAGCCCGTGGAGCGCCGCGAGGCACCCGACCGCGTGCCGGTGCGCTGAGCCGGTCGTGGCGATCAAGCGGAGGGTATTCAATCCCGCGGCGATCTGCGGGCATATGCACGTTGCCGAGGAGGCGTGGACGGATCTCGAAGGCTACTTCGGGGAGGAATCGCTGGCGCTCGTCCCGCTCGGATCGACGGAACAACACGGCCCACATCTCCCGGAGGGGACCGATCATTTCATCGCGGAGGCCCTTGCCCGGGAGGCCGCCGCGCGGACGGGATATCTCTGCACGCCGACCGTCACCGTCGGGGTGAGCTCGCATCACCGCCAGTTCCCGGGGACGATGTGGGTCGACGCCGCCACGTTTCGATCGTTCGTCCGCTCGTTGACCACGAACCTGACCAAACACGGCATCGACCGGGTGATCTACGTCAACGCCCACGGGGGCAACGTCGAAGCCCTGCGGGAGGTGGGCCGCTACCTCCGCGAGGATCGGATCGCCTACGCGATCGAGTGGATGTGGGACGAGAGCATCCCCGAGCTCGTCGACGACCTGTTCGACGTCAATGGACCCCACGGCGGTCCGAAGGAAACAGCGATGATCCAGTACCTCCACGGCGAACTCGTTCACGACGATCGGTTGGAAGCCGCCCGGGACGGTGGTCTCGTCGATTGGGGTGACGATTCCTTGCGCACGTATGGCGCGCTGACCCACTACGACGCGATCGACAACACGCCGAACGGCGTCCTCGGCGATCAGACGGACGCGACCGCCGAGAAGGGCGAGCAGCTCTTCGAGGCCGCGACCGAGCAACTCGTGAAGCTCTGTGAGTGGGTCGACGATCAGCCCTTCGAGGCCTTGATGCCGGCCGGAGACCCCTGACGGCGGCACGGTTTTTCATCGACCGGATCGCGGGCCCCCTCCTCGACGGCAACACCAATTACCGGGTGGCCCGTCGAGGCGGAGGTGTTCGGTTCCATCCGAAATGCATCGCACGGGCGTCCGACGCCGGTCAGCCAAAGTCGAGATGCACCGCTCGATCGATATCCGTCGCGGTCGCCCCATCCTGATCGGCGAAGGCCGCGTGCAGTTCGTCGTAGGTGTCCTCCAACGCCTGAACGATGACCTTCGACTCGTCGATGACCGCCATGAAGTTCGTATCGCCCTGCCAGCGCGGGACGACGTGTTCGTGGAGGTGCGGGATCGAACCCCCGCCCGCGCTGCCGAGGTTCCGCCCGGTGTTGAACCCGTCGGGCTCCATCGCACTCGAAATGGCCTCGATCGATCGCCGGACGAGCCGCGACTGGTCGAGGAGCTCCTCGTCGGTCAGTGCCGCGAAATCGGTGACATGCCGGTGGGGGATCGCCATGACGTGGCCGGGGTTGTACGGCGCATTGTTCAACAGCACGTAGCCAAGATCGCTCCGGGCTACAACGCGCGCCTCGCGCTGGTCCTCGGTCTCGGGCAGCGTACAGAAGACACACTCGTCCGGGTTGGCCCGCTCCTCCCGGGTCACCCATTCGATTCGCCAGGGGGCAAACAGGGGATCCATCGACCCGTCAGCGCGTCGTGACCTCGCAGCCGTCCTCGGTCACGATGACGGTGTGTTCGGCCTGGCTGATGAACGTCCCCTCGTCTTCCTGCAGGATGGGATAGCCGGTGACGACGTCCTGCATCTCGAGGCGCCGCAGGGCCATCTCCGCGCGCGGATGGTCGAGCCATCGGACGGCGAAGGGAAGCGTCCGGTAGTGTTCGGTGACCTGCTCTAAGATCTGTCGGGCATTGCGGTCCCGGACGGTCCGTTCGTCCTGGAGGGCGTAGATCTGCTGGACGTTTCCGTCCCGGACCTTCCCCGTGCCGGTCGTCGCGAACGGCTCGATGGCGACGACCTGGCCGGCCTCCAGCGTGGCACCCCCGTCGATGCCCCGGTTCGGAATGTTCGGGTCCGTGTGTTGTTCCCAGTGGCCCAGCCCGTGACCCGAGAGGTTGAGCACCGGCGTAAACCCGTATTCCTCGATGGCATCCTCGATCGACGCGCCGACCGTCCCCGCTGGAACGCCGGCGGCCACCGTGTCGATCGCCGCTTCGAGGGCAGCTTGGCTCGCGGCCACGAGGTCCTCGTGGTCCGCGCTGAGATCGACCGTGATGGCGCTGTCCGCGAGCCAGCCGTCGACGTGGACGCCGATGTCCAGGTTCACGACTTCCTCGCCGAAGGTGGTCTCCTCGTCGGGCGCCGGCGTGCCGTGCGCGGCCTCCTCGTCGACGCTAATGTTCACCGGGAAGGCGGGCTGGCCGCCGAGCTCCCGGATGCGTTCCTCGGTGGCTTCGGCGAGCTCCAGGTGGCCCACACCCACCTCGAGCATGTCGACCGCTTCCGCCCGAGCGGTGGCGAGAATCTCCCCCGCCTCCCGATGGGCTTCGTACCGTTCGCTCGTGAGATCGACGCCGCTCATGGCCCGCGTTTCGCGGGGTGGCTGAAAGCCCTTGTGACCATGCCACGTGGCAGAATAAAACGGGCCTAACCATGTGCGCGGGCCGTCTCCATCGCCTCGCTCGAGTACGCCGAACCGACAACCCCGGCCGGTGTCATGATGATCAACCCGGCCGTGCCCGCAGCCTGCTCGTCGAACGTCGCGAGCGCGTGCGCGGCGGCCTCGTCGGGTGCCATCCCCTCGGTCAGCGCCCGCTCGGCTACGCGGGCGAGCGTCACCGTGGCGATCCCCTCCCCCGCGCCGGTCGTGCTGACGGCCCCGGCCGGCGATGCGTAAAAGCCGCTGCCGACCTGGGGGACGTCGCCGACGCGACCGGCCAACGCGAGCCAGCGCCCACCCGTCGAGGTCCCGGCGACCACATCCTCCCCGTCGGTAGCGACCGCGCCCACCGTATCGTGGCCCGCCCCGAAGCGTTCGCGAACCGCGTCGAGTTGTTCGGCGAAATCCAGATCCTCCAGCCCTTCCTCGGCCCAGCGATGGCGGGTCCGATCGGTCCAGAGATCCCGATCGGTGTCGATCCCGACGGATTCAGCAAGCCGAACAGCGTGGCGACCGCTCACGAGGACGTGTGGCGTCTCCCGGCGAACCGCGTCCGCGGCGGTGATGGCGTTCGCAACGCCGGGCATGGCACAGGCCGCACCTGCGCTCCCATCCCCGCGCATGATCCCCGCGTCGGTCCGGATCCGCCCGTCGCTCTGGACGGCGCTTCCGACGCCGGCGTTGAAGGCCGGGTCGGCCTCGAGGACCTCGATCGCCGCGACGACGGCATCGACGGGATCGGCGGCGTCCGCACCTCGCCCGGCCGCTCGTGCGAGCGCTCCCGCCCGAGCC
>CAYSMB010000153.1:0-911 GCA_964432005.1 uncultured Halobacteriales archaeon
CGGCCATCGCCTCCGTGGCGGCAAAGAGCGGCGATAGCGGGTACACGACGAGGTCAAAGCCGATGTCCTCGAGCTCCCCCGCCGCCAAAAACGGCGTGACGCCACCCTCGATCATATTCGCAAACGTCGGGCCGTCACAACCGGCGACCACCGCTTCGAGTTCCTCCCTGGACTGTGGGGCCTCCACGAAGATGACGTCTGCACCCGCCTCGAAATAGGCGTTGCCGCGCTCGATGGCTTCCTCGATCCCGATCGGTTCCCGGGCGTCCGTTCGCCCGATGATCACGAGATCGTTCGCGTGCTCGTCGCGCACATCCGCGGCCGCCCGGATCCGCCGTTCGTGGTCCGCACGCGGGACGACCCGCTTTTCGGACATGTGCCCACAGCGCTTGGGCCACTCCTGGTCCTCGAGGATCACACCGGCCACGCCCGCGTCCATCACCTCGGTGATCGTCCGGCGCACGTTGAGCGCGTTCCCGTAGCCCGTGTCCATGTCCGCGACCAGCGGCACGTCGATCGCACCGGCGATCGTGCGGACTCGATCGATATTCTCGGAGGCCGTCATCAGCCCCAGATCCGGCTTGCCCAGCAGCGAGGCCGAGAGGCTCAATCCGGAGGTGAAGACGACATCGAAGCCCGCTCGTTCGGCCAGCATCGCCGAGAGCGCATCGTACGAGCCCGGCATCACCGCAATCCCCGGTTCTTCCAGCTGTGCACGCAGCTTCCCGCCTCGATCCTCGTCGGGCATGGAACGGTCTTCATCGGACTCGCTTACTAACCTTTCATTACGCTGGCCGAGGAGTGCAGTCGCTCGTCGAAGCTGGATGATTGTGAGGGCCGGCCCGACCCCCCTCCTGGTTGGCGGTTCCCCTCAACTCAGGACTATGGACCACAGGGCTATCCGACTGGAG
>CAYSMB010000153.1:921-3923 GCA_964432005.1 uncultured Halobacteriales archaeon
ATCAAAGGTGCCTGACGACAAGCGAGGCCGAGAGAAGCAAGCACGGGATGCTGACCGACGGCAGCGAAAGCGCGACCTCGCCGCGGAACTGGAACGGTGGGACGAAACGGAGCCCCCGATCGAGGAGGCAGCGCTCGAGGACGTGAATTCGGAACTGCAATCGCTCGAATTCCCGGCGACGGGAACGGAGATTGTCGCGGCGATCGGTGATCGGGAGATCCAATCGGACGAGGGGAGGTATACGGTCGCCGAACTCGTTCCGGAGACGGACGTGGAGACGTTTGATTCCCCGTCGGCCGTCCGCGTCCGGGTTCAGCGTCCCACCGTTGCGCCGGCGACGAAACGAGTCATTGAGGCCGCCGAAGAATTCCAGCAAACCGATCTGACCGGGTCTCAACGGGAAGCGTACGAGAAGACGTTTCGAGCCCTGAAAGCGATCGATGCCGATGACGACGATGAGGGCATCCCAACGATCGCCGACTGGATCGTCGAACACCTTCGCGAGAAGGAATCGCTGCCAGGATCGCGGGCGGTTCGCCGACAAGCGACCAAGTTCTGCCGGGCGAACGGCTACGAGATCCGCAATGACGAGTGGCTCGGCATCTAGTTCGAGACCGTGGGATGCAGCTTGTCCCTAAGTTTCGTGATGGCGCGAGGAGGGTCCCTGCGTCGAGAACTGCTCTGGATGAGCGGGGCCGACCATCCCTTCGCTTTCGACGTGATTCAGCGATCGAGGGGAGCTGGTTTTGGTCGGCTCGGCGTTACTCCCAGCCGGTGGGCGCGTCGTACTCGGTAAGAAAGCCCATGGCCTCGATCTCGTGGATCTGGTCGCCGTAGATCTTGTAGATATGGAGCGCCGGCAGGTCGAAGGGATCGTAGTCCCGTTCGACGGTGTCGACCCCAGGGACGCCCTCGATCTCCAGGACCGTTTCCTCCATGGGATGGCGGAAATGCGAGAGCCCGCACGCCAATCCCCGCTCCACGTCGGCGATATCGACCCGACGCGGTTCGATTCGCTTGATGTAGCTCATCGAGCCACAGTCGAGTTGCTCGGCCGTGTCGAGCGACCGGAGGATCTCGGCGGGATCGTCATCCGGCGACGCGTCGGCGTGGGTCCGTTGCATCCCGTTTTCGAAGCGAATGGCGTCGTCCGCGAAGGGCGAACGGCTGCCGTCATCTTCGACGAGTGCGTCGTAGTAGGTGGCCGCGATCTCGAGTAACTCCTCGCGGCTGTTTCGCTGCTCCGGGGGTACGGTTTCCCGAAACGTCGGTCTTGGGGTGTCGAGTTCGCCGAGCGTTTCCCCGTCGTCACGGGCGATGAGGTGTTCCATCTCGGTGATTTGCCCCGCCTCCACCTGCAAGCGCAACCCGAGCAGGATGCGATCGCCGGATTCCTCCATCCGCCCGATGAAGCCGACCTGGCCGGCCGCGGGATCGGGGACCGAGATCGCGAACGTATCCGGAGCCGCGGTCGCGGTCGCCCACAGGCCTTCCCCGGGCTGCTTTCGCTCGAGATTCTCGACGAACCCTGGGTCTTCCGCGATCGGTACCCGCGAAGGCTCGTTGGCAACGACCGCGTCCAAGTATTCGTCGACGAGTCCCCGCAGTTCCTCCCGGTCGACGCTGCGCTCCGTAGTGTCACTTCCCATGTGAACACCGACCACGGAGAGGGTATAGAAACACCCGGTTTTTCGCGAATAGCCTACCCGAACGCGCGTCTTGGCGGTCCTCAGGGACCGAAGTACTCGGCGACATCGTACCCACCGAGGTCACGCGCATCGGCGCCGACCACGTCGAGGCTTACGCCGTCTTCGCCGCCGTTAAAGCCGAACCCGAGGGCATTCATGGTGTCATCGTTCTCGATGATACACGTTTCCGCGCCGTTACAGGCCTCCTCGACGACGTTCATGAGATACACGCCATTCCGGAGTTTCACGTACGTCGCCGGCGCGGTCCATTGGGTGCCAAGCGTCTGGTCGTCCTCGTAGATCGTCCACGATGTCGAGTGCGGCGTCGTGTAGAGATGCATCGAGGTGATCGCACCCGAATAGGTCCGCGTGAACCCCCGGCCGACGAGCTCGTCGGTAAACTCGTGACGCCGATACCGCGGGATCTCGAGGCCATCGAGATCGGCGACCCCGAAGTACGTCTCGTAGGACACCTCGTTCCCGTAGTATTCCGTGCCCAGCTGCGAGTGAATGCAGGTCGTCAGCCCGTTCTCCAGGTCGATTGCGATCTTCAGACTGCTCGGCGGATCGTCTCTCCTCCGAAGATGGGCGAGGAACACGAGACCATCGTCGACCTCGAGGGCCCGATACTCCTCGGGCTGCCAGTCCGATTCGTCCGCCCGACGCCACTCGAGGTTCTCCTCGTCGCTGAACCGGTACTCGAGGGTCGGCCCGTCATCGTAGACGAGCGAGATTTCCTCGCCGATCAGGAGATCGGCAAAGGGCGGGTTATCCCCGGAGGTGACGCCGACTTCCTCGTCCAAATCCTCCGAATCCGACGGGAACGCCGCCGTCCGGTCTTCCGCTGCTCGCGTTACCTCCGCACCGCTCATGGCCGGGAACGATCGTTCGGGCCGATAGACGCGACGGTGGCCCTTCGGGCGCTCGTCGGGGTCCATCCCGTGTGGCGGCTGGGTACCGTCGTTGTCGAACGGTGCGAGCGGGGTCAGGTGCCCGACGACCTCGCCCTCCCCGCGGAACACGTAATATTCGAGCTCGTCGTCCCCGTCGAATCCCAGGCGCACGCCGATTTGCTCGTTCCGGTGGAGATCCATCGCGTACATCGTGAAGATCCCCGAGAACTCACACTCCGTGCGCGCATAGAGGAACGTCGCGTCGTCGATCATCACGTAATCGGAGGGACTGGAGTAGCTGAGATCGTCCGCGTGCCGCGTGAGCTCGACGAAGTTCGAGGCGATGACGGAGGCATAGAAGACCAGCGTCTCGACGCCGGTGTCCTGTTGCCAGTACATCCCCTTGCCCTCGAGCCGGTTG
>CAYSMB010000154.1:0-3009 GCA_964432005.1 uncultured Halobacteriales archaeon
GCGGCCTCCAGACCGGCATCGCGACGGGGGACCTCGTCGTCGCCACCGCGGCGGCGAAGGACGAGGGGACGACAAAGCGCTACGAGTCCGCCACGATCCCGGCGGTGGCCCACCACGACGTGCTATCCGCATTGATCGACGCCGCGGCGGAGACTCCTCGGCCGGTCCACGTGGGGCCGGTCGTCACGGACGACGCCTTTTACGCCGAAACCGACGAGTACGTCGCCGGATGGGAGGCGGCTGGATTGCTGGCCGTCGAGATGGAAGCGGCGGCGATCTTTACGCTCGCACGTCGACGGGGGCTCGCCTCCGGCGCGATCCTGACCGTCGACGGCAACCTTGTCGAGGGCACGAAGAAAGGGGAGACCGAGGACGAGGAGCTACCCGAGGACGCCCACGTGGCGATCGACGACGCGATCGAGGCCGCGCTCGACGCGACGGCCGAGCTAGCCGATCAGGACTGAACGACGCCGGGGTACCCCTCGCGATACGTCGGATACCGGAACGCGTAGTCGAGCGACCGCAGTAACGCGTTGTCACAGCGCTTGCTCGTCCGGATTCGGCGGGCCGCCCGCTCGGACACATTGCCGTCGAGCGCTTCTTCGACCATCCGCTTTTCGGGCGGCGTCCGGTCGAGCTGGTCGGCGAGCCAGTCCGCGAACGTCCAACGGTGAACGGGTTCGTCGTCGACGAGCAACACCAGCTCCGGTGGGGACTGGACGGCCAGCACGTGGGCGATCGCCCCGGCGACATCGTCCCGATGGATGTGGTTGCGATAACCTTCGGTGACGGGACGGTCGAGGTATCGTTCAAGGCCCCACCGGTCCGGACCGTAGATCCCCGCGATGCGTGCCACGATGGGAGTCATCCCCCGATCGACCGCCGACCGCGCGACCTGCTCGGCCTCGGCGAGGACGCGGGTTTTCCCCGACTGGTGATCGATCGGGGTCTGCTCGTCGACCCAATCGCCCCCGTGATCCCCGTAGACACCCGTACTGGAGGTGTAGAGGAACCGGTCCGGTGGGTCGGATCGCCCTCCGAAGTGCTCGATCGCGGTGGCGAGGCCGTCGACGTAGATATCCCGCGCCGCGCTGGCGTCCCCGCCGCCGGAGCTCGCCGCGAAGACGACGGCGTCCACGTCGGGGAGGCGCTCGAGCGTGGCGGGTCGGGTGAGATCTCCCAGAATCGGCCTGCCGCCGGCCGCCTCGATCGCATCGCCCCCGGAGCGACGGACACCAATGACGTTGTGACCCCCATCGGTCAATCGCGACGTCAGCGCCGTTCCCACGTAGCCGCAGCCGAGGATCGCGGTGCGGGTCATGTGTTCGCGATGGTATGGCGGATGTGGGCGTACTCGTAAAGCGTCATCGGGACCTCGCCATCGATACGGGCTCGTAACTCCGCGGCCGTCAGTTCGAGCGGCAACCGGGCAGCGACGTCTTCGACATCGAGGATCGCGTTGAGCATCTCGACGACGATCCGGTCGCGTAACTCGGCGATCGCTTCGTCCGCGTCGAGCCGGGGATCGTCCGCCGCCAGGATGGTGCCCGCGCGCTCGATGCTGATCGCCTCGGGGAGCGATGGCCCCTCCGCCCGATCGCGCAAGAGGGCGACCCAGGCCTCCCGAAGGGACGCGGGATCCGTTGTCGCGGGGTCCGGGCCCGAGACGGCGGGGAGCATGTAACGAACCGAGCGCGCGGGCGTGAATCAGGATGTCGGTTCAGACGAGGCTCCGCCCGTCGAAGGCGGCCCGGTCGGTATCGACGTTCATGATCGAGAGGATGGTCGGGGCGATGTCATAGAGGTCCGCACCGCCGGGATCGAGTTCCGGATCGTCGGCGATCAGGGTCGCGTCCCGGAAGGTGTGCATCCCGTTGCGCGGGCCGCGATCGAAGACCGCCTCCGTTTCGCCAAAGCCCGCTTTGAGATCGAACCCGTCCTCGGGGAGCGCGACCAGATCCGGCGCGATCGCGTCGTGATCGCCCTCGAAGACGTCGGCGCCACGGACCACCCGATCGACGACGGGCTCGCCGTCCTCGGTCGTCAGGCCCTCGATCGCCGCGGCCAGCTCGTCGACGGTTTCGCCGAATGCCTCCCGGGGGACCGACCCCCGCGGTTCCCGGCCCTCGAGGTTGACGTAAAAGCGCCCCGGGATCAGCGAGTACGCCCGCGTTTCATCGGCGATATCGCCGAGTTGTTCGTGATCGTCCTCCGCGAAGGAGAGCCAGCCCTCGTTCTCGAGCCACCGGTTGCAGTGGACCTCGTGTTCGAGCGTCGTGAACCCGTGATCGCTCGCGACGATCAGGGTCACGTCATCGGCCAGCGCCGCCTTGAGCTCGCCGATGTACTCGTCGACGGTTCGGTAGAACTCGAGGAACTCCTCGGCGTACTCGCCGTCCTTCTCGTAATCCTCGAAGAGGAAGTGATTGACGCGATCGGTGGTCATGAAAACCCCAAAAAACAGGTCCCAGTCGTCCTGCTCGACGTACTCGAGGAAGGCCCGTTGGCGGGCCGCCAGCGTCTCGCGGGCGTCCTCGATGAACTCGCTCTTGTCCTCCTGGTGGCCGAGCTGGGCGTCGACGTCGATGCGGTAGTTCCCACGCTTCAACGTCTCGGCGAGCTCGTCCGGGTACGCTGCGGCATCGACATCGGGCGAGAGGAAGCCCGAGACCATCCGCTGGACGCTTCGCTCGGGGGGAAAGGTGACGGGGACGTTGAGGACGGTGGCCGAGCGCCCAGCGGCGTGGACGCGCTCCCAGAGACGGGTGGCCTGCACGTCCCGGCCCATCGGGACGTAGGTCTCGTAGGAGCCGATCTCCCGGTCCTGAAACCCGTAGACGCCCGTCTGCCCGGGATTGACCCCAGTCGTCAGGCTCGGCCAGCACGCGCTCGATTCCGGCGGGACGATACTGTCGATCGATCCTCCCGCCCCCTCCTCGGCGATGGCCGTGAGGTGCTCGAAGACGTCGGGGTTGTCCTCGATGAGGTGGTACGGTACGCCATCGATCC
>CAYSMB010000154.1:3019-3889 GCA_964432005.1 uncultured Halobacteriales archaeon
AACGCGACGCGCGGATCGTCGCTGCCCCGCAACCGGTCGAACAAACCCATTGCAGGTGGTGGCGTGTTGATCTACAAGAAGCTCTTGTTTCGGATCCGCCCGCGCAAGGCCCAAGCCCGCGGGGCACGACGGGCTCGCCGATGAGCGATTTCGAAGCGCATGTCGACGATCGCGTTCTCGCGGCCGACTGGCTCGACGTCAACGGGGAGACGCGAGAACGGCTTCGTGACGCCTTCCCGATCGAGGGCGAGGCCGCCCGGTGGGGCGACGAGCTGTACGCGACCGTCGATGTCGAGGCGTCCCCGACGACGACGGATACCGCGGTCACCCCGGGAACGATCGCGTACTGGCCCGATGGTCCGGCGATCTGTCTGTTCTGGGGACCGACGCCGGCGAGCACGGACGACACGCCGGTTGCCGCAAGTCCAGTCGGCCCCGTCGCTCGAATCGATGATATCGACCCGCTTGCCGACGTCGACGGCGGGGCGCCGTTGGGCCTGGCCGAACCTGACGACTAGCCGAAGGTTTCCTGATAGAGGTCGCTGGCGTGCTCGATGGCCGCGAGGGCCGCCTCGCGATCCTCCCACCCGAGCGTCTCGACCTCCTTGCCGGGCTCGAGATTCTTGTAGGTCTCGAAGAACTCGGCGATCTCGGCCAGTCGGTGCTCGGCGATGTCCTCGAGATCCTGGATGTGATCGAACCGCGGGTCCTCCTCGGGGACCGCGATCACCTTGTCGTCCTGTTCGCCGTCGTCGTCCATCCGCATCAGCGCGACCGGTCTGGCCTCGATGACACAGCCGGGGAACGTCGGCGCCTCCACGAGCACGAGGACATCGAAGGGGTCCTCGTCGTCGTACCAGGATTGGGGAA
>CAYSMB010000155.1:0-3888 GCA_964432005.1 uncultured Halobacteriales archaeon
TGCAAGCTCTCGAGGATCGGCGAGACCATCGCGATCCCGAGGACGATGAACGCGTTGGCGGCGAACAGCAGGTGCAGGGCCCGATCGCGGAGAATCACCGCGTGTCCACCGAAGAGGCGTTCGACAGCCACATCCGGACCTATTCGAGTGCCAGCATAGTCGTTTTGAAGGCTCGTCGGGGGCGGTAACGGGTGGTTTAAGAGGGTTTGTATGGACCATCCCGGCATACCGCGCATGCGCTATCTCGATGCATTTCAGCGGGCCGTCGATTGCCATTCGGACGACACCGCGCTGGTTCGCGGGGACGGCAGCACCCTGACGTACGAGGCACTGGACCGGCGAGCGGAGGCGCTCGCGGTCGCCGCCAACGAGCAGATCCCGGGCGAGCGGCTCGCGACGTTGACTCTGAACAACGAGGCCGCGATCGTATCTATGATCGCTGGCGTCAAGCGGGGGATCGGCAACGTGCAGCTGTCGTTCCGGAACAGCCGGGCCGACCTGATCGACATGATCGATACCTCCGATGCCGCCGGGATCGTCTTCGACGACGCCAACGCAGAGGATGCCCGAGCGATCATCGAGGAGACCGACCTGGCGTTCGCGGTACACGCCGGGGACGCGGACACTGGCGATGGCGTCCACGACTTCGAGACGATCGCCAGTCGCACGGACGCCGGTCCCGTGGAGGTAGCCGACGATGCCGAGTACGGCTGCTTTTTCACCAGCGGGACGGTCGGTCGTCCGAAGTGCTGTCTCTTCGATCAGGAGCAGATGTGGCTCGGCAGCACGCAGGTCATCATGGAGATGGGGATCGACGAGACCGACGTGGGCCTCATGTGTGCCCCCTGGTATCACATGTTCGGGACGGACGCGTGGGTGCTCCCCCATCTCCAGGCCGGCGCGACGCTCGTCCTGCAGGAGTCCTTCGATCCCGCCGAGGCGTTGGCGCTCATCGAGGAATACGGGATCACCGGCGTCCCGGCCGTTCCCACGCAGTTGAACGCGATGCTCGACGCCCTCGAGCACGAATCGTACGATCTCTCGAGCCTGGAAATGATCCGGACGGGTGGGGCGGTCGTCCCGGCGACTCTCATCGACCGGGTTCAGGAACACCTCACCGAAGGCGTGTTCAATACGTACGGAAGCACCGAGGCCGGCCCCAACATGACCTTCGCCCATCCCAGCCTGCAAGAGGACCACCCGGGCACCATCGGGAAGGCCTCGTTCATGTGGGAGCTGCGCGTCGTCGAGGCCGCCCCGCCCGACGAGAATCCCGATCCGAGTGCGGAGGCCGATCCCGGGGGCACCGGCGAGATCCTCGTGCGCGGCCCCGGGATGGGGACGGGGTACGTCGGGGATCCCGACATCGCCGCACCGCTCATCGTGGACGGATGGCTCCGCACGAAGGACGTGGCATCGGTCGACGAGGATGGATACCTCGTCGTGATCGACCGCGTGGACAACATGCTCAACAGTGGCGGGGAGAACATCTACCCCCAGGAGGTCGAGCGCGTGCTCGAGAACTATCCCGGCGTGGACGACGTCGGCGTCGTCGGACTCGACGACGAACACTGGGGTGACCTCGTGGCCGCAGTCATTTCGACCGAGGACGAACTTACCGAGGACGAACTCGACGAGTACTGTCGGGAGAGCGACGACCTGGCGGACTTCAAACGGCCGCGGCGGTACGTGATGACCGACGCCGAGCTGCCCCGGACGGAGACCGGGACGCTCCAGCGCGAACGCGTCGCCGAGCAGTTCTTCTAACGCTCACTCGGCGACGAGGTCGAGGGTCCCGAGCGAACCGAAGCGGACCGTGAACACGTCACCGGGCTTGATGTCGACGGCGGCCGTAATGCCGCCGGTCATGACGAGATCGCCGGCACCGAGGCGAGCGCCGCGCTCGACCAGGCGGTCGGCGAGCCAGGCGACCCCGCGTGCCGGGTTGCCCATGATGTCGGCGCCGACCCCGGTTTCGACCAGTTCACCGTTCTGTGACAGGGTCACGCTCTCCATGGCCAGATCGACACCGCCGACGTCGATCGCCCGTTCGCCCAACGCGACCCGGCGACAGGACGTGATGTCGGCAATGACGTCCTGGGCGGTGGGGATCCGCCAGTCGGTAAAGCGGCTCTCGATGATTTCGAGCAGGGGCACGACGCGCTCGGTTTTGACGAGGACCTCCGTGGGCGTGGTCGGAGGCTCGAGGGGCTCGCCGAGGACGAGTCCGAGTTCGGCCTCGACGCGGGGGCGGATACACTCGTCGAGATCCAGGCGCGTCCCCTCGAGCAACAGCTCGGAGGGGACGGGACAGAAGATCGGCTCGTCGATACCGAGCTGTTCCTGTTTGGCGGCACTCACGAGGCCGAGTTTGTAGCCAGCGACCGATCCGTCCCCGCCGACGATCCGCTCGATGACCCGGTCTTGGATCCGGTATGCGTCCGCGACCGAAAACTCGGCGTCCTCCGTGAGCGGATCGATCGTTTCGCGGTCGGTGAACCCACGATACACGCGGTCGGCAAACTCCTCGAGAAGCTCGTCGGACGCAGCCATATCCGAAGTGCTGTCAGCCCGGACAAAACATTGGCGTTTGCTCAGACGTAGGGGACGCCGTCGCTGCCGTATTGGTCGCCGAACCACTGGTGATCCGACGTCGTTCCGATCTCCTCCTGCCATTCGACGGTCTCCCAGTCGGGTTCGAAGTTGAGATAGCCCGGTCCGGCGAAGAGCTCGAGTCGGATATTGCTCGCTGGATCTTTCACGTACAGGTAATTCGCGTTGGTGATGGCGTGACGTCCCGGCCCGGCGTCGATGTCGACCCGATGCTCACGGAGCATGTCCGCCGCGTCCCAGATGTCCTGGAGGTGATCGACGTGATACGAGATGTGGTGAAACCGGGTGTCCGGATCTTCGATGCGATGCAGCCCGATGTCGTGGGGCAGGGCCGTCACGGCCATCCACCAGCCCCAGATCTGTCCCTCCGGATCCTTGAAGACCTCGTTGAGCCCGAAGTCGAACTCCTCCTGGAGGAAGGCGGCGTGGTCCGGCGCGTTCGGGTCCTGGACGTGGATGTGGTCGATCCGCTGTGGGAAGACCCGATTGGCCTGATCGGTGTTGTACCGCCGGGTCGGAATCATGGAGGCCTTGTCCCCCTCGGGCCTGGGCTTGTCGACCTCCCAGTAGAGTTCCCAGGGGTGGCCCGCCGGTGCCTCGAACTGGATGGCCTCGCCGACGCCCGCCTCGTGGGACCCGTCGACGAGCTCGTAGCCCATCCCGAGATCCGACAGCCGCTCGGCGTACGCCTCGAGGGATTCGGGGTCGGCCACCCGCCAGCCGATGTGATCGACCCCGCCCTGTTCGCCCTCCGTCAAGCTGAGCGTGTGATGCTCGTGATCCCGGAACCCGCACAAGTATGCCGTATCGTCGGTCCGTTCGACCACCTGGAGGTTCATCATCTCCGAAAAGAACCACAGTGATTCCTCCAGATCCGGCGTCTCGAATGCGACGTGGCCGAGCTTCGCGAGGCTTGCCATACGGTCGGATGCGTTCATCGGCGAAATAATGATTATTACTTCGGGACCCGGCGGTCGGGAATCGCCGAAACGATCATAACCGCCTTCGGGCTAATCGACCAGTTCGAGCAGATTGTCGCCGAGAACGCCGGCACGCTCGGCATCATCGATCGACATCTCCTCGATCGCGGCCAGTTCGCGTTCGATGTCGGCGCTTCCCCGGCCGGCGCCGAACGGATAATCCGTGCCGAAGACGAAGTGATCGCCGAAGAGGTCGTACGCACATTCGTGGGCCGCGACGCCACCGCTCAGCGCGGTGTCGGCGTAAAAGTCCGCGAAGTATTCGCTGACCGGTTGCTCGAGATCTGGAAGATCC
>CAYSMB010000156.1:0-3750 GCA_964432005.1 uncultured Halobacteriales archaeon
CCTCGTGGTGGTGAACGGATAGCTCGCCGTTTCGTTGCTCGCCCGGGTGACGCGATTGACGAACGCGGTCTTGCCGACGTTTGGATACCCGGCGACGACCATCGTCGGTTCATCCGGTCGGATGTCCGGGAGCGCCTTGAGGCGGTCCCGGGCGTCCCCGATGTACGCGAGATCGTCCTCGATTTCCTCGAGAACGTCGGCCATCCGCGCGAACGCCTGCTTGCGGTGTTGCCGGGCGCGTTCGGGCGGAGACGGTCGGATCTTCGGTCTGTACTCCTCGAGCAACTCCTCGCACTTGCGGCTCGCCCAGCTCGTTTCATTGAGACTCGACCGGAGGCGATCGAGGTCGACGAGGGTCGCCGCGAGTTCGTGATAGAACGGATCGACGGTCTCGAAATTCGGCCACGCCTCGGCCACGTGGGCGAGGTTATCCGAGAGGACATTCCCCGCGGTCTGTAACATCGAGAGCTGTCCCTCCGTGCCGCCACGGGCTCGGCCGGATCGGGCCGCACGCGAGAACGCCGTGTCCACGAGTTCCTCGGACGTCGGCGTTCGCGGGAGGGACTCGAAAATCATGGCCGAAATTACGGGACTTGGCCCTATAAGCTCGCGCTTCTCCTATCCGCGCCGGCGCTCGGCCAGTTCAGCAGTCAGCTCCTCGAGCTCCATGTCTTTCATCGCCAGGAGAACAAGCAGGTGATAGAGCAGGTCGGCGGATTCGTGCGCCAGGGCCTCATTGTGATCGTCCTTGGCGGCCAGCAGGACTTCGGTGCTCTCTTCGCCGATCTTCTCGAGAACCGCGTTTTCGCCCTCACGGAATAGCGACGCCGTGTGGGACTCTTCGGGGAGCCGGCGCTTGCGGTCCTCGATCACGTCGAACAGTTCGAAAAACACGTTCTCGTCGTTCATGGGCGAGACGGCGTGTCCGGTCCCTATAGTGTTGCGGGGATCCGCCGGACTCAGGCGTACTCGGTGACCTCGCGGATATCCGTGAGGTCATCGAAGCGTTCGGGATCCTGACTCCCGTCGAGAAACACCCCGTGGTCGACGTCGATGCGGGCGTTCGTCCGAGCGGCGAGGGCGAGGGAATCGCTTGGACGCGCATCGACGATCGTCGAATCGCGTGGGGTCTCGATGTGGAGATCCGCGAAATAGGTGCCGTCCTCGATCGCCCGGACTTCGACCCGCTCGACCCGCCCGCCGAGTGCCTCCATGACGTCGAGCAGCAGATCGTGGGTCAGGGGGCGGCCGATGTCCTCGGCCTCGAGACCCTGAGCGATGCTCGTGGCTTCCTCGAGCCCGATAAAGATGGGCAACACCCCCTCTTCCTCGTCGACTCCGAGAATGAGGACGCCGACCGGGCCGTCCGGCGTCCCCGCAACACGTACCGCCTCGATCGTCGCCTCCATGGAACCTCCCTGGTTCGCCACCGTGAAAAGCCTCTCTCACCGGGCCGGGGTTGCCGCGAGGAGACGATGCATTCGGGGATCCTCCGTCAGTTCCGGGTGGAAACTCGCTCCCACGATCGAGCCCTGTCTGACCGCGACTGGTTCGCCGTCGTGGGTGGCGATGATCTCGGCCGCTCCCACCTCGGCGATACGCGGTGCCCGGATGAACACCCCGGGGAACGGACGGTCCAACCCCTGGATGTCCAGTGGCGCCTCGAAACTGTCCCGCTGACGACCGAAGGCATTGCGCTCGACGCGGACGGCGAGCAAGCCGAGGTTCTCAACCCGGTCGTCGGGGACCTCATCGGCGAGAAGAATCAGCCCAGCACAGGTTGCCAGGATCGGATCGTCGCCGGCGGCATGCGCGCGGAGGGGATCGGCCAGTTCGTTCTCGCTGACGAGCTGGGAGATGGTGGTCGATTCCCCGCCCGGCAGCACGATCAGGTCGCTTTCGCGCACACCGGCGGGCGAGCGGACCTGGCGCACCTCGATGTTCGGGCCAAAGGCTTCCTCGAGTGCTCTCGCATGCTCGGGGACGTCTCCTTGGACCGCCAGCACGCCCGCCTGGGCTACCATAGTTGCTGTCTGTCCTCAACCGGGAAAACGACTCCGGGGTCGCTCAGGCATAGAGGATGTGCATGATCTGGACGAACACGCCAAAGAGAATCGAGAACGCCATGAGCGTCCGGGGATCCATCTTGATCGCGTTCCGGTCCTCGGCCTCGAAGTACCTGACCAGCCCTGCACTGGACATCAGCCCAGGATTGTTCTCGCCACTGCTCATCGCTCAAGATTCCGGGCGGTCGCGGGGTAAACGTTTCGTTCGCCATGGCCGGGTGAGTAACGTTTTTACGCCACGCTCGGGAATCACGGATACCGATCATGGGAGTCACGCTGAAAGATTTCTACGCCGACTGGTGTGGCCCGTGTAAGACACAGGACAACATCCTCGAGGAGCTCGAAGCCGACCGGGACGACTTCGAGATCGAACGGGTCGACGTCGACGAGAACCAGGAACTCGCTAACGATTATCAGGTTCGATCGCTTCCCACACTCGTCGTCGAGAACGACGACGGGGTCGTCGAACGCTTCATCGGCGTCACCCAACGCCAGGATATCGAGGCGGCGATCGAGTCCGCGGCCTAATCGTGGAGCCACGACGGCAACTCGTTGATCGAATCGAGCACAGCCGCCGCGCCGACCTCTTCGAGCGCTGTTCGTCCGGATGGCCCGCTTAATCCGCCAGTGAGGACCCCGACACCCCGATATTCGCGGGCCGGATCGGCTTCGTCGGCATTGACCGCCGTGCGCACGTCGTCCAGCTCGTCCCCGACGTAGACCACCGAGTCCGCCTCGCAGGCCGCCGCAATTCGAATCAGTCCGGCGGGATCCGGTTTTCCCCCGTCCCAGTCGTCCATCGTGACAACGCGATCCGCCGGGAGTTCACAGTCCAGGCGGGAGAGCGCAATGTCAGCCTCCGCCCCGGGGCGTCCGGTAAGCACCCCGACATCGTATGACCCGGCGACCGCGTCGCGTGTCCGCCCTTCTAAGATGATCGGTTCGTCGTCCATGAAGCCCGCCGGACTCGGACGCTCCTCTGGCGGCTCACGGTCCTCGAGGGCGGCGTACCGGTCCGGTCCGAGATAGAGCCACTGGAAGATCCGCCGGAGCTCCTCCGGATCCCATGCCTCGGAAATGCGGGCATACGCGTCCTCTGTACAGCGATCCGCGAGAACTGCCTTCGCGGCGTCGAGACCGCCCCCGCGCCGCCGGACTTGATCAGCAAACGTTCGGATGATCTCCCCATAGTCCTCTCGGCGAGCGAGGATGTAAAGCGCGATGGCATCCGTCGTGACCCAGTCGTTGTTGAAGCCCCCGGCGTCCTTGACCGCCTGGACGTCCGATCGATCGACCGACGCCCCGTATTTCGTCCGGACGCTTTCGACGATCGCCCGATGATACGAATCGCTCGTATCGATCAGGACGCCGTCGATGTCGGCGACGACCGCGTCGACTTCCATGGCCGGACCTCACTCGGCGGGGCTAAGTGGATGTCGGGACGGGCTCGCTCCGGAACCACGTTCCGCCGTCCGTGCCCACCTGCGTCACCGGCACGACCGGTTGCTCGAATCCGAGGGTGGTGAAATACAGTACTGCATCTCGTCCGTCAGCGATGGCTTTCGTGCTCGGCTGGAGTTCCTCCGGCAACCGCCGGGCATAGACGAGATCGACATCCGGCAGCCTCTCGTCGGCGCTCGGCGTCGTGATGTCCGCCCGGATGAACGCAACTTCGGGTGGGACA
>CAYSMB010000157.1:0-3748 GCA_964432005.1 uncultured Halobacteriales archaeon
ATCCACGATCTTCCCCCCCGCCTGCCCGAAACCGATCATCGCGAGTTTCATGATCCAGTAGTCTCCTTTTGGTGACCATTCGAGCAATCATATAAATACATTCTGCTGGAATCACGGGATTGTCTGACGATTTTCGCGGCCGAACGCGTCGGTTGCTCCGGCTGGGATTCGCGATGACCATCCCCACTTAAACCCGTTAGCCTTTGTGTATAGGCTACCCCCCGGCGGCGACCTCGCCCGCATCGTCCTCGAGGTAGTCCGCGAAGCTCCGGAGGGCCGCCGGCTGCTGTCCGAAGGCGTCGATGTTGTTCGACTCGACGGTCTGTTCGACCTGCAATCCCCGATACTGGTCGCGACCGAACGGGACGAACGGCAAGGGCCCCGCCACCGTCAAAGCCAGCCCGGCGAGTGGCATCGGGACGGGCACGACCTTGACCCACCGGCCCTCGGCCCCGTAGACCATCTCCGTGAGTTCGGCCAAGGTGTACACCGCCGGTCCCCCGATTTCGTACGTCTCACCGACGTGGTCGTCCTCCTCCAGCGCATCCGCCATCATGGCGACGACGTCGCCGACCCAGATCGGCTGGAACGGCGACCGACCCCCACCGGGCAGACCGGTCACGTAAGGGGTGGTGACGAGCTTCACAAAGGAGATGAACTCGTCGGCCTCGCCGAAGATGACCGTCGGCCGGAATATCGTCGCGCCGACGTCCGAGGAACGGACGATCCCCTCCGCGCGACCTTTCGCCCGGAGATATGCCGTCGGGCCGTCCGGATCGGCCGCGATGCCGCTCATGTGGACGAGGCGGTCGATGCCGGCCGCTTCCATCGCCCGAAGGAGGTTCCGGGTCCCCTGGACGTGGACGCGCTCGTGCAACGATTCGCCCCCTCGGGGGCGGAACAGCGGGGAGAGCGCGACGAGGTGCACGACGGCGTCGACCCCCGCAATCGCTTCGTCGAGATCGCCGAATTCCCGCACGTCGGCCTCTCGGAGTTCGACCCCGTCGGGGACCACCGATGGGTCGGGATTCCGGGATGTCGCCACGATGTCGTGTCCACGTCCGGAGAGCTCTCGGCAGAGATGGCGCCCGACGAACCCGGTCCCCCCGGTGACGAGGACCTTCATGGGAGAGGCCACGCCGCCGGACAGGTAAAGGTTCGTTCGGTAAGGCTTAGTTGTCCCTCCGGGAGGATTCGAGCATGCTCGTGACCGTAGAAGGGATCGACGGGAGCGGAAAAACCGCAGTCTGCGACGCCCTCGCAGGGCGGTATCCCGGCGCGGTCATGACCCGGGAGCCCACTCCGTCATGGTACGGCGACGCCGTCCGCCGATCGATCGCCATGGAGGATGCCGACCCACTCGCCGAGCTCTTCCTCTATACCGCCGATCACGCAGCCCATCTCGCCGATACGGTCCGGCCCGCGCTCGCGGAGGATTGTCTCGTCATTTGCGACCGATTCGCGGACTCGAGATACGCCTATCAAGGGGCGACCCTCGCTGACCGATTCGACGACCCGATCGAGTTCGTTCGGAGTATCCACCGTCCGTGGACGATCACGCCCGATATCACTATCTACCTCGACATTCCCGCCTCGTTGGGAGTCGACCGAAGTGGCGGGGCCACGAAGTTCGAACGGGAGGCGTATCTACGGCAGGTCAAGGACAACTACGAACGCTTGATTGCGGCCGCGGACGGCCGGTTCCGGCGGATCGACGCGACGCGACCGAAGGATGCCGTCATCGACGACGTCATGTCGGCTGTCGAAGGAGCCCTCGACGAGTAGGCATATTGAAAACAGCGAGGAAACGCCCAGGAAGGAATTGCCCTCCGTAGCCATGCCCCGAATCGCGGATCGGACGTTTCGGTATGGGTAGCTTACTCGAGAGCGATGTAGGTCCGGGTCTCGTCGATGCTGTCGAGCGTCTGGATCTCGGACGATGCGGCTTTGAGAATGTGATAGACGTCCTCGGCTTCGACCTCCGCAACGATATCGTAGGCGCCGGCGACGATATGGGCCTCGAGGATCCCGGACACCTCCCGAATCCGCCCGACAGCGGCGTCGGATTCGCCGGCATCGGTCTTGACCATCACGTATGCATGGACCATCCTTGGGGTACGATGACAACCAACATAGTAAGGCTTTTCCGTGAATTGTGGGGGTAACGTTAATCCCGAGGGTGGCGTATACAACGCTATGCAATTCGTGATCGCCGGCGGCGGTCGCGTGGGGGCCCGGACCGCTGGGGTGCTCCAGCGGGAGGGCCACGATGTGACGGTCGTCGAGCGCGAGAGCGCGCCCGCCGAGCGATGCGAATCCCGGGACATTCCAGTCGTCCGGGGCGACGGTGCGCGCGAGTCAGTATTGCTCCAGGCCGGGATCGAGGATGCCGACGGGTTCGGCGGCCTCACGGGTGATCTGACGACGAACTTCGGCGGGTGCATGATCGCCAAACACTTCGACTGTCACACGGTGATGCGGATCGACGAGGATTACCGGGAGGACATCTACCGGCGCTATGCGACCGAGGTCGACGCGATCGTGTACCCCGAACGCCTGGGGGCGATCGGCGCCAAGAACGCGCTGCTCGGCGGCACGATCCGGGCCATCGCGGACATCGCCCAGAACCTCCAGGTCGTCGAACTGACGATCTCCTCGGATTCGCCCATGATGGGCTACTCGATGGAGGAACTCCAGCTGCCCGCGAACGCGACGGTGCTGGCTTACGGCAAGGCCGACCAGCCCCTCGCGATTCCCGAAGACGACGCGACGATGGAGGCCGGCGACCGCGTCGCCGTGCTCGCGGACTTCGAGGTCCTTTCGGACGTGCGCCAACTGCTCGTCGGGCCGGGAGACCGCGCCGTCGCCGGGGGGTAATCAGCATGGTCATCGCGTATATCATGGTGAAGGCAAACACGGGTGATGCGGACAGATTACTCTCCGAGGCGAGGACCATCGAGGGCGTCACCGATGCCCACATCGTCGCCGGCGACGTGGATCTCATCGCCCGCGTGGAAGTCGACTCACCGGGCGACGTCAAGGGGATCGCAGCCGACCGAATCCAGACCATTTCCGGCATCGAAACGACCCAGACCTACATCGCGATGGACTGATTCGACGGGTGCCATGTCGGGGCAGGGCGAGCCCACCAGATCCAACACGGCACGAGCAAGGCGCTGGCAAACTCCGGGAGCGCCAACCCGGTAACCGGCCAGGCTCCCGCGAGAAAACTTCCCCAGATTAGGACCTGGAGCGCCCCGAGTCCGAGCGACACCCGGCCCGACAGCGTGTGGCGCCGATGCCACCTGTCGAGGGCGAACACGAGCGTGACGAATGTATAGAACCCGATCGCGGCGGGGGCATGGACCCGATGGCCGGCCGGGAACGTGCCGACCCCAGCGAGATGTAATGCCGCGAGGCCGAACAGCACCGACACCGAGCGTTCGCCGCGGTCCGCGCTGACGTTCCAGAGACCCGCTGCGTAGATCAACGCCAGCAATCCGCCGATGACGAGGGCGCCGTTGAACACCACGTCGCTCCCGGACCGGATCCCGAGATGGGAGAGGGCGTCGGCGCGCCAGGAAAACGAGTGATCGAGCAACGTGGCCAACAGGATGCCCCCGAAGGCGACGACGGGGGCAAGCGTCCCGGCATACCGGACGAACTCGCTCGAGACGGCATCCCGATCCACGGATGAGGGGACGGGGATTCGAACCCCGGAACTCCTACGAGACGGGGTCTTAAGCCC
>CAYSMB010000158.1:0-3659 GCA_964432005.1 uncultured Halobacteriales archaeon
TCCGCGGCGAGGGCGGCGTCCTGAAGAACTCCGAGGGCGAGCGGTTCATGTTCGATTACGTCCCCGCCGAGTACGAGGGATCGGTGGCGCCGACCGAGGAGGAGGCCGACCGGTGGGTCGCCGGCGAGGACGATGCGCGACCCCCGCCGGAACTCCTCACTCGGGACGTGGTCGCACGCGCCATCCTCAATGAGGTCAGCGAGGGACGTGGCAGCGAACACGGCGGCGTTTACCTCGATATCGCGAACCAGCGATCATCGGAGTACATCCACCAGAAACTCCCGGCGATGGTCCAGCAGTTCCGCGAGCTTGCCGAGATCGACATTACCGAGGAGCCCATGGAGGTCTTTCCGACCTGCCACTACGCGATGGGTGGCGTGAAGGTCGATCCGGAGACCCAGGAGACCTCGGTCCCGGGCCTGTTCGCTTCCGGCGAGGTCGCCGGCGGGCTCCACGGGGCCAATCGCCTGGGCGGCAATTCCCTCTCGGACCTGCTCGTCTTCGGGAATCGTGCGGGGATCGAGGCCGGCAAACAAGCCGTCGACGTCGACGGACTGCCCGCCATCGAGGAGGACGACGTCGAAACGCACGTGGCCGCGCTGGACTGGCCCTTCGAGAACGATGTCGAGACGGGCGAGGATCCGTTCGACCTCCACACCGAGCTCCAGTCAGTCATGGAGGAGTACGTCGGTATCATCCGGGACGAGGAGCGGCTGTCCACCGGGATCGAGCGATTGGAGGAGTTGCGATCGCGGGTCGACGATCTGGCCGTGGACGGCACCCGAGTGTACAATCCCGGCTGGGAGAAGTGCTTCGCGCTGCGGAACCTCGTCGACACCGGGCTCGTTGTCGCCACCGCGGCCCGCGAGCGGACGGAAAGTCGGGGGGCCCATACCCGCGTCGACTACGCCGAACCCGACGAGGAGCTCGGGACGGTGACCTTCGCCGCGAGCCTGGTCGATGGGGGGATCGAACTGACCGAAGAACGCGTGCCCGATCCCCGGCCGGAGCTCGAGGAGATGCTTGAGGCCGACGTCGGTGCGGAGGCGGACTGAACCACGAAGAGACACCCATGAGCCTAGACACCGAGGACGCGACGACCGACGAATCGACGGAGGAACTGGCCGAGGACGGCGAGGAGCCGACCCCCGAAACGGAAACCGACGCGACCGAGTACACGCTTCGGGTGTACCGGGGCGACGACGAGGACGGCGAGTTCGTCGAGTACGACGTGCCCGTCGAGGAGGGCATGGTGTTGCTCGACGCGCTCCACTGGATCCAGGCGAACGTCGCACCCGACCTGGCGGTGCGGTGGAACTGCAAGTCGGGCCGGTGTGGCTCCTGTAGCATGGAGATCGACGGCCAGCCGAAGCTGTCGTGCATGCAGCGCATGTCCGATTACGATCCCGATGTGCCGGTGACGGTCACGCCGATGCAGACGTTCCCGACCATCCGGGATCTCGTCACGGACGTATCCTGGAACTACGAGGTCAACGAACGGATCGAGCCGTTCAGCCCGGCCGAGGATGCCGACTTCGAGTTCTACCAGCCGGACGTCGAGCGCTCCCGGGAGTTTCGGCGGTGCATCGAGTGTTTCCTCTGTCAGGACGTCTGTCACGTGCTAAGGGAACACGAGAAACACGACGAGTACGCCGGGCCCCGCTATCTGGTCCGCTCGGCAGGCCTGCACTATCATCCGGAGGACGAAGCCGATCGGAGCGAGTGGATGAAAGACGAGGCCGGAGTCGGCTACTGTAACATCACGCAGTGTTGTTCGGAGGTCTGCCCCGAGGACATCGAGATCACCGAGAACGCGATCATCCCGCAGAAGGAGCGCGTCGTCGACGAGTACTACGATCCGCTCACCACGATCAAACAGCGCGTCTCGGACGTGTGGTAACCATGGTCACCGGCGCGCTGATCCTCGGCTCGCTCGTCGCGATGGTCGTCATTCTCGTCTCGATCCTGGGAACCATCGGTCGGGTCGAACGGTACGGCTTCGTCCTCGGCCTCCTGCTCTTCATGGTCCCCCACGTGATACCCTTCGATTCGACCGCCATCGGGGGCGGGATCGCGGCCATCGGCCTCGTCGTCGCCGGCGGAAGTTCGTTGGGGATGTTACGAAAACCGGCGGCCGGCCACGGCTAGGATCCGGTCCAATCCATCGCTTCCTCGACCATTTCTCGGAAGTGGTCCGTCCGGGGGAGATCGGGATCGTCAGGCGGCGTCGGATCGATCTCGATCGGGCGCGCGTACCCGCTTTCGAGCCACGCGGAAATTTCCAGGGAGGGATGGCGTGTGCGCAGGTGCCGTTCGCAGTAGGGCTCCCACCGGTCGGCCGGGCGGTCGTATCCCCAGAAGTCCCCGGGACGATCACACACGTGGCAGGTCGGACGCGCGGTCATCCCGACGTTCGATCCGACCCACGGGGGCGACTCAAACCCACCGGTCCGACGCGGGAGACATAACGCCTAAGAGCGCAACCGGCGAGGCTCCGGACAGCATGGCGACGATTCGAACGGCGGTGCGCTCGCTGGTGAAACTCGGCATCGCCGCGGCGTTCTTCGGGCTCGGCGTCTTCGGCCTGTACCTCATGGCCGGGGCGATCTGGTATCCCACGGGGTGGTTCTGGGGGGTCATCGTCTTCCTCATGGGGCTGCTCGGCGTGTTGCTCGCGATCGGCGCGGCCCTGACAGCGCGAAATCGGCCGCGGACCGACGTCCACGGGCCGGTCTCCTGAGTTACGCGTCGCCGAAGAGATCGCGGTGTTCCTTGGCAAGTTCCGAATAGCGCGTGGCGGGATACTGGGCGAGCATGTCCTCGATGTCCTGGCCGGTTTCGGCAGCCGGGATCACCTCCCCGGGGACCCCGCGCACGATCGACTCCGGTGGGATCTCCCGACCCTGCGGGATCACCGCGTTCGGGGCGATGATGCATTTGCTCCCGACGTGGACGTCGGCGTTCAGCGTCGAGTTGATCCCCACGATGATCTCGTCTTCGACGCTCGCCGAGTTCAGGACCGCGCCGTGGCCGACGAGGACCTCGTCGCCGACGATCGCCTCGTGGAGGACGGCGTTGTCCTCGACGTGGGAGTGCTCGCCCACCCTCACGGGCCCGAAATCGCCCCGAAGGACCGCTCCGGGCCACACCGACGCGTTCGGCCCGAGCGAGACGTCGCCGACGAGCGTGGCCTCCTCGCAGACGTGTGCCGATTCGTGAACATCGGGCTGTCGACCGTCGTATGCGTATACCATGGCCGGGTGAGGGCGCCTGCGCGTTATGAGTGCCCGGGTTCAAGAAACGCAGTTGGCTCCTGCGTATCGATTGACCAATGCACACGGTATCGATTTCGGAACTGTAACAAGTACCTGCTAAATCTCAAAAAGAGTTCCGCGATACGTTATTGGTTTTCGAACGTGATCTCTCTCGTCTTGAGACGAATAGGAATCTGACACTCGCGGACGGTCTCATTTCCCTGTTGAAGCGCGAGAGATACGGTTTCCGGGAGATGTTCCTGGTACTCAGCAGCATCGAAGTATGCATCCGGACAGAATGTCAAGCGTCCGTTATCTTTTCTCACGACCGGGACGAGTATTTGCGCCGTCGGTTCACCGGTCGTGGATACGTCCGGGCGGATCCACCCGATCGCTTCGAGTTCT
>CAYSMB010000159.1:0-3560 GCA_964432005.1 uncultured Halobacteriales archaeon
GGAGGCATACGATGCACTCGTTCGGGGGGAGGCTGCCCACGATGCCCCGACCGCCGTCGCGGCCGTGAAGGCGGCATACGACCGGGGGGAGACGGACGAATTCATCGTCCCCACCACGGTCGACGGTGGGGCGCCCGTCGCGGACGGCGACGGCGTCGTCTTCGGGAATTTCCGGGGCGATCGGGCCCGGCAGCTAGTTCGCATGCTCGGCGGGATTGACGCCGGTGCGTGGCGCGAGGAGGGGATCGGGCGGGAACCCCCGAGCGTCGAGATCGCGACGATGACCGAATACGACCGGACGTTCCCGTTCCCCGTCGCCTTCGAGCCCCGGCGGCCGTCCGATACGATCGGGGCCGTCCTCGAGGCCGCGGGGCTGACCCAGTTGCGGATAGCCGAATCCGAGAAATACGCGCACGTCACGTACTTTCTCAACGGCGGACGCGAGATCGAGTTCGACGGGGAGCTCCGGCGGATCGTGCCGAGCCCGGATGTCCCGACGTACGACCGACAGCCGGCGATGAGCGCCCCCGAGGTGACCGACGAGGCGATCGAGACGATCCGGACGGACGATCCCGACGTCATGGTGTTGAACTACGCCAACCCGGACATGGTGGGGCATACGGGCGATTTCGACGCGGCCGTCGAGGCCGTCGAGGCCGTCGACACGGCATTGGGTCGCCTGCTCGAGGCGATCGAGACCACCGACAGCCACGCGATCGTGACCGCGGATCACGGCAACGCCGAGGACATGGGCACGGCCGAGGCGCCCCACACCGCCCACACGAGAAACGACGTCCCCTTCTTCTACGTGGCCCCGGACGGCGGCGACGGCAGACGGACCGTCCGGGACGTGGGGCGGCTCGCGGACCTGGCGCCGACGATCCTCGCGTTGATCGACCTCGAACCACCGGAGGCGATGACCGGGCGCATGCTGCTCGGCGCGGAACAGGGCAACCCTTAGGCCGACGCGCGGAGCACCCCGCCACATGACGAGTCCGGACGAGCTCGCCGCGCGGGTGCGCGACGGCGAGGTTCGCCTGCATGAACTGGAAGGCGACGCCGACCCGGAGGATGCCGTGACCGCCCGTCGACAGGTGATCGAGGAGCGGACCGCCAGTTCGCTCGAGCACGTCGGCGACTACGGCTTTCCCGCCGGGGACGCGGAGGCGAACATCGAGAACATGATCGGGGCGGTCCAGCTCCCGATGGGCGTTGCCGGACCGTTGCCGGTCGAGGGCGGGGCTGCCGAGGGGGAGTATCATCTCCCGCTGGCGACCACGGAGGGGGCGCTCGTCGCGAGCGTCAACCGCGGCTGCGCCCTCATCCGACGCGCGGGGCGGGCGACCGCGAGGGTGACCAAGCGGGGCATGACCCGGGCGCCCGTGTTTGCCGTCCCGGACCTGGCCGCCGGGGAGGCGACCGTCGAGTGGGTCCGTGAGAACGAAGATGCGCTGGCGGAGGCTGCCGAATCGACGACGGACCACGGCCGGTTGCTCGACATCGAACCCGCGCTCGTTGGCCGGCGGCTCTTCCTCAGGTTCCGCTTCGAGACGGGCGACGCCATGGGGATGAACATGGTCACCATCGCCACGGAGGCGGCCAGTGAGGTCATCGAGGCCGAGACCGACGCCGAGCTCGTCGCGCTCTCGGGAAACCTCTGTGCTGACAAGAAACCCGCCGCCGTCAACGCCGTCAACGGTCGCGGGCGAACGGTGACCGCCGAGGTCGAGTTGCCCGAATCGATCGTCCGCGATGTCCTGGGCACGAGCCCTGACGCGATGGCCGAGATCAACCGCAGCAAGAACTTCCTCGGCAGCGCGAAGGCCGCGAGTCTCGGGTTCAACGCCCACGTCGCCAACGTCGTGGCGGCAATCTTTCTCGCGACCGGCCAGGATGAGGCCCACGTGGTCGAGGGGGCCAATGCCATCACGACGATGAACGTCACGGAATCCGGGTTACACGCGAGTGTGACGTGTGCGAGTCTCCAGGTCGGCACCATCGGCGGGGGGACGCGGTTGCCGACCCAGCGCGATGCTCTGGAGGTCCTCGGGCTCGCTGGCGGGGGCGATCCGCCCGGGACGAACGCGGACGCCCTCGCGGAGATCGTCGCCGCCGGCGCGCTGGCCGGCGAGCTATCGCTCGTTGGTGCGCTGGGATCGCGACAGCTCAGCGAGGCACACGCGGCGCTCGGCCGATAACATTACTCGACCCGACGATACGATTCACCGTCCTTGATCACATAGCCCGTGTCCGCGAGCCGCCCGAGGATCGCCTCGGCCTCGGTCGCGTCGACGTCCGCCGGTTCGACCCGGTCGAGGATCTCGGCGCGTGATGTCTTACGATCGGTATCGACCGCCTCGAGCACGACGTCCCGCGGAGAGCAGTCATCCGACGATGCCGGCTCGGGCTCGTCCCCCCCGAGTTCCGGGTCGATGTCGTGGGCGCGCAGGTACGCCGCGTCGCTCACCACGTCCGCCTCGGCGGCGGGATCCAGCGACGAGAAATCGGCGACCTCCCCGGGTTCGTGGCCGGCCCGTTCGGCGAGCAACCGCGTTCGCGCGTCGCGGGCCGCGCGAGCGGTTTCGGTCTCCGCGAGCGCCCGGAGGTTCGCCACCTCGTGGGTGCGCCGACAGCGCGGACACTCGGCCGTCTCGGCCTCCCCCTCCCGGATCCACAGCGACCGACAGTCCGGACAGCCGACGACCTCGTACATCGTCGAATGCTGGTTCCCCGTTCGATGAAAAACGTGTGTTACGCGATCCGGTCGACGACGGCCTCGGCGAAGTCGGTCGTTCCGACCTTTGTCCCGCCCTCGATCTGTCGGTGCAGATCGTAGGTGACCACGCCCGACGAGATGGTATCCTCGACGCCCTGCTTGATCAGATCGGCGGCGTCGTTCCAACCGAGATACTCGAACATGATCACCCCAGAGAGGATCAGCGCCGTCGGGTTGACCTTGTCCTCGCCCGCGTACTTCGGCGCCGACCCGTGAACCGGCTCGGCGAGACACCGACCTTCGCCGAAATTCGCGCCGGGCGCGACGCCGAGGCCCCCGATCTGGGCACCACAGGCGTCCGAGATGTAATCGCCGTTGAGGTTCGGCATCGCGAGGACGTCGTACTGGTCCGTCCGCGTGAGGATCTGCTGGAGCATGTTGTCCGCGATGCGGTCGTTGACGACGACCGCGTCGTCGGGCTGCTCGCCGTCGCGCTCCTCCCAGAGGGTGTCCTCGGTGATGACCTCGTCGCCGTACTCCTCCTCGGCGACCTCGTACCCCCAGTCCCGGAAGGCGCCCTCGGTGAACTTCATGATGTTCCCCTTGTGGACCAGCGTCACGCTATCACGATCCCGTTCGAGCGCGTAATCGATGGCCTCGCGGACGAGTCGCTTCGTGCCGAACTGGGTGATCGGCTTGATCCCGATCCCGACGGGGCCGTCGTGGATGGAATCCGCGTAGCCCATCTCGTCGCCGACGAATTCGCGGACGCGTTCGACTTCGTCGGTTCCGGCCTCCCACTCGATGCCGGCGTAGACGTCCTCGGTGTTCTCCCGGAACGTGA
>CAYSMB010000160.1:0-3523 GCA_964432005.1 uncultured Halobacteriales archaeon
GCTCCATATCGTACACGAGGCGATCGGAGTTGTCGTAGACGATGACCTCGTCGTCGTCTTCGGCCTCGTCGGCCCGCTTGGCCGCGCCCATCTTTTCGGCGATGCGTTCGTAGGCCGCATCGTCGTCGTGATCCTGGATCCGGGCCGCGTGGCGCTGGCCGTGACAATGCGTCTCGACGATAAACCGTCCGAGCTTCATGGCCCACGGGGAGTTGGACTGGCCAAAAAGGTTCGCAATCCGTTGATGTCGATCCCGCCGGTCGGCCCACCTCACCCGGTCGGGTTCGACCAAATCCTGCAGGTCGTTCCTGCAAACGAGGGGCGGGAATCATGGATAATTCGGGAACCGTCGAGTTCTCGAAACCCGCACTGGCACCGCGTCGTGCACTTGCCGTCCCGATACCACCGGCGACGAGCATCGCACTTGCACCGCCGGCCGTTCGCAGGACGACCGTCGAGTGGGGTTTTCCCGCATATGCGTACGAACGAACGGCTTCGAGGGCGGTATTCGGTATACCTCACTAGTAAGCCGATCCGCGCGATAACCCGAACGCGGCCCGGCTAGAATTCAGTAATGACCTCGATCCCGAGCGTCCCATACTCGGTCATCGCCTCGAGCCGGTCGCTGACCTCCTCCAAGGAAACTTCCTTGGTGACCTGCGCACCGGGATCGATGCGACCCTGGTCGTACATCTGGAGGATCTCTCCGAACCGCGTCGGCGGCATCCCGACGTTGCCCTTGAGCGTGATTTCCTTGCCGAGCATGGCACCGACGGGAAGATCGACGCCGTCGTCCTCTGGCGTGGGGACGCCCACTTGGACGTGGGTCCCGGAAAATCCGAGACTGTCGATGGCGTTCCGGCACGTTTCGTCCTCGCCGAGGGCGTCGACCGCGACATCGGCTCCGCCGTCGGTGATGTCCTGGATCTCGTCGGGGACGTCCTCGACCTCGGACGCGTTCACGGTGACGTCGGCGCCCAATCCTTCGGCGAACTCGAGCTTTTCGTCGGTGATATCGACCGCGATCACGCCGGCACCGAGGGCCGATGCGGTCTGGATGGCCGACGAGCCGATCCCGCCACACCCGTGGACGGCGACCCAGTCGCCCGGCCCCGCCCCACCCTGGTGGGCGACGGCGTTGTAGCCGGTCATGAACCGACAGCCCAGCCCGGCCATGTCCGCGGACGACGCGTCGTCCGGGAGCTCGACCGTGTTCACGTCCGCCCACGGGATCGCCATCTCCTCCGCCCAGGCGCCCTGGGTCTGCCCGTCGAAGCCGAACACTCGCTGGTTCTCGCAAAGGTTCGACTTGCCGGAGAGACACCGATCACAGGTCCCGTCTGCGAGGTTCATCGAGGCCGCGACGCGGTCGCCTTCTTGGAGCCGTTCGACGTCCTCGCCCACCTCGACGACGCGTCCGGCGGGTTCGTGGCCGATGACCGTCCCCTCGAGTGCCGGGGACATGTGCCCGTGCCACCCGTGCCAGTCCGAGCGACAGATACCACAGGCCTCTAGCTCGATGATGACGCCATGGGACTCGAAGTCCGGCCGTTCGATCTCGGTAATTTCCAGCGGTGCGTTGAACTCGTCGATCTTCGCCGCACGGATATCTGCACTCATGCGTGTTCATCACAGGCATCATCGCCAGGGATCGAATAGGCGTCGATTTTCCGCCTCGGCGGGATTCGTCACAAGACCGCCGACGTCGATTGCCCGAGGTACTCGCTGGTCTGTCGGAATGACCTCGTCGGTCGCTACCTTCCCGCCCCCTGGCCGATCGGTGAGCCTTGATTGTTCGTATTATTGATGATATAGCAACATTTTCTTCATCACCCACGTAGGTCGAGACGATGGCAACGTCGGATCCACCGGATATCACCTCGATCGCCGTCGAACCAGCCCACTGCTTCGTCTGTGGTGCAAGCGTCGACTCCACGGATTTCGAGGGTCGGGAAACGGCGTACTGTCCGGAATGTGACATCGTCTTCGCCCAGAACGCCGTCGCCGGCGTCCACGTCATCGTTCGGAGGGGAAGCCGAGTCCTCGTGCTCGATGAGCCCATCGCACCCCAGGCGGGCGTGCTCAGTCTCCCCGGCGGTGCGACCCGGCACGACGAAGGTCCCAAGGAGGCCGCCCTCCGGGAACTCGAGGAAGAAACCGGTCTCGAGGCCGAACCCGCCGATCTCGCATATCTAACGACCTACCATGCCGACCTGGGACGCGCGGGATTTTACTTTCTTACTTATATGCTCGATTACACGAATGCCGCGGGAGAGCCCCGTCCCGAATTCGATGATGGTGAGGTAACCTTCCGACCCGTCGAAGAGGTGCTTTCGCTGGGGGATCGTATCCGCGATTCCGACCAGGAGCGGATCGCGATGGCCTTCGAGGACGCATCACGCTGAAGACAGCCGTCGAGTCACGATCGGTTATTCGCCAGTATAGCCGCCCGATTCTTTGAACGCCACGCTTCCGGATGTCGTCGATCGCCGTGGCTTCAAGACCCGCCAAACCGTGCCCGGCCGGAGGAGTGACGTCGGCGGGCGCTCCATGTTGATTACGCGAAACAATTCGTCGCGCAACCGGCTGTCGTGCTGGGCGCGGCGCATGAGTCTCGAGAGATAACGCGCAAAGACGTCTGTCCCGCGCGGCTTCGGGCCCGTCGTTTCCGCAAACTGAAAGTCGGCGCCGACTGCCATCATCCAGGCGTTCTCGACGATGTCGCCGATTTCATTGAAGAACCGTCGGGCGAGGTCCTCTGAACCACCTGCTGCCAAACAGTGATGGAGCGAGAGCGCCTCGAGGGCCGACACTGACATTCCTTGCCCGTAGATCGGATTGAAACTCGCGATGGCGTCACCGACGACGACCAGGCCGTCGGGGAACGTCTCGAGCTCCTCGTAGTACCGGCGGCGGTTCGAGGGAAAGGGATAGAAGTCCGCCGACTCCGAAACGACGGAATGGGTCTCCAGGAGGCGGGCGATCTCCTCGACGTGAAGGCTTCCCGCGAACGACCGGAGCCCGTCCAGATCGGTCGGCGGGTGATCCCCGTGGACCCCGTGTACGTTGAGGAGCCATCGCTCGTTCTCGATCGGGAAGACGGCCGCCCCCCGTGTATGCGGCGCAGAAGCGACGCCAAGGATCGCCCGTCGGGCGTCGGGAGGTCGCTCGATGGCGACGGTGCTATAGCCGATGTCGATGTCCACTTCCTCGACCCTCGGCGACGGGTACCCGCGTTCGTTCAACCATTGCGGGGTCCGGCTCGTTCGACCCGTTGCATCAACCACGAGGTCTGCAGGAACATCCCGGGTCGAGCCTCCGTCCTCACGCACCTCGATGCCCGTAACCGCCTCGTCCGCTTCGAGATACCCGGTGACGTGGCAGTCCGATCGTAGTTCGACGTTCTCGCGTTCGGTGACGAGCCCACGGATCACGTGTTCGAATAACGGCCGCGAAGCGCTATAGAAGGGAATCCGCCGAGGGCCGTCGGCCAGTACCCCACCTTCCTCGTAGTACGTGAGGT
>CAYSMB010000161.1:0-1356 GCA_964432005.1 uncultured Halobacteriales archaeon
CGATGTCGAGGATGTCGTCGCCGATCTGGAAGGCGATGGACATCTCCTCGGCGTACCGGGCGGCTTCCTCCTCGACGCCCTCCGGTTGATCGCCGATGATCGCGGCGATCCGGGCGACCATTCGTCCGAGACAGCCGGTCTTGCAGGCACACATCTCGAGGTAATGCTCCTCCGCGATCCCGACGCCGGATTGGTTGTGCCAGCAGATGTCCATCCCCTGTCCGAGATGGGTCCGGTTGAGTTCGACCATAAACATATCGTAGAGCTCGAGCTGGGTTTCGCGGGAGAGATCGCCGGGGTTGTGGCTGATCACCTTCAGCGGGAGGAAATACATCGCGTTGCCGGCATTGAGCGCCACGTCGGTCCCATAGACGTGATGGAGCGCCGGTTCACCCCGGCGGAGTTCCGCCCCGTCCTCGACGTCGTCGACGATGATGGTACCGTTGTGGAGGATCTCGGGGATACACGCGTACTCGACATACTCGTGGGGGTCGAGTCCGAATCCGTCGAGAAACAGCAGACAGAGCACGGCCCGCCACCGTTTGCCCCCGCGATCGAGGAGGTCCCAGACGGGATCGGATAGTGCCCGCTGGATCGCCGCCCGGTCGTACCGGTAGGTGGCCGGTCCGAAATACGACCTCAGGTACTCCTCGTCGATCTCACGTGGCAGCAGCGACGCGATCGCCTCGTCGACGATCGGCCGCCACTCGGCGAGGACATCCTGCATGACGGTGATGTCCCGTCGGAGTCCAAAAAGGTTGAGTTTCGGCCAACTCCCCCTCCGTAATCCTTTTGAGAAGCGATGGGGCACCCCTACCCATGTCATCGGTCGAAGAGGAGTTGCGATCCCAGCTACGCGCGGCCTTCGAGGGGGCGGACTATCCCGTGGACAATCAGATGGCGCTCGTCCCCGCGCTTCCGGAGGGACCATCCACCCGGTTCGAAGCGGGTGACGTCAGCGTGACCGCGATGGAACTGGCGACGAAGCTCGGGTCCTATCAGGACTTCCCCTACGAAAGTGTCGACGACCTCGTCGACGACGTGATCGAGGGGATGCGCACCGAGGACATGCTCTGACGTGCCGATGGACATCGGCATCGTAACCGGCGGGTTCTCCACGCCGAGGGCGATCGTCGATACCGTCGAGTCCCATCATGGCGAGCCCGTGAGCGACGCGGCCGTCGAGCTTGCGGATGCGCCAGTCGATGTCGTTCTCGCCTCCGGATGGGCCGATATCCGGTCGTATCTCCAGGCCGACGGTGCGGGCCCGATCCTGGCGGTCGAAGAACCGGTCGGGCTCGCGCCGGTGGCCGTGTCCGATCTACCGGAGGCCCTCGACGCGCTCGCCTCGGGCGA
>CAYSMB010000161.1:1456-3502 GCA_964432005.1 uncultured Halobacteriales archaeon
CGCCGGTGGCCGTGTCCGATCTACCGGAGGCCCTCGACGCGCTCGCCTCGGGCGATTTCGAACGGGTCGAGCATACGACGCTTGCCGTGTCCGACGGCGAACGGACCCACGAACGGGTGACCGAGGCAATGGTCATGACCACCGCCCCCGCGACGATTTCGGAATTCGGCGTCCGGTATGGCGGCGAGCAGATCTGTGAGTACCGGGCCGACGGGATCGTCGTCGCCACCCCGCCGACGGGTGGAGGGTATGCGCGGGCCGCAGGTGGTCCCCGCGTCGATACGACGGTGTCTGCAGCGGTCGTCGTTCCCGTCGCTCCCTACCGGACTACCCCGGACGAATGGGTGCTCCGCGATACCGTGACGGTCGAGGTCGTTCGAGACGAGGGGACGGTGGGATTGTTCGTCGACGGCGAGCAGATCGGCGGGGTGGCCTGCGGCGAATCGGTCGAGTTCACGCCGGCCGGGGCGTATCGCTCGCTGCGCGTCGACGCCGGCCGGTCGCCGCTCGCCTCACGGCCCTAATCCTCCCACGGTTCGCCGTTCGCGAGATCGACGTCGTTTCGGAGTTTGGAGGACGGACAGATGTCCTCGAGGACGCACTCGGCACACGACGGATTCCGCGCCGAACAGACGGCCCGTCCGTGGCTAATGAGCAGGTGCGTGTATTCGGTCCAGTGCTCTTTGGCGACTAGCTCGACGAGCTCGCGCTCGATCGCCTCCGGCCGCTCGGCCGTCGTGATCCCCAGGCGGCGACTCAACCGCTGGACGTGCGTGTCCACGACGATGCCCTCGCGGATGTCGTGACCGTGCTGGAGAACCACGTTCGCCGTCTTCCGTCCCACGCCCGGGAGGTCCGTCAGGGCGTCCATGGTATCCGGCACCTCCCCGCCGTGTTCCTCCAAGATCCGATCGGCCGCCCCGCGGAGGTACTCCGCCTTGCTGTTGAAGTACGTGATCGAGCCGATATCCTCGGCGAGCTCGTCCTGATCGGCCTGGGCGAACGCTGGCACGGAATCGTATTTCTCGAACAGTTCCGGGGTGACCGCGTTGACCCGGGTGTCGGTACACTGCGCCGAAAGGATGACCGCGACGAGGAGCTCCCAGCGATCGGAAAAGTTCAGGGAGATGGTCGCGTCGGGATATGCCTCGTAGAGACGTTCGAGGACCGTCTCGACCTGTGCGGAACGGTCCTCGATCGCGTCTGCCATGTCGGCGGGGGGTTGCCCCGGCGCCATGAGCCGTTCGATTTATGCGTCCCACTCACGCCCGCTCGGCATGGACGGCGCGGCGACGGCCATCGCCCACCCGATACAGGGTCTGGTGAAGTATCACGGGATGCGGGATGACACGTTGCGACTCCCGTACCATCCAAGCATCAGCGTCTGTACCGCCCCGAGTCACTCGTTGACGACGGTGGCGTTCGAGTCCGACCGGGACGCCGATACGTACGAGATCGACGGCGAGCGCGTGACGGGCGAGGGCGCCGAGCGCATCCGCAGGGTCATCGATCGGATCCGCACCATCGCGGATACGGACACCCGCGTCCGCCTGGAGAGTCGGAACGACTTTCCGACGAACGTGGGCTTTGGCTCCTCGGCGTCGGGCTTTGCCGCCGCGGCCTGTGCGGCGGCGGCCGCCGCGGGGCTGGACCTCTCGCTGCCCGAGCTCTCCGCGATCGCCCGGCGCGGCTCGGCATCGGCCGCTCGGGCCGTGACGGGCGGGTTTTCCGTACTCGAGGCGGGGCTGAACGACGCGGACTGTCGGTCCTATCGACTCGATTCGCCGCTCGAGTCGGAGCTGCGCATCGTCGCCGGGATCGTGCCAACTTACAAGGAAACCGGGCGGGCCCACGCCGAGGCCGCCGAGAGTCACATGTTCCAGGCCCGTCTCGCGCACGTCCACGAGCAGCTGGCGGCGGTCGGGATCTCGGGAGAGGCGGCGTCGGTTGCGCCGCTGCGCACTGCGAAGACGCCGAGAACCGCGAGCAGCAGCACACCGATCTCGAGCAGGGTGTCGTAGCCGCGGAAATTGAGCAGCACGGCCG
>CAYSMB010000162.1:0-3474 GCA_964432005.1 uncultured Halobacteriales archaeon
GCTGCAAAGAGTATCTGACGGCCCGACTGCAGGGATGGGCGCGCGGCGGCCCGGCCCCAAATCAGGGTCGCCGAGGGCTCCGATCCGGCGAGACCCTCCGCCACGCCACGGGGCGCGGCGAGATTCCCCGCGTACAACGCCGCGGGAGCGAAGCGCGCGCCAGGCTGATGGGCCGTCTCCCACAGGTACGCCCGGTCTTCGGTGGACAGCGCTTCGGGGTCGTAGACGAGTCGGCGTCGAGCGAATCGACCGAGCACCCGACGTGACGTCATCGCGTTGAAGGCCGCCTCGCCGACGAGAGGGCTCCGGAGCACGCTCCCGAAGGCCCAGGAGGTGCTGACCTCGCCGTTCGTGGTCGGACACACCAGTAGCAAGCGCTCGAGATCTACGGTTTCGGCGGCACCCACGAGGTAGCCCCCGCCGAGGCCGCTACCAAGTCCAACGGGCGTATCGGCTACATCCGCTACGAAATCCTCCAGGAACGACTGATATAGCGTTCCCGAGTACCGAAGCGGTGGCCGATCCGAGCGCCCGAACCCCGGGAGATCCGGTGCGAGGACATGGTACTCGTCGGCGAGGCGATCGAAGATCCGCTCGAACTCGCGGCTCGATGCGGCACGATGGACGTCGTGGACGAGCAAGAGGTCCCCCGCCTCCGGATCCCCACCCTCGGTATAGGCGACGTCGATACCGCGCCACCGATACGTCCCGGTTTCGTGCTCGAGGGGCGGCCCCAGCGGGTCCGCGCGACGGCTGAGCAGTCGGTTCCCGACGGCCGCGGCCCCGACGGCACCGGCGGTTGCAACAAGGAAGTTCCTGGCCTTCATCGGTCATCCGTTGAAGGCACGCCAGGGGCTTGATTGTGTTTGTCGGACAGTTGACCGGACCGGCGTGAATCGTAACGCCCTACCTGGCTGACCGCCAGGGAGGGGTATGGAGACGGTGGCCGTTCCCGCGCGCCTCCGCGAGCGGCCGCTCGCGATCACGGCCGTCGCGACGTTGCTCGCTTATGCCGTGGTAATCGCGACGTTTGCCGGCCTCCTGCCGTATCCTTCGATCACCCGAGCGACGTCGACGTGGCTTTCACACGGGATCGCCATCGTCAACGCCGCGACGGTCGTCTGCCTGCTCGCCGGGTGGTACTGGATCAGAAACGGGGCGGTCGCCAACCACCGGCTCGCGATGTCGACCGCGATCGTGCTCATCATGGCGTTTCTCGGCATGTATCTGCTGCGTATCGGTGGCGGTGGGACGAAGACGTTTGTCGGTCCCGCGACGGTGCGGGCCGGGTATCTCGCGATGTTGGCGGTCCACATCCTCCTCTCGATCGTGGCGGTACCGCTCGTGATCTACGTCTTCGTGCTGGGAGCGACCCGTCCCGTGCCGGCGATCCGCCGATCCTCGCATGCTCGCGTCGGACGCGTCGCTGCGGGGGTGTGGATCCTGAGTCTCGTCCTCGGGTTGTTAACCTATCTCATGCTCGAGCATCTCTACGCGGCGACGTGGTGATTCAGTCCGTCGTCGGGATGAGGGCCGCGCCGAGCGCCAGAAAAGCGACCGCGAGGACCGCGAGAACGAGGAGGTCGAACGTCCATGCGGTGCCTGCCGTGATCGTCCCCCGGACCCCGCGACTGAAGGGCGTCAGGGGCATGACCCCGATGATGGGCCCGAACCAGTCGGGTAGTTGTGCGGGCGAGATGAACGTCTCCGCGAGCAGGAGCATCGGAAGCGCGATCGTGTTCGACGCGGCGATCACGCCGTCCTGCGTCCGCGCGATTCGCCCGAGGGTGGCGCCGAGTCCACAGAACAAGAGGACGCCGAGGACGAGAAAGGCGATCAGGGAGGGCGTGGGGACGACGGTGATCCCGGCGAGCGCCCAGAGGGCAACCAGGATGAGCGCACTGGCGAGCAAGACGAGCGCGACATTGACCGCCGCGTGGGCGAGCAGCCAGCCCCATTCGGTCAGCGGTGTGGTTGCGAGCTTCTCGAAGCGGTTGTGCTCTCGATGCCGTGTGACCTCCGCCCCCATCCTCGAAAGTGGGGTAAACATCACGACGGCGGCCAGATACCCGGGGACGTAATATCGCGCCGGCTCGCCGAACAAGCCCGTATCCGTCCGAACGAGCGCCCCGAAAATCACGACCAGGAGCAACGGGAAGACGAAGGTGAACACCACCGCCGTCCGGCGGCGGATGAAGGTTCGCCAGGCCGCGCGGGCCTCCGTGGGGATGGCACGATTCAAGCCGGCTGTCCCTCCTCAGTGAGGCTGAAGTAGACGTCCTCGAGCGTCGATTCCTCCCACACGAACCGCCGGTACCCGATGTTCTGAGCGTCGAGCTGATTCAATACCGCCGTCACCTCGTCCGGCTCGACCGCCGGGAAGACCAGGTCCCCGTCCCGTCGTTCGACGGGACGATCGAGCGACAGGTCATCGATCGGTCCGTCCGGTTTGACGACGAACTGACTCGGGGCGGCGTGGTCGGCGATGAGTTCCTCCGGCGGTCCGACTGCGACGAGACGGCCGTCGTCGAGCAAGCCCACGCGATCGGCGAGTCGCTCGGCCTGGACCATGTCGTGGGTTGTGAGCAGGGTCGCTCGATCGTCCGCCCGTGTGGATCGGAGCAGGTCCCAGACCCTGACACGGCCCCGGGGATCGATCCCCGTGGTCGGTTCGTCCAGGATGAGCAGGTCCGGATCGTTGACGAGGGCCGTCCCCACGCAGATCCGTCGTTGCTGGCCGCCCGACAGCCGCTCGTACCAGCGATCGGCGGCGTCGTCCATCCCGACATCCGCGAGGACGTGCTCGGGTGCACGGGCGTCCGGATACAATCCCGCGTAGTACTCGATGATCTCCGAGCCAGTGAGCCGCCCGGGCGGCGAGAAGGCCTGGGGAAGGAGGCCGACGCGGTGCCGTCGCACGGCCGCCGGCGGCGAGCCGAACACGCGGACGGTCCCCGCGGCGGCGCCCAACGTCCCGGTGATCGCCCGAACGAGGGTGGTTTTCCCCGCACCGTTGGGACCGATTAGCACGAAAATCTCGTCCGGTTCGATCTCGAGATCGATGTCCGTGGCTGCCGTCACGTCCCCGTATCGATGCGAGAGACCGGCCACCTCGACGACGGGGTCCATAGGGATGACTCGCGACGGTCCTGAGGTAAGGATTCGGGTTTTCTCGGGAATGTTAGGATAATTCGGCTATCCCCTTTTATAGGAAAGCGTCGTCAGATCGGTCATGTCTCTGGGGCAGGAAGAACAGGGAGGATCGCCGACGGGAGATGGCGCGTCGGAGACGTCCCTCGAGAGGCCCCGGGTGCGGGTCGGCAATTACGGCTGGTCGGACTTCTTCGCGGATATCGATCCGGATGCGAAATCCGTTTCTCCGGATCCGTCCGCCGAGGATTCCGCGCGACGACTGGGGTGGGAGTCCTCGGTCGATCCGGCCGCGTTGCTCGGCTGTGCGCCCGAGGATCTCTC
>CAYSMB010000163.1:0-3348 GCA_964432005.1 uncultured Halobacteriales archaeon
AGGCCGTCAAGGAGGCGATCACGGTCGGCATCCCCGTCATCGCGATGTGTGACTCGAACAACCAGACCAGCAACGTCGACCTCGTGATCCCGACGAACAACAAGGGGCGCAAGGCACTGAGCGTCGTCTACTGGTTGCTCGCGAACGAGACCCTCGATCGGCGCGGCGCCGACACGGTCTATGCGTTAGAAGAGTTCGAAGCCGGACCCTGATCTCCGCGTTTCATCCGCGTCTATCCTCCTCGCCACCGGGTAATGTTCGGGGCGAACTTCAGCCGTTAGCGTCGGAATCGCTCCCATTTCGACTTGCCCCATACAGGTCCATTGGGCTCGAGATTGCCCCGACTGGAGCGTCCGCGGTCTCGAAGCGCTCGGCCGCCTCCGGTTGCATAGCACCGAGAAGTCGATCTCCGAACCACCCAGAGGAACGGGGGAAACGAACGGACAGCCATTAAGATCCGCGGCTTCGTTGGCCCGCCAATGGTAGTTTCGAGCGCGCCGGGGAAGGTCTATCTCTTCGGCGAACACGCCGTCGTCTACGGCTACCCCGCCGTCCCGTGCGCGATCGAGCGCCGGGCGTTCGTGCGCGTGGAGGGCCGCGATGACGACCGCGTCCGCGTGACCGCCGAGGACCTTTCGCTCGATGGATTTACTGTCGAATACGAAGGGGACACGGCCGCGCACCCGGACGTGGACGTGCGGCCGGAGCTTCTCGAGGCGGCAATGGGCTACATCGATACGGCGATCGAACAGGCCCGTGAGGCGATCGACGATCCGAGCGCCGGATTCGATGTCACGATCGAGAGCGATATCCCACTCGGAGCGGGCCTTGGCTCCTCGGCGGCGGTGACGGTCGCGGCGATCGACGCGGCAACGCGGGCGTCCAACCATCCGATTGACGCCGATGAGCTTGCCGAGCGAGCCTACCGGACCGAGCATACGGTCCAGGGGGGCGAAGCCTCCCGGGCGGACACGTTCTGTTCGACGATGGGCGGGGCCGTCCGGGTGGAAGGCGATCAGTGTCGCACCCTCGAGGCGCCGGATTTGCCGTTCGTCATCGGCTTCGACGGGGGCGCCGGCGAAACCGGTGCCCTGGTCGCGGCCGTGCGCGACCTCCGGGATCGATACGATTTCGCCCATGACACCGTGGCGGCGATCGGGGATCTCGTCCGCCAGGGCGAGACGGCGCTGTCCGATGGCGCGGTCAGCGAGTTGGGCCGCTTGATGTCGTTCAACCACGGCCTGCTGGCGGCGCTCGGGGTGTCCGCCCGGTCGCTCGACGAGATGGTCTGGGCGGCGCGCGAGTCCGGGGCAGCGGGGGCAAAGTTGACCGGGGCCGGTGGAGGCGGGTGTATCGTCGCGCTCGACGACGGCGATGGTTCCCTCGCCGCCCTGGAGGCCACACCGGGGTGCGAACAGGCATTCCGGGCCGATCTCGCGACCACCGGCGTCCGCGTCGAGGAAGCATGACGACGATCCTCAAGCTGGGCGGGAGCCTGGTGACCGAGAAGGATCGCGAGGGGGTCGTCGATCGCGATCAGCTCGCGGCGGCGTGTACCGCGATCGCCGAATCGGGTCACGAGGACCTCGTCCTCGTCCACGGTGGCGGGAGCTTCGGTCACCCCGCCGCCGAGCGGTACGGCGTCACGACGACCGATGGCACCCGCGATCCCGAGGCGATCCGGACGATTACCGGCGCGATGGATCGCCTCAACGCCGAAGTCGTCGACGCCCTCGCCACCGCCGGCGTACCGGCCATCGGGCTCGCTCCCCGCGCGCTCGCTCGGAAAGACCCCAGCGGGGCGCTCGAGCTCTCAATGGGGGGTGTCACGGGATGGCTGGCGGCCGGACAAGTCCCAGTCCTCTGCGGGGATTTGGTCGCCCACGAGGGACGGGGAGCAACGGTCGTGAGCGGCGATACCCTTGCGGTCGAGCTAGCATCGGCGTTCGGGAGCGACCGGCTCGGGTTCTGTTCGAACGTCCCCGGCGTCCTGGACGACGACGGTACGGTCATCCCCACGATTCGAGCGATGGGTGACGGTCCGGCCGGATTCGACCGACCGGACGGCGCCGACGTAAGCGGTGGGATGGGCGGGAAGGTGGCGACGCTCCTCCGTGCGGACCTAACGGGATCAATCTTCGGCATCGAGGACATGGATGCGTTTCTCGGCGGCGGTTCCCCCGGCACGACGGTCCATTGAGCCCACCGATCGGATACCGGTCCTTTTTAACACCCCGGGGCATAGCGGGGGTCATAAACGACCCGCGGGGAAGTGCGGCAACGGGCCGCACGCGGGGGAAAGCCGATAGGGGCGCGAGGATCGCGACCAACTACACAAGCGCCCCCGCCTCGCGGTTCGTAGTGTCATCCCCGACGCGGGATGGAGGATACGAACATGGAAATCGAAATCGCAACGATCGGCGGATATGAGGAGGTCGGCCGTCAGATGACGGCCGTCCGGGCTGGCGACGACGTCGTCATCTTTGACATGGGCCTGAACCTGTCGAAGGTCCTCATTCACGACAACGTACAGACCGAGAAGATGCACAGCCTCGACCTGATCGACATGGGTGCGATCCCGGATGATCGGGTCATGTCCGAACTCGAGGGCGACGTCAAGGCGATCGTCCCCACCCACGGCCACCTCGATCACATCGGGGCGATCAGCAAGCTGGCCCATCGCTACGACGCGCCAGTTGTGGCGACGCCGTTTACGATCGAGCTCGTCAAACAGGAGATCAAGGACGAGGAGAAATTCGGCGTCGAAAACGAGCTCATCAAAATGGACGCAGGCGGGCGGATGGGCCTCTCGGACCGCGTGGATCTCGAGTTCGTCAACGTCACCCACTCGGTGATCGACGCGATCAATCCCGTCCTGCATACCCCCGAGGGCGCGATCGTTTACGGTCTCGACAAACGGATGGATCACACCCCGGTGATCGGGGATCCCATCGACATGAGCCGCTTCCGGGAAATCGGTCGCGAGGGCCAAGGCGTTCTCTGTTACATCGAGGACTGTACCAACGCGAACACGAAGGGACGGACGCCCTCCGAGCGGATCGCGCGCACCCACCTGCGGGACGTGCTAATGAGCATGGAGGACTACGACGGCGGGATCGTCGCGACGACGTTCTCCAGTCACATTGCCCGGGTCAAGAGCATGGTCGAGTTCGCCCGCGAGATCGGCCGAACGCCGGTCCTCCTCGGGCGATCCATGGAGAAGTACTCCGGGACCGCCGAACGGCTCAACTTCGTCGACTTTCCCGAAGACTTGGGGATGTTCGGCCACCGCCAGTCCGTCGACCGCACGTTCAAGCGGATCATGAACGAGGGCAAGGAGAACTTCCT
>CAYSMB010000164.1:0-3335 GCA_964432005.1 uncultured Halobacteriales archaeon
GAACGTGGCGCATACGGGAGATACACCTCACCCTCGCAGGCCGGACGCGGGACCCACGCCCTTTAGGACGCCGCTGGACGAGGCGTTGGTAGAGCTTCGATGAGCGAGGAGGGACCGACGCCGCCGTCCGAACGGATTGTCTCCCTCGATGCGCTTCGGGGCTTTGCCCTCCTCGGGATCCTCATCATCAACATCCAGGTCTTCTCGATGCCGGAGGTCGTGTTGTTCAATCCGACAGCATACGGCGATTTCAACGGGGCGAACTACCTCGCCTGGCTGTTCGGGGAAATCTTCGCGCGACAGAAGTTCATCACGCTCTTTACCGTCCTCTTCGGCGCTGGCGTAATCCTGTTTACCGAGAGCGCCGACCGCCGCGAGGGTTCGACGTTCCCCCTGTTCTATCGACGCAACGCTTGGTTGGTCATTTTCGGTCTCTTGCATGCCTACGTGTTGTGGTACGGCGATATCCTCGTCGCATATGGGTTGTGTGCCTTCTTCGTGGTCTTTTTCCGTGACCTGCCGCCGGTCCGGCTGGCCCGGTTGGGCTTCGTGCTCGTGGCCGTCCCCTCGTTGATCGAGGTCTCCTCGGCTCTCAGTGTCGACCCGGCGAGCATCGCCGCCCAGTGGGAACCCGCCACGGCCGCCCTCGAAGCGGAGATCGAGGCCTATCGCGACGGGTGGTTCGAGCAGCTCGAGCACCGCGCCCCGTCGGCATTCGATCGCCAGACCTCGGGCTTCGTGATCTTCACGTTCTGGCGGGCCGCCGGATCGATGCTCCTCGGGATGGCGCTGTACAAGTGGGGGATCCTTACGAACGACCGGTCGAGAGGGTTCTACGCTCGGTTGGCTGCCGGCGGGGCGGTGGTGGGATTGGCGATCATTCTCGCCGGGATCTGGTACATCCATGCCAACGATTGGGCTGCCGGCGCGGCGCTTTACTGGCGCCAGTTCAACTACTGGGGCAGCTTCGCACTTGCGGGGGGATACATCGGCGTCCTCATGCTCATCGCGGATCTCTGGCCCGACGGGCTAGTGACGCGAGCGCTCGCCGCCGTTGGCCGGACCGCGTTCAGCAACTACATCCTCCAGTCGGTCCTGGCGACGCTGATCTTCTACGGTCACGGGCTGGGGCTGTTCGCCTCCGTGACCCGCGTGGAGGCGCTCGGGATCGTCGTCGTCATTTGGATGATCCAGGTGCCCCTCTCGGTTCTATGGTTACGATTTTTCCGCTACGGTCCGCTCGAGTGGATCTGGCGGGTCCTGACCTACCGCTCGATGCAACCGATGCGGGTCTCGAAGAGGACCCCCGGAGAAACCTAGTCGGCCGCTACGGCGGTGGCGCGTTCGACCCCGAGCGGGTCATCGGACCCCGACCCCAGCAGGAGCCGCAAGAAGTGGCCCACATTGCCCATGAGCTTGTTCTCGGCCTTGCGGAGGTGCTCCTCGAACGTCGAACGTGCGACGTCGGTGTCCTCGGCGAGCTCGCTGATCGACGTTCTGCGGGGCGACTCGTAGTAGCCGCGATCGAGGGCGTGTCGAATCGCCGCGAGCTGGCGGTCCGTGAGTCCCTCCGCGAGCTGGTCGACCGGGGCCACGAGGCCGTGGGGGATCTGGGCCTCCTCGAGGCCGGTTTTGGCCAGGACTTCGATGTCCCGGTCGGTCGTGAGCTCGTCATGGAGCGCGCGAATGTCCGCTTCGTCGAATGCGATGACGCTGTAATGTTCCCACCCCTGGCGATGGACGGTCGGTGGCTGATACAGACAGTTGTATTCCTCGAAGCGCTGGATGATCGAGCCCTCGAGGGCACACAGGCACGATTGCATGACGACGTGGACGCCCCGTTCGTCCTCGCTCCGGTGTAACACGGTCCCGAGCGCGTCGACGTCCTCGAGCAATTGCTCGGGCGGGGCGGCCGCTGTCGATATCTCGAGCACCTGGCAATCGTGGAGGTACCACTCGCGGATCGTCATGTCGGGATAACGCTCCGAGAGCTCCCGGTACGGGCATTCATGCCGGATCCGGAACGATGCTTGATAGAGGCTCATGCTCCCTCGTTGGGACGCCGACCGAAAACAATACCGGTCATAACCGGCAGTATTCATATAGTCAACGCGGTTGAACTGTTAAACACGATGCGTGAAATCTCGCCGGAACGACTCGCGGAACGGCTGTTCGATGGCGACGGGGAACGGCCCCTCATCGTGGACATCCGACACGAAGAGGACTTCGAGGATTGGCGGATCCCGGGCAGTCGGAACGTCGACGTCTACGAGACGATTCAGGAGGATCCCGATGCCGCCAAGACGGCGTTGGCCGAGCTTCCCGACGAGCGCGAGATCGTGACCGTCTGTGCGGCCGGCGTCGTCTCGCAGGAGGCAACGGGGGCCCTCGAAGAGCTCGGGTACGACGCGCTGACGCTCGCCGACGGCATGAACGGCTGGAGCCGCATCCACCGAGCAGCCGAGGTCGATGTTCCGATCGACGGAACGCTCGTCCAGGTCGCTCGGCCGGGCAAGGGCTGTCTGTCCTACCTCATGTTCTCCGATGGCGAGGCTGCCGTGTTCGACCCCTCCCATTACTACGAGGAATACGAAGCGCTACTGGAGGAATACGACGCCGACCTCGTCGGCGTCTACGATACCCATGCCCATGCCGATCACGTCTCGGGCGGTTACGAACTCGCAAATCGGAACGACGTGGCCTACCACCTCCATCCGGCGGACGCCGATTCGATCGAGGCTACGTCGGTGACCGACGGGCAGCGCTTCACGATCGGCGAGCTATCGATCGAGGTCGTCCACACCCCCGGTCACAGTCCCGGTGGCGTTACGTACGCCATCGCGGATGAGGCGCTGCTCACCGGTGATACGCTCTTTCACGAGAGCGTGGGCCGGGTGGAACTCGGCGTCGACGCGGGCATCGAGGATACGGATGTCGCCGAGAACGCGGAGACGCTCTATGACAGTCTCCAGCGCCTGAAACAGGTGGACGGCGATCCGCTCGTCCTGCCCGCCCACGACCCGGGGGCGCCCGAACCGCCGGTCGCCGCGCCCATGTCCGAAGTCCAACAGCGCAACGCGGACCTCGCGCTGGATCGGGACGCATTCATCGACAGACTGGTCGAGGATGTCCCCGAGCACCCGCCGAACTTCCAGCAGGTAAAGCGGGCGAACATCGGGCGCGAGGACATCCCCACCGCCGAGCTGGCGAGCCTCGAACTCGGTCCAAACCGGTGCGCGGCCGAGTAGGGATGCCCGGCCAGCAGCTCGAGCAAGGGATTCGCGAGCACCTCGGCCAGTTCTCGCTGCACGTCCTGCTGGTCTTCGCGACCGGCC
>CAYSMB010000165.1:0-3269 GCA_964432005.1 uncultured Halobacteriales archaeon
GATCCCGACGCCGTCGAGGACCTGCTCGATGCCCACGTCAACCCCTACCTTGTGGGGGAGGATTACCGGGTCACCACGGGCATGCTCTGTGTGGAACTCGCCCGGTTGATCGACCCGGAACTGACCGATCGCATCTCGCACGTACCCGCCGTGGCCGGCCTTGCGGATCGCTCGGAGGCCGAGGCAATGCCCGATTACCTGGAACTGGCGGCCGAGGCGGGCTACGACCGCGACGACCTCACGCGGGTTGGCGACGCCCTCGATTATGCCTCCCACTGGTTGCGCTACTCGTCCGGCGGTCCCGTGATTCGGGACGTGCTCGGGGTCGATGAGGACGGGGACCGTCACCGCGAGCTGGTCGAACTGCTGTCCGATCGCGCGAGAGCCGCGATCGACGCCCAGCTCGATGCCGCTCTCCCGCACGTCCGCTCCGAACGGCTCGCCAATGGCGCGCGGCTCCACCGGGTCGACCTCGACGCGCACGCACGCCGGTTCCAATATCCCGCCCCGGGTCGAACGACGGGCGCCATCCACGATCACAAAGCCGAGACCGAGCAGGAACCGACGATCACCATCGGATTCGGCCCGGACTTCTGCGTGATGCGCAGCGACGGCGTCCGTCTGGACATCCCGGAGATGGTCGACGAGCTCCAGGCCGAAGTTCTCGGCGCCGGCGTGACCGGCGGCGGCCACCTGGTTGTCGGGAGCATCAAGTTCGTCCCGGGCCGACGGGAGCGCGTCCTCGACGCTCTCGTCGAGAAAATGGCGGAAGCGGATCTCGACGAGGAGCTCACGTCGACGCCACCCTCGACTGACCTCGACGCCTAGGGTTCGAACTCGACCCGCCGGACGCCCAGCCAGCCGGCGCCACCGCAGACCCCGAGCGCGATGGCGAGGTAACCGAACGGCGTCCGGGCCGTCCGGTCGATCCGGTCTCCGGCCAGCACCTGGCGATAGTACTCGGCGACCTCGTCGCCCCGGAGGACCACGATGACCTCCCGGTTTTCGCGCATCGAGGCGTTGTTCCAGTTCATGCTCCCAAGGACGACGACTTCCTCGTCTACGACCACTCCCTTGTTGTGGATCTTGCCGAACCGACCGGGGCCGTTGCTCATGGTTACCGTCACGTCGGTCTCGGCGGTCAGGGATTCCAGTTCCGCGACGAGCGCGGTGTTGGCGTCGGCGACATACCACGAATCGTCCAGGTGGATTCGCACGCTGACGCCGCGTTCGGCCGCCCGTCGCGTGGCCTCAAGCAGCGGGAAGCCGACATCCCCGATGCTGACCTGCTGGATCTCGATCCGTTCGTCCGCGGCCTCGATGATCGATCGGAGGGTCCGCTCGGCCTGATCCGGCGCCGTCACGACGCGGGCGCTCTCGACCTCGAGATCGGCCGGGGCGTGGCGGTCGATGTCCAGCGGGCGAGCCCGGTCGATGGGTATCGTGGCGGTCGATTCGCCGTGGACATCCCAGTGGATCCCGTCCCGCCAGCCGGCGTCCGTCTCGAAGACGGTCGCCAAGTCGCCGGCGAGCTCGGAGTCCTCGATCGCAACACCCCACCCGCGACTGCCGTTGCCCCCGACGCCGGATGGCTTCCAGTTTTCGGACATAATCAGGGCCGTATCGTCGACGATCGCATACTTGGGATGGTGAAAGGCGAACCGCCGCCGTGGGGTGTCGAGCACCGTAATCGGAACGCCCGCATCCGAGAGCCGATCCAGCAGCACGGGCTCTTCGGCGGGCTGGCCGCTGACGGGAGCCCCATCCAGAAGGACCCGCACGTCGACGCCGGCCGCCCGTTTGGCGACGAGGAGGTCCGTCACGGCGCGATCAGTGAACTCATAACCGGCAAGCCAGATGCGCTCGTCCGCGTCCAGGAGCGTCTCGAGCACGAACGCCGGGGAGTCAGGCAGAACGAACGCGGTCACGCGATCCGGCGAGCGGTTCGGAAACGCGGGCAGGGACGGACCGTGCGTGCGCGGGACAAACCGCGCACTCCCGTTCCGGACGAGCGACGCCCGCTCGGCGACCGGTCCGAACTCGACGCGATCGACGACCGTTCCGTTCGGCGCGACGAGCGAGAGGGTATCACCCTCGGCCGAGAGGGGCAGATAGCCATCCCACGCGAGCACGCGCTCGTCGGTCAACAACGCCGTCGTCCGGGGATCACCGCTGACGGCCACGCGCCCCTCCACCCGCATGCTCGGGAGCGTCGCCTCGTAGCGGCCGTCCGTGATTCGCCACCCCGAAAGGTTCGTCGGCGACGGGACCGAGAGGACGATGTATTCCCCTTCGTTCCCGTCGGTCACGGGGTTCGATTCGACACCTTCGATCCGGGGGCCGTCCGCGGCGCCGGCCCCACCCGGCACGACGACAGCGACGCAGAGCAGGCACGCCAGGAGGAGGCCGATTCGCGTCGGGGACACGCCCGTCGAGGGCGCGCCCCCGGGGATAAATCGCCGCCCGTTTAGCCCGCGCCGGCGACCTTGCCGGCCTCGTGCTCGACCAGGTATGTCCGATCGTCCGCGTACTCCTCGAGCACCTCCATGGCCGCGGCCGTGCCGATTTGGACGAGCGCCCACGCGGCGCTCCCGCGCACCTCCGCCGCGTCGTCCGCGTCGAGTCGCTCGGCCAGCGGATCGATCGCCCGCGGATCGCCGATCATGCCGAGCGCCCGGGCCGCCTGGCTTCGCACCGCGGGTTCGTCCGCCACGAGCTGCTGGGCAACCGGTTCGGTGGCGTCGGGATTGCCGATCTCCCCGAGGGCTTTCAGCGTCACCTGCTGCAGGAGCGGATCGCTATCGGTCTCGATGTAATCGAAGAACATCTCGACGGGTTCGTCGCTGCCGATCTTGCCGAGGATTTCGATGGCGTCCCGGTCGCGCCGCTGGGCGAGCTCCATCATGGGCTCGACGGCGCGCTCGTCCCCGAGTCGCTTGAGCGCGTCCAGGCAGTGTTCCTCCATGAAGTTCGAGTCCAGCAGGTCGTAGGCCAGCAGGATCATCTCGACGTTGCGCTCTTGCTCGTGGACCTTGAGCGCGCTCCACTCCGGCGGGAAGTCCTTGTAGTGGCCGAGGACGTCGAAAAAGCCCTGGCGCTGGAGCTGCTCGCGGACCGGCAGGTCCCCGAACGCGGTGGCCGCATCGAGGGCCGCTTCCAAGGTGCTCGTGGCCTCGAGCAACTCGGCGATCACCTCGGCATCGGCGTCCGGGTCGAGGTCGGCCGCCTCCAGGGCCTCCTCGGCGTCGTCGAGGCGATCGTGGAACTCC
>CAYSMB010000166.1:0-3204 GCA_964432005.1 uncultured Halobacteriales archaeon
GGCAGGCGGGGGGGAAGATCGTGGATCGGTTCCTCGAGTACGATCTGAACACGGGTAACGACATTGTCCAGTCGGCGATCGCCATCAACACGGCGAAAGCCGACCTCATGGGACTCGAGTACGTCCCGGAGGACAACCGCGTCCTGATCGGCCAGGCCAAGGTCAAGGGTCACGGGGTGGGCGCGGACAACGAACTCGGCGCGGAAGTCGCCGAGGAGGATATCGACGAGATCCAGGGGGCGATCGACACGATCCGGGTCCACGAGATCGACGCCTTCCTCGTCGTCGCCGCGCTCGGGGGTGGCACCGGTAGCGGTGGCGCACCGATCCTCGCGAGACATCTCAAATCGATCTATACGGAGCCCGTCTATGGTCTCGGTATCCTGCCCGGCAACGACGAAGGTGGGATCTACACCCTCAACGCCGCCCGCGCCCTGCAGACGTTCATCCACGAGGTGGACAACCTCATGGTCTTCGACAACGACGCCTGGCGTCGCACGGGCGAGTCGATCGAAGGGGGGTATGCCAAGCTCAACGAGGAACTCGTCAGACGGTTCGGGATTCTATTCAGTGCCGGCGAGGTCAAAGCGGGAGATCACGTCGCCGAGAGCGTGGTCGATTCCTCGGAGATCATCAACACCTTATCCGGAGGTGGTATCTCCACTGTAGGCTTTGCCTCCGACGTCGTCGACCCCAACAAGGGCAACGGCTCCGGGTTGCTGTCCAGACTCAAACGCGGGGGCGGCGACGACATCGATTCGGCCAACGCTACCAATCGGATCACGAGCATCGTCCGCGAGGCTGCCCTCGGCCGCCTGACACTGCCGGCCGAACTCGAAGGGGTCGAACGGGCCGTCCTCGTGCTGTCCGGACCGAGCCAATACCTAAACCGGAAGGGCATCGAACGCGGGCGCAAGTGGATTGAGGAAAAGACCGGCAGCATGGAGGTCCGCGGCGGCGATTACCCGATGGATCATGCCGACGAGGTCTCCGCGGTACTCCTGCTCTCCGGCGTGACCGACATCCCCCGGATCAAGGAACTCCAACAGCTCGCGATCGAGACCCAGGACAACATCGAGGACATCCGCGAGGACAGTACCGAGCGGATCGAGGAACTCGTCAGCGACGACGAGGACGAACTCGAACCGCTGTTCTGAGCGGTCGATCCATTTTGCGGCGGCATGCGCGTGATCATCCCGTACGCGCCGGAGGATCCCAAGAGCCGTCTCTCGCCGCTTCTCACCGACGCGGAACGTGGGACGTTCGCCCGGCGCATGGTCGAGGACGTCGTGACGGCGGTCCGGGACGCGGGCTGCCAGCCGGAGATCCTTTCGACCCACGACCTCGAGGACCCACCCGCGCCCGTGATCGTCGACGCGCGCCCGCTCTCGCCGGCGGTCAACGACGTCCTCGTGCCCCCGATGGCGATCGTGATGGCGGACCTCGCGCTACTGACGCCGGTGGCGGTGCGACGGCTCGTCGATGCGCCCGGCGATCTCGTCCTCGCCCCCGGACGGGGTGGCGGGACCAATGCACTCGTCGTCCGGGACGACGCCTTCGCTGTGGACTTTCACGGCGTGTCGATCGCCGATCATCGGGACATCGCCGCCGAAGCCGGGCTGGACGCCACGGAGGTCGACTCCCGCCGGCTCACGACTGACGTCGACGAGCCGGAGGACCTCGTCGAGGTCGTTCTCCACGGTGCGGGGCGGGCCGCGCAGTGGCTCCGCGAGGCCGGATTCGCGCCCGTCGCGACGGGGGGGCGTGTCGACATCGAGCGAGAGTGAGGTTTTAGGGCGTCGGCCGTCCACTCACGTCGATGGCAACGGTGGCCGACGTCGAGCTCCGGGTCGACGAGGACGAGATCGAACGGGCTCTCGAGATCCGACCCGCCGACGTCGAGCCGGCGGACCGATTGACCTTCGCGAAAAACGTCTTCGTGCCGCTCACGACCGCCTGCCGGTATACGTGTACCTACTGTACGTACTTCGATCCCCCGGGCGAAGCCTCTCTATTGTCTCCCGAGGAGGTTCGGACGATCCTGCGACGCGGAGCGCGAGCCGGGTGCACCGAGGCGCTGTTCACCTTTGGCGACGACCCGGACGATCGGTATACGGACATCTACGAGACGTTGGCCGAACTCGGCCACGAATCCATTCACGAATACCTCGGGGAAGCCTGCGAGATTGCCCTCGAGGAGGGTCTGTTGCCCCATAGCAACCCCGGCGACCAGACCCGGGAGCAGATGGCAGCCGTCGCCGACCTCAATGCGAGCATGGGCGTGATGCTCGAGACGACGGCGGACGTCGACGCCCACGCCGGTCCGCGACGAAAGACGCCCGAACAGCGACTCCGGACACTCCGGACGGCAGGGGAACTCGGTGTCCCCTTCACGACCGGCATCCTCGTGGGGATCGGCGAGGGCTGGCGGGATCGAGCCGAGAGCCTCCTCGCGATCCGGGCGTTACACGAACGCTACGGCCACATCCAGGAGGTCATCGTTCAGAATGTGGTCCCGAACGAACGATCGCGATTCGACCGCCCGTCCGTCGAGACGATGCGGCGGGTGACGGCGATGGCGCGGGGCGTCCTCCCAGAGGAGATCTCGGTGCAGGTTCCGCCGAACCTCTCGCCGACCGCCGATCTGCTCGACTGTGGGGTCGATGACCTGGGCGGCGTCTCGCCGGTCACCGTCGATCACATCAACCCCGAGTACGCCTGGCCGGCGCTCGACCGCCTCGACGAACTCGCCGAGGATGCGGAGGTGCCGCTCGTAGAACGGCTGCCGGTATACGATAGGTACATACCCGAACACCTCGCGCACGACAATCAGTGGCTCAGCGATCGCATCCTCGAGGCATTGTCCGCCGACGACGAGGCGGGCCGACGATATCGTCGTGTGGCCGGGCTGTGAGCTACGCCGGGAGCATCGGCGTCCCCTCGGCGCGCGGGCCGAGCACCGGTCCGAACGTCTCCTCGATCGGATCGAAGCGGTGGGTGCGGCGGTAATCGGTCGAACGCTCGGCCGGAATCCGACCGATCGAGTCGATCATCTCGACGTACTCGGCGACGCTTCGAGCCTGGCCGTACTCGCCGCCCGCCCGCTTGGTAATCTCCTCGGACAGGATCGTCCCCATGAAGTCATTCGCCCCGCAGTTGAGCATCTTCAGGCCCTGCTCGTCGCCGTATTTGACCCAGGAGGAC
>CAYSMB010000167.1:0-3049 GCA_964432005.1 uncultured Halobacteriales archaeon
GCCGACGATGGCGGGGTCGCTCACGCATCGGCATGCAGATCCGGTGGCGATAAAGGTACACCCTCGCGGGGAAACGGCAGTTCCCGGTGGATCACGCGCCCCCGGCCGGTCCCGCGAAACGAGTCGAGATCGAATAGATTGGGCGGGACGGGAAACCCGACAAGCTAGCTCTCGGTCGTGGGCTGGTCACCAAGTTGGGCCGCGATGGGGGTCGGCACGTACGGTTCGAACGGCTCATCCTCGCCGTCCCGACGCTCGAAATACGCGAAGACGCCCGGCCGTTCGGATCCATGAGCGGCCCCGAGCGCCGTTCCGGCGCCGCCGGCGAGGACCGCCGCCCCGGTCGCGCTCGTGAAGGCGCGACGCGAAATCGACGTCGATGCATTGCCAATGGCCATGTCCGATAGATTTGTCATGGTGATTGCCCGCTCGCGGCAGGGGGATATAACTGTGCCCCAGGGCGCGATCCCGGACCGGCCGGATCGTCGCCTATACGTGCGCGCTTGGCACAATGCCCGACATGACCGACGTCCTCTATCTGTCCGGCGACGAGGTGACCGACCTCGCCGACCCCGACGAGTACGTAGCGGCCGTCCGCGAGGGCTACCGCCAGCGGGGCAACGGCGCGCCCGCGGAACCCCGAACGAAGTTGACCTCCGCGGATCCCGGCGGGATGTTCACGACCTACGTCGCGATCCTGCCGGAGACGGGGTACATGGGCGGGTACATGTACGCCGCCGGCTTTAGCGGGGACGCCTGGTTCCTCACGCCGCTGTTCGACGCCGAGGAGGGGGCGTTGCGAGCAATCGTCGATGGCTGATCGATGAAGCCGTTCAAGACCGGCGCGGCCGGGGCGGTGGGGATCGACGCCCTCGCCCGCGAGGACGCGAGCACCATGGGGGTCATCGGCGCCGGAAAACAGGCGCGGGGACAGATCATCCACGCCGTCACGGTGCGCGATCTCGACGAGATCCTGATCTATTCGCCCACGCCGGAAAACCGGGAGGGCCTCGCCAGCGATCTCGACGAACACCTATCGCCGGCCGTGCGCGCGGTCGGGTCCGCGAGTGACGCCGTCGTCCCGGCGGACATCGTCGTCACCGCGACGACGGCGCGCGAACCCGTCTTCGACAGCGAGGACCTCCAGCCCGGGACCCACGTCACCGCGATGGGCCAGTACGATCCGGCGGCACGCGAACTCGAGGCGGAGACCGTTGCCCGGGCGACCTACGTCCCGGACCTCCACGATCGGGCGTTCTCGGATGCCGGGTCCTTCCTGCACGCGCTCGAGGCCGGCGCGATCACGGAGGATCACGTCCACGCGGAACTCGGGGAGATCGTCGCCGGCAACGCCGCTGGACGCACCGATCCCGACGAGATCACCATCTTCGACAGCGGGGGCACGGCCATCGAGACCGTGGCCGCGGGCGCGATGCTTTACGAACGTGCCGTCGAGGACGATCGCGGTACCGAGCTCCAACTACGTCCGGCTAGCGAGGTATAGCCTTCCCAAAAGACGCCGCGAGCGTCGCATGCACTCCATCCAACAGAACTATCTGCCCGGTCATACGGGTTCCGCACGACCGATGTCCGAGCCCTCCACCTCGACGTCAGGGGATTACACGATCTCGACGCTCGATCTGGACGACGACCGGTACGACGTCAAACAATCCGCGATCCGGAACAAGTACAAGGTCCGGGACAGCGCCGGTGAGGTCGTCCTCCGCGGCAAGCAGGAGCTCTTCAATCTCAAGGAGGCCTTCCCGTTCGTGACCGGCGACGACGAGGATGCCTTCGAAGTCACGGCGGGGGGTATCGTGGATATCGCCGGGACGTACACGCTCAGGGATCCCGGTACGGACGAAGACGTGGTCGTGCTCGACGAGGAGCTCTCGATGTTTGTCGAACACTGGACGATCCGCGATCCCGATACCGGAGAAGCCCTGGCGATGATCGACTCCAAGAGCAAACTACTGTCCGCCCTTCGGCATCTCTTCTCGGTAGCGAACCTCGTGCCGAACAAGTACGAGATCTTCGATGCCGACGGCAATCACGTCGGCGACATCGAGGGGAAGGTATCGCTGCGGGATGCGTACACAGTGACGATCGACGACGCCGAGGGTGTCCCGAAGGAGGCGGTGATCGCTTCGGCCTGCATCCTCGACGCCCTCGAGAACAAATAATCCAGTCGGGAGTCTCGATCGATCGGATCGAGTCCCAGGACGGTATCTTCTTGGGGGACCTCATCCAACCGCCGATATGCTCCCGACCGAGACCGCCTCGCCGGAGGCCGAGGCGTACTTCGGCGTACGGCTCATGTGGTTTAGCGTGGTCTGGATCGTCGCGACGGTCCTCGTCGGCGTTCTCCTCGTGTTGCTCGCCCCGTGGCTCCTGGGGATCTACTAAACGCTTGCATTGGGTGGGCCACGCGGCCCGCTGTCGGAGATCGTCCGCGCTCGATGGATGCGTCAACTAGTGACGATCGTGAACCGACCGCGGCGGACCCCCCGGGGCACCATCACGCCTCCTCGGCCGGGAACGTCGAGACGAGCAGGCGGCGAATCCCGCGTCGGAGCAGGCCGCCGGCCGCGGGCTGGGAGATCTCGAGGGCGTCGGCCACCTCGCCGAGGGTTACCTCCCGGGGTTCCTCGAAGTAGCCCGCCTCGAGGGCGAGCCGGAGAGCTTCCCGCTGGTCGTCGGTCAGGACGGATTCGTTCCCGCCGGCGACGTAGTCGTTGACCCGCTCGAGAGTGAACGCGATGTCGTGGTCGCTGGCATACTCCCAGAGTGCCGAGAGGGCGTCGCGATCGGGCAGCCACACCCGCACCGTCCACGTCGTGCCGTCGTTCGTCCACTCGAGGGCGACGCCGTTGACTTCCGCGACCGCACGCGAGAAGAGCGTGGCGTCCGGCGCGTATTCGAACCGGTAGACGGCTTCGTCGCCGTCCTCGACGACTCGCTCGAACGAGGCGATGGTGTGGTCCCGCGCGAGGCCGGCCTCGAACCGTTCGAAGTCGGCGGACTGCACGGTAAACAGGTAGGCCTCGAC
>CAYSMB010000168.1:0-2729 GCA_964432005.1 uncultured Halobacteriales archaeon
AACGCGACGCGTTCATCCTCGGGGTCGACCCGGAGATACGCGTCGGTCAGCTCGGCCGAATCCGGCTCGTGGAGCGGGACGTGGATGGTGCCATCATCGGCGCGGAAGGCCCCATGCTCGGCCAGATCCTCCAGTAACCCGGAGAGCTCGATCGGCCGCCCGAGGTACCACTGTCCCGTCCGCTTGCGGAGCTCGACGTCGAACATCGCCGGGCGCATGTCCCGGTGTTCGAAGGCCTGCGCGAGGGCGTCGAGGGACGGGACCATTCCGCGGATGTTGGCCCGGCGGTTGATAAAACGTTCCGAGACCGGCTCCGTCCGGGAAGGGCCAACTCGAAAGAACGATGACCTCACCCCGGCCACTCCCGCACGAAGCTATGAGCGAGGACAATCCCAATTTCGCGACACGATCGGTTCACGCCGGACAGGATCCCGATCCCGCCACCAACGCCCGAGCACCGCCGATCTACCAGACGACGTCGTACGTGTTCGACGATCCCGAACACGCGGCGGACCTCTTTGGCCTCCGGGAGTTCGGGAACATCTACTCCCGGATCATGAACCCGACGAACGCGATGCTCGAGGAGCGCATCGCGTCGCTCGAGGGTGGTGCCGCCGCGCTGGCGACCTCGAGCGGGATGGCCGCGTTCGATCTCGCGACCTTCATCCTCGCGGACGTCGGCGACAACATCGTCTCGGCCTCCTCGCTGTACGGCGGGACCTACACCTACCTCACCCATACCGTCGAAAAGCGGGGGATCGAAACCCGGTTCGTCGACACCCTCGACTACGACGCGTACGCCGGGGCCATCGACGAAGACACCGCCTACGTCCACTGCGAGACGATCGGCAATCCAGCCCTGGACGTGCCCGACATCGAACGCATCGCCGAGATCGCCCACGAGCACGACGTGCCGCTGTTCGTCGACAACACGTTCGCCACGCCGTACCTCTGCCGGCCGATCGAGCACGGAGCCGACCTCGTCTGGAACTCGACGACGAAGTGGCTCCACGGGGCCGGATCGACCATCGGCGGCGTCCTCGTCGACGGCGGGTCCTTCCCGTGGGAGGAGGGGAACTACCCGGAGCTAACGGAGCCGAACCCGGCCTACCACGGCGTGAACTTCCGGGAGGCGTTCGGCGACATTGCGTTCGCGATCGCCGCACGGACCCGGGGGCTCCGCGATCTCGGCAACCAGCAGGCCCCCTTCGATGCGTGGGTGACCCTCCAGAAACTCGAGAGCCTCCCGGTCCGGATGGAGCGTCACTGCGTGAACGCCCTCACCGTCGCGGAGTACCTGGATGATCACCCGGCCGTCGAGTGGGTCCACTTCCCCGGACTTTCCGATCACGAAACCCACGAGAACGCACGGGAATACCTCGAGGGTGGCTACGGAGCGATGATCACCTTCGGCCTCGAGGACGGTTACGAGGCCGGACGGCAGGTGTGTGCGGAAGTCGAACTCGCAAGCCTGCTGGCGAACGTCGGCGACGCAAAGACGCTCATCATCCATCCTGCGAGTACGACCCACCAGCAACTGACCGAGGAAGAACAGCTCGCCAGCGGCGTCGTCCCCGAGCTCGTCAGGCTGTCCGTTGGGCTCGAGGATGTCGAGGATATCATCGCGGATCTCGATCAGGCGATCGACGCTGCGACGTGACCGTTCGGATCGGGTGACGGTCATGATAGCCGCAAAGTATTTGCGGGTGACCCCGATTTCCCCAAGGCATGGTAGAACTCGCGACCGTCGCCATGATCGTCGTCGGACTGGCGTTTCTTTTCTTCGGCGCGGCGTTCTCTAGCTACGGCGTGACCGCTCTGGGGCTGGCGGTCGGGGCGGGGTCGGGCTACCTGCTCGCGCCGTCGATCGGCGGGGTCATCGGGCTCGCGGGGCTCCAGGCAACGGCAATCGCGGTCATCGTCGGGGCCATTATCGGCGTGCTCCTCGGGTACATGTTGCTCTCGTTAGCGGTCGGAGCGGTCGGATTTGTCGTAGGGACGTACGTCGGCCTGTCGGGGCTCTCCGGGATGCTCGTGGAGGGCGGAACGTACGTCGAACTGGTCGTCGCGGTCGGGCTCGGACTTGTCCTTGCGCTAGCCGGCATGGCGCTGACGAAGACGATGATGGTCCTCATCACCTCCTTTATCGGCGCCGCACTGGCCTCGCGTTCGCTCACGACCGACGCGATGATCGAGGCCCAGGCCCAGCTCTCCCCGGAGCCACTTTACTTCGAATTCGTCTCTCCGCTGTTCCTGGGGCTGTTCGTCCTCGGCATCCTCTCGCAGTTCGGGCTGTTCCGGTTCGGCTATGTCACGCGTCTGCTCTCGATCCTGCCGGGGGTCCGGCCCCTGCGGGATCGGGCGCGGGAGAACTGAGGTTACTCGGTAATCGTGGGGGCCGAGAGCGTCTCGGCGAGCACGACTTCCGGCGGGTCATCGGCGGATTCGACGAAGCGGACGAGTTCTTCACCGTCCCGTTCGAGGACGACTGTCGGAATCCGTTCGATCCGGTACGCATCGACGAGCGGGCCGGTTTTCGTGCCATCCGCCGCCTTCTCGACGGGATATTGATCCACCCGTTCCGGATCGATCCCGGCCGACTCCAAGGCGGCGGCAAACGGCGGGAGGAGGGCCTGACAATCCCCACACCAATCGCCACCCCACACCCGGATCGTCACGTCATCCGCGTGCCGGGCGAGCACATCGATCGCCTCGTCGACGCCCGGCGC
>CAYSMB010000168.1:2739-3046 GCA_964432005.1 uncultured Halobacteriales archaeon
GACATCCGCCGGCCGCATGGTTTCGAGGCGCATACGCACTCGTAGGCTTGACGCGCCTATAGGCCCCGCGATCGTCCGGAGACCCATCAGGCGTTTATATCGGCCTGGCGAAAACTGGACCATGAAGCGGAGCATCCTGGAGACCATCGGGAGCCCCCTCGTCAGGATGGCCGCACCCCCGGGCTCGGTCATCGCGGCGAAACTCGAGGGCTTCAACCCGGGCGGGTCCGCCAAGGACCGGCCGGCCCTCGCGATGGTCGAGGCCGCGGAGGCCGCCGGCGACCTCGAACCGGGCGGGGCGATCGTC
>CAYSMB010000169.1:0-409 GCA_964432005.1 uncultured Halobacteriales archaeon
CATCCAGCGCGCGGACTCCCTGCTCGACGAGAACGAGGAACTCGTCGACGAGGAGCTCGAAGAGCAGATCGAGGCGGCCCTCGAAGACGTCGAGGAGACCCTCGAGGAAGAGGACGCCTCCCCCGAGGATCTGGAGTCTGTCACCGAGGACCTCAGCGAGACCCTCCAGGAGATCGGCAAGCAGGCCTACCAGCAACAGGCCGCACAGGCCGGCGCAGAGGGCGCCGGAGCCGGGGCAGCCGGATTCGATCCCGAGGACATGGCCGGCGCCGGCGGATTCGACCCCGAGGACATGGGCGATGTCGGTGAAGAGTTCGTCGACGCGGATTTCGAGGATGTGGACGAGATGGAAGCCGACGAGAGCGACGGCGACGGCGACGGTGACGACGACCAAGACGAATCGGCCTGA
>CAYSMB010000169.1:419-1239 GCA_964432005.1 uncultured Halobacteriales archaeon
AGGGTGACGGCGACGGGGACGGGGACGACGACGACGAATCGGCCTGAACCGACGCGCACGACGGTACGAGTCGCTTTCGCGGCGTTGTCGGCCGGTACTCCCGCCTCGATTCGACAAACTTCCTAACCCGGGCGCTTGAAGTAGTTGAAGCGAGTAATCGGGGATAACGAATGAGCGAGGACTTTTACGAGGTCCTCGGCGTCGACCGGGACGCCAGCAAGAAGGATATCGAACGCGCGTTCCGGAAACAGGCGGCACGCCATCACCCGGACGTCAGCGACGACCCGGACGCCGAGGAGCAGTTCAAGAAGATCCAGAAGGCAAAGGAGGTCCTCACCGACGAGGACAAGCGGTCGGCCTACGACCAGCTCGGTCACGATCGCTTCGTCCAGTCCGAGAAACACGGTGGGTTCGACGATCGCGGTCCCGGGGGTGCGGGGGCCGGCGATCCCTTCGGTGGCGGCGCCGGCGATCCGTTCGGCGGCATGGGGGATATCTTCGAGCAGTTCTTCGGTGGCAGCCGGCGGCAACGAAACGGGCCTCGACAGGGAGCGGACCTCAAAACCGAGCTGGGCATCGATCTCGAGGACGCGTACCAAGGCGCGACCAAGCAGCTCACGGTCACGCGGCCACAGGAGTGCTCGACATGTGATGGCGCCGGCCATCCGCCGGATGCCGGGGTGCAGCGGTGTCCGGAATGCAACGGGCGCGGGCAAGTCACCCAGGTCCAACAGTCCCCGTTCGGCCGAGTCCAGCAAACTCAGACGTGCCCGCGGTGCGAAGGCGACGGCGAACTCGTCGAAGAAGAGTGCCAGCAGTG
>CAYSMB010000169.1:1249-2956 GCA_964432005.1 uncultured Halobacteriales archaeon
CAGTGCCGTGGCGAGGGCGTCGTTTCCGAGCAGTCCACGCTGCAGGTCGATATCCCTGCGGGGATCGAGGACGGCCAGACGCTCCGGATGGAGGGCGAGGGCGCCCCGGGCGAGCACGGTGGTCCCGCCGGCGACCTGCTGATCGACATCTCGATCCGCGAACACGAGGATTACAAGCGGGACGGCGACGATCTCCACTACCGCAAACCGATCTCCTTCCCACAGGCGGTGTTCGGAGACACCGTCACGGTCCCGACGTTCGACGGCGACGAGGAAGTCAAGGTGTCCCCCGGGACCCAAAGCGGCGAGCGGATCACGGTGGATGGGGCCGGGATGCCGCGGTTGCGCCGGCGCGGTCAAGGCGACCTCATCGTCCACATACAGGTGGTGACCCCGAAGAACCTGTCTACAGAGGAGAAAGAGGCCCTCGAGGCGTTCGCCGCCGCCGGTGGCGAGGAGATCGACGTCGAACAGGGATTGTTCGAACGCCTGCGGAACTCGATCTGAACGTCGCCAGTGAGCGCGGCTGCTTCGGAATATCGTCGCCCGTGCGTCTGACGTAGTGTTTTGTACCCGCCCGGCAAAGCGTACACACATGACAAGCCTCGCGGAGGTGTACCACCGTCGGAGCGCTCCGGGCTATCACGTCGGGCGCCGACGGATGCTGCTCGGGGTGGGGCTGTTCCTCCTTGGGGCCGCGATGGTCGTAATCGGCCTCGTCATCGCGTCGACGGAGGTGCTGTCGGCCGTCGGTATCGATCGGTTCGAATCGCGGCGTCTGGCGGGCGTGCTGGGGGGTCTGGGAGTCCCGGCGGTCTTTGTCGGGATTCTCACCGTGCTGCCGGCGAGCAGGCGTATTCGTCTCGCGGCGGGGGTCGGGGCGGCGATCGCCGTCGTCGGGGTCGTGCTGTTCTCCCAGGTCTATCCTTCCCAGTGGCTCGGCGCCTCGGTCGATCGCCACTACACCTTCGAAACGGCCACCATCTACTTCCTCGGGGCCCTGCTCACGTTCTGGTGTCTCTTCGTCGGCGTCGCGAACTTCAAAACGCGCAACGATCCGGGCGGGACCGTGGACTTCGAGGTCCGCAAAGCGGGGCGCACCAAGGTCGTCGAGGTGGAAGCCAACCGCAGCCAACAGCGTGGTGGGCTCAGTATCGTCGGGAGCCTCCCGTCCGACGAGGACATGACCGTGAGCGACGGTGGCGAGGCGACAGTCGCGCAACGGGGCGGCGACGAAGGGGTCGACATCCTCACGGACGAGCAGGACCATCCCCGTCCGGTCGATCGCTACTGCGGGAACTGTCGGCACTTCGAGTACGTTCCTTCCGGGGACGGGATGCAACCGTACTGTGGCTATCACGAGGAGACGATGGACGACGTGGAGCCGTGTGCCAATTGGGCCGCGCGGGACGAGGAGTAACCGCAGCCGGTTCGCTGGATCCGCAGGCCTATTACCGCGGCCGATCGATCGCCTGCCATGAGCGACGTGCGTATCGTGCTGGTCGGCCCACCGGGTGCGGGCAAAGGGACGCAGGGGGCGAAGATCGAGTCGGCGTTCGGGATCGATCACATCGCGACGGGCGACATCCTCCGGGCCAACAAGGACATGGAGACCGACCACGGGACGCCCCGGGAGTACATGGAGGCCGGTGAGCTCGTGCCCGACCCGGTGATGAAAGAGGTCGTCGAGGAGGCCCTCGGGGACCG
>CAYSMB010000170.1:0-2916 GCA_964432005.1 uncultured Halobacteriales archaeon
CCATCACCGGCGCGGTCGAGATGGCCTCCTCGATCAACGGCGAAATCGAATCGGCGGCGCCGACCGTGACCTGGAACTCCGGGTTCAGCGCGCCGCCTTCCATGTCACCCCGCAGCGCTGAGCCCTGCATCGTGTAGAACGTATCCAGAACGACCTCGAGGTCCTCGAGGACGATGTCCCGCTCGGCCGCGAGCGTCTCGATGCGTTTCGTGGCGGAGCTGTCGAGCCCGGTCATGAAGAACGAGAGTGGGCACGGCGCGTCGTCGTCACCGTCGTGGTTGTCGCCTTCGTCGCTGGCGAGTCGCCAGGCCTCCTTGGATCGGCTGTCGGCGATAATGGCCTCCTTTTGCATCCCTTCGAGCGTGCGGACATGCGTTCGCTGGGCGGCGTCCAGCACGGTTGTCGGGGATCCCCGGTCGATCGCGTCGGTGCGATAGAAGAGGGGTTCGCCGATCACCTCGAGGGGCGATTGCGCGCTCATGGAACAACTGGAGATAGCCGTGGCGTCGGCATAAATCGTCGGGGCGGTAACAACAGTTAACAGTCGTCTCGCCGAGCGCTCTGCCATGACCATCGACGGGATCGATCGCATCGCGGTCCTTGGCGCCGGGACGATGGGCCATGGCATCGCCGAGGTGGCCGCGATCGCCGGGTACGACGTGATGCTGCGGGACATCGAGGAGGAATTGGTCGAAGATGGCCTCGAGGAAATCGAGTGGAGTCTGGGCAAGCTCGTCGAACAGGAACGCCTCGACCAGGACGCGGCGGACGCGGCGCGCGAACGCCTTGAGGGCGTCGTCGACATCGAGGCGGCGGTCGGCGATGCGGACTTCGTCATCGAGGCCGTCCCCGAGCGCCTCGAGATCAAACGCGAGGTCTTTGAGGATGTCAGCAACCACGCCCACGACCGCGCGATCTTCGCCTCGAACACCTCGAGTATCTCCATCACGGCGATCGGCGCCGCGACCGATCGCCCCGAACGCTTCTGCGGGATGCACTTTTTCAACCCGCCTGTGCGGATGGATCTCGTCGAGGTCATCGCCGGTGACGAGACCGACGAGGACGTGCTCGAAACCACCGAGGCGCTCGCGCGTGATTTCGGGAAGGCCCCCGTGCAAGTCACAAAGGACAGCCCCGGGTTCATCGTGAACCGGATCCTGACGCCACAGTTGAACGAGGCGTGCTGGATGGTCCACGAGGACGAGGCGACCATCGAGGCAATCGACGCGACCGTCCAGTTCGAGCTCGGGTTTCCGATGGGCGCCTTCGAACTCGCCGATCAGGTGGGCCTCGACGTCGCGCTCGATGTGCTCAAGTATATCCACGACGAGTTGGGCGAGGGGTATGCACCCTGTCCGCTCCTCGAGGAACAAGTCGAAAACGACGAACTCGGGCGGAAGACCGACGCCGGATTTTACGATTACGCGGACGGCGGCGTGCAGGTGGACCAGGACGCTCGGGATCCGGATATCGCCGAGCGCCTGCTCGCCGTGATGGCCAATGAAGCCACCAAACTGCTCGGCGAGGACGTCGCGAGCGAGGAAGCCATCGACACCGCCCTAGAACTCGGCGCGGGCTTTCCCGACGGGCCGATTCGGCTGGCCGACGAACACGGCGTCGACGCGCTCGTCGAGCATCTGGAATCTAGGTACGACGAGACGGGTGCGGCCCGCTATGAGCCCAGCGAGGAACTGCGACGTCGTGCAGCGGAAGGCGGGGATCGGGGCACGGCGGCAGAGAGCGACTTCGAGGCCCTGCGCATCGAGTACCCGGGCGAGTACGTCGCGCGGCTGGTCATCGATCGTCCCCACCGGATGAACGCGATCTCGCCGGAGGTCCTCACGGAGCTCCCGGAGGCGATCGAACGACTCGAGGGCGAAGAGGATGTCCGGGCGGTGCTCGTGACCGGCGCGGGCGATCGGGCCTTCTCCGCCGGAGCAGACATCGGCGGGATGGCGGCCTTGTTCGGCGGGATGGACGACGCAATCGCCGTGTCGAAACAGGGCCATCGGGCGTACGGCCGATTGATGGACAGCGACTTGCCCGTGATCGCCGCGGTCGACGGCTACTGTCTCGGGGGCGGAATGGAGCTAGCGACGGCAGCGGATCTCCGAATCGCCACCGAGCGCTCCACCTTCAGCCAGCCCGAACGGGATCTCGGGATGCTGCCCGGCTGGGGTGGGACCCAGCGGCTGATTCCGATTGTTGGATTGGGCCGGACCAAGGAGATCGTCTTCACGGGCGAGCGCTACGACGCCGAGGAGATGGAGGCGTTCGGTTTCGTGAACGAGCTGATCCCGAACGACGAGTTCGACGAGCGGGCCGTCGAGTATGCAGAACACATTGCATCCGGGCCGCCGATCGCGATGGCCGCGGCCAAACGGGCGATGCACGTGGGCGTGCAGGACGAGGAGGCCGGCCTCGAGGTGGAATCGGGAGCCTTCGGGCGGCTCACCCAGACCGACGATCTCAACGAGGGGATCTCCGCATTCCTCGAGGACCGCGAGCCGGAATTTGAAGGAACCTGATCAGGTGTATGTTTCCTGGAGGTACGCGACGATATCGTCGCTCTCGGCCATGCCTTCGACCCCGTGCTCGGGATCGTTGATCACCGGGACGCCGGACTGACCGCTGATCGCTTTGACCGTGGATCGCGCCGTTTTCTGCGGGGGGACTTCGTGTGCTTCGTATTCGATGTCGAGTGCCTCGAGCGTTTGTTCGACTTTGCGACAGTACGGACAGCCCGGGAGATGGTAGAACTGGACCGCCATCGATTGAAACCGGACGGCGGCGGCCGATAGGGTTGACGGATCGGCGAGACGCAATCTTTAACCGCCGTGTCGGGCGATTTTCGACGCGAAGCTCCGTTGGTGTAGTCCGGCCAATCATTTCGGCCTTTCGAGCCGATGACCTGGG
>CAYSMB010000171.1:0-2903 GCA_964432005.1 uncultured Halobacteriales archaeon
CGGGCGAATGCGAACCCCGTGAAAGTGGACCTCCCCCAGCTCGTCGAGGGCACGGACGACGTAATCCTTCCGTCCAACGCTGGTCCCGCCGGTCGTGAGGACCACGTCGTGGGCGCTGGCGAGCTCGTCGATCCGGCCCACGACCGTCCCGTACTCGTCGGGGACCGTCCCCTCGAACGTCGCTTCGTGCCCCCAGGCTCGAACGAGGCCGGCGAGCATCGGCGAATCGAGATCGGCCGAGCGGCCCTCGTGGATCTCCGTCCCGGTCGCGAGCACCCCGACCGAGCGCCGAGCCTCGGCGCGGACCGTATCTGCACCGAGGTCCTTGAGCAAGATCGCGTCCTCCGGACCGAGGCGCTCTCCCGCAGCAAACAGGATCTCCCCCTCGGCAACGTTTGAGGCTCGTTCGTACGTGTACGTCCCGGGCGAGATGTCCGACCCCGACAGCTGTCCGTCGGTGACCTCGGATTCCTCCCGCTTCAGCACCGCGTTTGCCGTTGGCGGGAGCGGGGCCCCGGTTGCGATCCTGACCGCTTCTCCAGGGGCGATGTCGGGTGGATCGTCCTCGGGGAACACCTCGTCTACAACCGAAAGCGGAAACTCGTCGGTCGCGTCGAAGGCGAACCCGTCCATTGTTGCATGGGACTGTCGCGGGGAATCCGCGGATGCGACGACATCCTCGGCCAGCGTCCGGCCGGCGATCTCGTCCACACCGACCTGCTCGGTCGCGGCGACCGACGCATCCTCGCGCAGATCCAGAACGCGTTCGACCGCGTCGGGGCGGGAGATCAGTTCGTCGTGGGCCATTTGACGACCGATGATCGGCCGTCGGTAATGAGTCCAGCGGCCTCAGGCAACGGAAGCGGCGAGCGGCCAACTTTATGGCTATCGCCGGTATCGATTCGGATACATGCTCTCGGATCGCCCCGCAGTCGGCTTGCACCCCACGGGAGGCAGACGATGTCGATAGAGACGCTCGACGCCGACGAGGTCGAATCCGGCCGGTCGGTCGGCTCCGCCGTCCAGCGGCGCGAGGATCGCCCGTTACTCACCGGGGAAGGCCAGTTCACCGACGATCTGAAATACCCCGACGAGGTCCAGCTCGCCATCCTGCGCAGCCGCTTCGGTCACGCCCGGATCGAGGACATCGACACCAGCGACGCCGAGGCACTCGACGGCGTGCTGGCCGTCTACACACTCGACGATCTGCGAGCAGACGGGCTCGAAGGCATCCTCCCTGGCGGCAAGCGGGATTACACGGCCGACGTCGACCTGCCGTTCCTGGCGGGAGACAAGGTGCGCTACCAGGGCGACCCGATCGCGGGTGTCGTCGCCGAGGACCGCTACACCGCCCACGATGCGATCGATCTGATCGATGTCTCCTACGAGCGCCTGGACATGGCGACGGACATCCAGGACGCCCTCGCCGACGATGCGCCCGCGATCCACGACGAAGCGCCGGACAACGTGGCCTTCGAATGGGATTCCGGCAACCGCGAGGGGACCATGGCCGCGTTCGACGAAGCCGAGGACGTCGTCGAGGTGGACCTCTCGATCAACAAGGTCGTTGCCGTTCCGATGGAGCCGCGAGCGGCTGTCGCCCAGTACCGGCCCGCGGCCGACCGTCTCATCGTCGAACTGGGCTGTCAGAACGTCCTCGGCGTGCAGAACCACCTCTCGACCATCCTGGATATCCCCGAGCACCGGGTCACGGTGCGGGCCCCCGAGATCGGCGGTGGGTTCGGCGTCAAGGCACGCGCGTATACCGGGCACGTGCTCGCCGCCTGGAGTTCGATGCAGCTCGAACGGCCGGTCAAGTGGCAGGCCACCCGGTCGGAGGCCTTCACGGCCACGAACCACTCCCGACGCCACGACGTCACCGCCCGCGCAGCGATCACGGACGGCCGTATCACCGGATTCCACGTGGACACCGACGCGGATGTCGGGGCGTATTTGATCGCGGGCGGCGCGGGCGTTCCCGCCGGTGCCATGGGCACGCGGCTGCTCGGTCAGTACGACATCCCGAACGCCTACGTCGAGGTCACCGGCGTCTTCACGAACACGACCTACCTGTCCGCCTACCGGGGTGCCGGACGACCCGAAGCAGCCTACATCATCGAACGGCTGGTCAATGCGTGTGCGCGGGAGCTCGACGAGGATCCCCTCGAGTTCCGCCGCCGGAACTTCATCCAGCCCGACCAGTTCCCCTACGAGACCCCCTTCGAGTCGACCTACGATAGCGGGGACTACGAGAAGACCCTCGACACGGCGCTGGAACACGTCGATTACGACGCGTTCCGCGAGCGCCAGGCAGAGGCCCGGGCGGACGGCCGCTACCTCGGCATCGGCTTTTCCACCTACATCGAGATCTGTGGCGGCGGCTCCGGGAGCCTCCAGGGCGGCCAGCTCAAGATCCATCCCTCGGGGAAGGTGGTCGCCCGGCATTCGCTCGTCGAGAACGGCCAAGGCCATGCGACCGGATTTGCCCAGGTCGTCGCGGACGAGCTGGGGATCGGACTCGACGACGTCGAGATCGTCGCGGGCGACAGCGATCGCGTGCCGGAAGGCGGCGGCACGGGCGGCAGCAAGGCCATGTCGATGGGCGGCAATGCCGTGAGGGAAGGGGCGCGCAAGCTCCGCGAGCGCGCCAGGGCGATCGCCGCCCACGAACTCGAGGCAGCGGTCGAGGACATCGTGTTCGAAGACGGGGAGTTCCAGGTCGCGGGCGCCCCGAGCCGGGCCATGACGATCCAGGAGGTCGCCGGCGTCGCCTACTCCGGCAGCCTCCCGGAGGATATTCGCGGCCTCGAGGAGACCGCCTTCTTCTCCCCCGAAGGCTCGACCGCTCCGTTCGGCGCGCACGTCGCGATCGTCGAGGTCGATCCCGACACGGGCGAGGTGGA
>CAYSMB010000172.1:0-2607 GCA_964432005.1 uncultured Halobacteriales archaeon
CGCCCACGCGGGCCACGAGTCGTGGAGCAGGGTCCCCTCGACCGAGCGCCCGTCCAGCAGTGCCCGGATGCCATCGACCGCCGCCGCGATCGCGGCGTCGTCCGTCCGCCGGGGAAGCTCGGCGGTCAGCGGATACGTTTGCTCGAGATCGGGTGGTACCGGGCCGAACGGGGGAGCGATCGGCCAACGTTCGATCCCATTGTCGATATGCGCGTTCACGACGGCCTCCGCGATTCCTCGCTCGACGAACATGACCTCTTGCGGGACGCCGACGCGGCCGAGCCGCTCGTGGTGACGCCGGACCTCCGGACGACCCGCGCTCTCGCTCGAAAGGTAAAAGACGGGACGGGCACCCGTCGCCGGTTCCTCGGATCGCAGCCGCGGGCTCGCCAGCGCCCGCCGGTAGCCATCGAGGAGGCGAGGATGGGCCCGGACCCGGCGTTCGACGAGCTCGAGGAGTTCCCCCTGGACGATCGCCTGCTTGATCCGCCGGATCTCCGCCATGGTCACGTGGAGGTTGTGTTCGGCGAGGAGTCGTTCGCGTTCGGACGGCTCCCGGTCGCGGAGATCGTCGGGATCACGGCCGCCACACACCGGACAGCTACACGGAAAGTACGCCAGATCGTCGAGATCCGTCGTTCCGGCGGTCGTGAGGTACCGGTGCTCCCTGGCGTACAACGCATATGCCGCCGAGTCGAACAGATCGCATCCGAGCGCGACAGCCAGGGCGAACATCATTGGGTGGCCGGCGCCGAAGAGGTGAACGGGTGCGTCGGTGCCCAGGCCACGTTTGGCCGCATCCACCACGGCCACGATCTCCTCGAACTCGTAGGCGCGCAGCAGCGGGACCATCGCCCCGACCGGATAGGTGTCGAGGGCCAGCGTGTCGGCTTCCTCGGCCGCCCGTTCCCGGAGGTCGGGGTAGGTCCCGCCTTGGATCGGCCCCGAGAGGAGCATCTCGCCCGCATCGTACTCGGCCGCGGTGTGCAACGCGGCCATCGTCTCCTCGAGGTCCGCTTCGGCCGTCTCCCGGTCGGCATCCGGCGGCGTCGGGACGTCGACCGGCGTTGCGATGTCCGACCCGATCCGGTCCTGGAACCGGAGGATCTCGGAGGTATCGACGTCGATGTCGCCGTACTCGGCCAGCTGGAACGACCCCGAATCGGTCATGATCGCCCCCGGAAAATCGAGGACGTCGTGGACGCCATCCGAGACCGCTTGCTCGCGCAAGTCGTCGCTCCCGTAGAGCACGTAGGCGTTCGTGATGAGAATCTCGGCCCCGAATTCCTCGGCCAGACGGCGAGGTTCGATGTCCTGGAGGTGCGGGTTGACCACCGGCAGCATCGCCGGGGTCTCGATCGTCACGCCGGTCCGCGGGACATCCAGGCGGCCGAGACGGCCGGCCGCGTCCGTGCGCTTGACCTCGAACACGGCGCGGGACATGGCCCCGATTCCGCGGATGCGGCCGTAAGCGTGTCGAAGCTTACCCTTGCTGGACGTGGTAATACAGTAGACCCAGGAGCGCCCGGCCGTCTCGCATCTCCCCGGCCATCGCCTCCCCGAGAACGTCCGCGTAGGAGGCAGTCTCGACTTCGATCGTCTCGTCGGCCTCAAGGGCCTGTTCGCCGGCGGGTTCGCACCCCGTCGCGACGAAGTACTTGTGTTCGATGTCCGCGACGCCGTTGGCGGGCTCGACCGCGATGAGTTCCTCAAGGTCCCCGGCCACGTAGCCCGTTTCCTCCCGGAGCTCGCGTCGGGCAGTGGCCGCCAGGTCCGCGTCCGCGGAATCGGCGGTGCCCGCCGGCAACCCGCGGTTGACCCGCTGGACAGCCTCGCGCCATTCCCGGATTAGCACCAGGTCCCCGTCTGGCGTGAACGGAAGGATCACCACGCTCGGCGACTCGGAGAGGTAATCGAAGTCGGTTTCCGTGCCGTCCGGGAGACGCACCTCTTCGCGTGTGATTCGAAAGCCAGGGCACTCGTAGGCAGTCTCGCGCTCGAGGATCTCCCAGGCCATCGCCGCGTCGTCCATGTCGCCGGCTCGTCCTCGCCCGCCAAAGGTCGACTGATCGGTGCTACTCGAAGATACGCTCGCGCTCTCCGGCGGTCGACGTATTTCCGCCCCCGCCGACGACGCTCGAGAGGATGAGATAGCCGACGTAGAGGATTACGGCGGCGATGGCCAGCATGATCACGGTCTGGATCAACCACCCCAGGAAGGCCAGAAGGACGGTGACGACCTGGTAGATGACATAAAGGACGATCAAACCGACGATCGCCCACAGTCCCAGTTTGATCGTATCGTCCATACCCGGGGTCGGTCGCTCACCTACATCAGTGTTCGGACGGACGGGTCATGGTAGCTCGCACCGCGGAAGCCTTATCCCCCGCCCCGGCGCATGCACAGTTGCGATGGCAGAAGGTACGGTTGATTTCTTCAACCCCACTGGCGGTTACGGATTCATTTCCACCGAGGATGCGGACGACGACGTGTTCTTCCACATGGAAGACGTCGGCGGCCCTGATCTCGAAGAAGGCACAGACATCGAATTCGACATCGAGCAGGCGCCGAAGGGCCCCCGCGCGACCAACGTCGTTCGACAATAA